>CBFICN010000014.1:0-34765 GCA_965661045.1 uncultured Myxococcota bacterium
TGGGGGCGTGGCCACCCAGTCCGATGTTGTCACCATTCTCAACACCAACCCCACCGTCAGAAGTCCTGCCAGCATCAGCGCAAACCCCAATCCAGTTACAACTGGGATGTTGACTTGTATGGCCTCCTTTTCAGACTACAACGACGGTTCGTTAACCCCTTCGTATACGTGGACCTTGCTGGATGGCACCCAATTGCCTTCGGTTGGGAACACCTTGACCATCGACGCAAATACGACAGACCCGACCGATGAGATATTCTGTACGGCCACGGCAACCGATGACGACGGAGAAACAGTAAGTTCTTCCACCTCCATCGTTGTACAAAACACCCCACCCTCCATTGACAGTTTCAACATTACACCGGGCAACGCCGTCGAGGCAAACGTCACACTCGAAATGGTCTTGAATGTCTCTGACGTTGACAACGACACCCTCTCCATTCAGTACAGTTGGCTCAACAACCAAGGACAAAGTGTTGGAACAGGATCCAGTTTGACCTTAGACAGTTCTTATGCCGTAGGAACCACACTCACTGCGGTCGCCTCTTTATCCGATGAATATGGTGCCAGTGATGTCGCCACACAAACGGTGACCATAGAAAACACGTTGCCCCAAATCTCAACGCCGGCAGTCATTTCGGCAAGCCCAAGTGCAATTACGAGTGGGGTCCTGACCTGCAGTGCCACATTCACCGATTTCAATGACGGTGCCATCTCCCCCACCTATTCTTGGAGCAAGGGCGGCGTGAGCATCGGCTCTGGCAATACGTACACAATCGATGCCAACGATGCATCTCCGACCGACACAATCCAATGCCAAGCCACCGCAACCGACAACAGTGGAGACTCTGTGTCTTCCGTAGCCTCCATTGTGGTACAAAACACCAACCCCACCGTCGATACGGTGAGCATTTCTCCAAGCACATCCTATGATGACAGCACCATCACCTGTGGCTATAGCGCGTCAGACGTAGATTCGAACGAATCCCAAACCCCGTCCTACGCGTGGACTCGCAATGGCAGTTCGGTTGGTGGAACCAGTTCTACATTCGCTGGTTCATTGAGTGTTGGAGATGTCATTGGGTGTTCGGTCACAGTCGTAGACAATTACGGTGGCTCGAACAGTTCATCTGCACTCCAAACCATCAGCAACCGTGCACCGACAATTCTCACGGTTGCCCTACCCACGAATATCAATTCTCAAACAGACGTGACGGCCATTGTCGCGGCACTCGAAGACGACAACCAATCCTTGACGACGACCTATGATTGGTACAAAGAAGATGCCAGCAACGGTGGTTCTACCGTAAGCATTGGCTCCAACAGTGATACACTGCCCGCATCTCAGTTTGACAAACACGACGTCATCTATGTTGTTGCCACCGTGTCTGATGGGATTGCTTCTGATACCGCCACATCCAGCAGTCGTCAAATCATCAACACCTTGCCCACAGCACCAACAGTGTCTGTCAGTCCATCGACAACGAGCACCTTTGTAGGCTCTGACCTGACCTGCGCTGTCACAACACCCTCTTCAGATCTCGATGGCGATACAGTCACCTACCACTTTGAATGGTTCAACCCCAGTGGTGGGTTGGAGTCCGACACCTACACCACCAGTACAACCGACATATACCTTGGCAACAATGTCGACCAACTTGGCACCTGGACCTGTCAAGTCACCCCTGCTGACGATGATGGCGACGGACCTTCTGCTTCTGCTTCGACTACCGCACTGGGATTGGAAAGTTGTTTGGATTACAGCAACGCCGGAAACACTGTAGATGGTGTATATACACTCTACGTCAACGGCAGCGAAATCAATGCCTATTGCGACATGAACACCGACGGTGGCGGATGGACATTGTTTGCCATTACGAGCAACACTCAGTGTGCAGAGAACTTACCCTTTGGTTCAAGTGAATTGACCAGTGTGACTGCAAGTGCTTACTTGACCACACTGTTCAAAGACTTCTCCCACACCGAGTTTTTACAAGACTTCCGGGCCAATGGCGTCAGCACAACGTTTGACATCATTTATGGATTTTCCAACAGCAAAACGGTGGCTCAACGCTTTAATGATTCTGTATCCAGCGGTGAGAATGTAGACTGGATTGTGTATTACAACAATTCAACTTACAATTATTCTGGAAACTGGATGTTCTCAAGTACAGCAAACACATCGTCAAAATGGAGTACTTCTGGCTCTGGATTCTCAAGTGATGACGGTATCTGGGGTGCACAAAATGGCTCACTCAATGGGAACTCTCCCGGTCCATATTTGGGCACTTCTGGCTGGGGTCATCAAAATCGTGATGCCTCTGACAGCGTCTGTGGAACGTATTACTACAACGGAACCAGCAGCACCAGTTCAAGCATTAAGAATCTGATGTTCTTCCGCTAAATTGGATTCTCTCGAATCGATAAGTGCATGCGTTACGAGTTTGAGTGTCTTCGCTTCGCCAATAGCCCTGCGGGCACTGCGATTGCCAAACTCAAAAATATTCCGATGACCGCTGGAACGGCAGGGTTGGAAAAGTTTTGAATTGCCCACTCGTTGACTTTGAAAAATGCCATCCCGTACAGACCAAAGTGCACCGTCAAGGCAAGCACCACACCCAAAATAATTGGCTCTCGACGCAAGTGTGGAAAGAGTATTCCACAAAGTACTGGTGCCAAAGATGCCGCCACGATGGCATAGGCACCCACTTGACCAAAGATACCCAACAGTTTGGGAGGATTCATCACAATCAAAAATGTCAACAGTCCCATCCCCACCAAAATCCCCTGTCCAGCGAAATAGGCAATCTTTGACTGGGTCTTGGGGTCTTTGCCTTTGAGCAGTGTATTTTTAGACAGGTTCAAAAATAGGTCATTGGCCGCCACAGACGACAACGCAACCAAAATCCCGTCCAGTGTTGACATCCCAGCAGACATCAAGGCCACCATAATGACTGCACGCAGTGTATCTGAAAAACTTTCTGTAATGTACACTGCCATCACCATATCTTGACGAAAGGCTCCAGTAGTAGGATCGGTAAACAACTCTGGTCCCATTCCTTTGAGGTGTGCGTACAATCCTACGAAAAGCAATGCTGAAAAGATCAGCGACACCCCGATCGCCACTCCCAAATACTGCCAGACTTGCTTTTCACTCTTTACATAGAGGGCTTTGATCAAAATATGGGGTTGGGTCATCAAGGCAAATCCCACCACAAAGCCAGATACATAGACTGAAAAGACACTGTTGAACAAACTGGACGAAGGGTTGACCCACTTTGTCAAATCTGGATCTACCTGGGCAATGGTCGACGTCACATTGCCTTGAAACAACAACGGCAGCCCTTCTGTGACGATGATGGCAGCCACAATGGTCATCAAAATGCCCTGTACGGTGTTGGTATAGGCATGGGCATAGGTTCCCCCAATGAAAATGTACCCAAACACAAACACGATGATGAGCGTAATGGCCTCCATGTTGCTCAATCCGAGTTCTGCCTGCATCACAATCGACAACGCCCCAACAATCAACACCGCAAAAGTCAACGAGAGCAAGGAAATCACCGAAAATGCAATCGTCAACAGTGGAGACTCATAGCGCTGTCCAATCCACTGGGGCAAAGTCAAAGCACTGGTCTTTTTACCGATGCGTCGAAATCCAAAACTCATGATCAACAGTCCCAAAATCACACCCGAACCAGCGGCAACACCAAAATGCATCAACGCTGCATAGCCATGTACATAAACAAAACCGGGATTGATGACAAAGGTTGCCGTTGAAGCAATGGAAGCCGCAAGAGTGATGCCCACAACCACTGGATTCATGTCTCCAGACCCCACCGCGAAACTTTCAATGTCCTGTGTTTTCAACCACCCAACAATCGACAGACCCAACGTCAACAGCAAATAGCCAATGAACAAACCCCATACCAATGGATTTTGTTGAACCAGTTCAATGTAATGCACCTTCACCATCCTGTTTTCATCACACAATAGACAATAAAAATCTGTGTATCACCCTCAATATCTATTCAACATCTTCAATCGACGATCATCACATAAAAAACACAAAACAGTGGGTCGAAACCCACTGCTTATGTACACCGTCAACACTGTTCAAATATAAAGTGCTGAAAGTAACAATGTTGAAATGAACAAGGCGAAACTAGCTCAAACGCAATCCACCATCGACTTCAACACAACGACCCGTGAAGTAATCACACTCAATCATAAACTTGATTGCTTGGAACATTTCTTCTGGCTCTCCAACACGACGAAGTGGAACCGGCTTGACAACCTTTTCCAACATCTCTGGTGGCATGCCTTCCAAAATCGGTGTGCGTGTAAATCCTGGAGCGATTGCGCCTGAACGAATACCGTATCGTCCCAGTTCACCAGCCCACAATGCTGTCATGGACACCAGTCCTGCTTTGGCTGCAGAATAGTTGGATTGACCTTGATTCCCGTTTTTGGAAATCGAAGATACAGAGATGATGACACCATTTTTCTTGCCGTTGGCGATGTGCCACTCAGCGTAGGCACGAGCACCCAAGAATACACCCGTTAAGTTGACGTCGATGACTTGACGCCATTTGTTGTTGGACATGACCTTCACATTACCAGTCTTGCGATCTTTCTTGGCCATCATGCCATCGCGAATGATACCGGCATTGTTGATGATTCCATGTACATCGCCAAAAGTATCCACCGCAGTTTGAATGAATGACTTGAAGTTTGCAGTAGACTTGTCGATTCCGTATACGATCTCACCATCGACCACTTCATCTCTCTCTGCGACGTTGAGAACCATCCCTTTCACGCCACCTTCTAGGTTTGCGCCTTCGGCTTCTACTTCTGCAATTTTCTCTGCATTCAAGTCACAAAATAGAACATTGGCACCAAGCTTTGCCAGTTCCAATGTAAAGGATTTTCCCATCCCTTGAGCACCACCGGTGACCAAAAAAGTTTTGCCGTTGATTTCCATAATTCACTCCCATAAAAATGATTGATAACAAATTTTGTTGCATTGCAACATAGCACAACAAACGTATCCATCTATAGGGTGATTTGTCCAAAAAGAAAGTGTTTTTTTGAACTTCTCTGTTCAAATACTACACTTTAGTTGAGTTTGTCGGTCACGTCCACAATGTGTAATTGTCGCCAATTTGAACCCTCAGAAGGCAGTCCTGTGTATGCCAAGTACACTTTGGCGCCCACTTTGGTCAAAGAAGGTTCTGCACAGGCTTGATGTGGCGTCTTGATTTGAATGGTTTTGCTTCCATCGACTTTGGTTAGCCAAATGCTGCTTGCTTGATCGGGGTTTTCCAATCCATAGGCCACCCAGTTTCCATCTGGGCTCAACGCTGGGGATGCTCGAAACGGCAAACGTATGTCTTTGGCCAAAATCTTAGACTGCTTTGGACCGTTGGAGATTGCCACGTCCCAAACGCCGCCTCCTCGCTCACTGGTAAAATAAATTACCGAAGAGCCCACCCACTGTGGACGCGTCTGATCGCCTGCGCCACCAACCCAGTCGCTGTCTACCCCACCTTTATTGACGAAGATATCTTCAGCGTCATTCTGCTTACGGGTGTATACGATATCCCCACTTTCGTTGAAGTGTGGAGACATTTCTGAATACTCAGAGTTGGTTACCTGCTTTGTCGTTTTCCAATCTTTGAGACTCAAGGTATACACATCTCCTTTCCCAGTTTGATCGCTGACAAAGAGCATGCTCATCCCGTCGGCACTGAATGATGGCCAAGACAAATCTCCCGACACAACACTCTCTGGCACTGGGTATGGTGGTTGTCCATTGAAAGAATACATGTACAGTCGGTTTGAACCACCCTTGTGCGAGCCTTCAAAGAGCAGGGCCTTGTTCACCGGATTCCACGTTGGCGCTGCCGTTACTGTACCGCTCGAGCCACCGAAAGAAGTCTGCTCGACTTTGAGCCCCATTTTTTCTGGCACCCCAGTACTCTTCCCACCGTCGATGGTCGCTACAAACAGCGTAATGCTTCCGGTTTGGCCATTGATTTCAAACGCCACCTTTTTACCATCCGGTGACCATACTGGGTTCATGGCGTGGCCATCCATTGGTACCTGCACTTGCTCTGCTTGTGCACCCTGTAACCCCATCATCAACAGTGTCGTAATCATTGCTTTTCTCCCTTCATCCGTTCCAAATCATATTCGTACATGTTTTTCTTACTGGCCTTTGAGGGTCAAGGATACTTGTCCCCACGTATACCATCGTGCCCCATCAGATTGAGCGCCCACATACGTGGATACCCCACCCAACAACCCTTCTCCGATATCCATTCCTGCATAAGTCACCCCACCCGACAGTCCAGAAGCCAAAATGCTTCCCTGTACAGGTACATAATCCCCTTGTCCTTGTGTGTATTCCACAGAATCAGGACTTAAATTTAGCCCCTGTGTTTGCACACTCGCAAACTCAGTGATCGGTCCCACCAACACTTCCACGTCGTTGAATGTCATCGACGCCGCCAGCCAACCAAATGCGCCATTGTACAATGTTGGAGTGGCATCGTATCCAGTCGTGGTCAAACTGGACAACGTTGGTGCTTCACCAGCACCAAAAGAACCGTGGTACCCCACTTCCGCAACGATCGACAATGCGTCGGACAGACCGTACCCGACACCCACACCTACACGAGTACCCACACCACCAAAGGCCTGTGCTTGACCGGTTTGTTCTGTTGTGCCAGCATTGGCAGCTGCCAACCCAAAATCTACTCGCAGCCCCATTGCACCATCTCCAGTGCTTGTTGAAGCACCAGAACCGTTGGACTTCTCAGCGTCTCCCTTGGCGATCTTCTCTTTGTTTTTGGCTGAGTTTTTGGCTGAACCTTCAGGACGAACTACAACAGTGACGCCAGAACCACCTTGCTCGACCGTAAATGTGGAGCCGGCAATCGTATAGTCCCCAAACGGAATGTAGCCTTGGAACTTTCGATTGTCTTGAATCGACTGTTGTGCAAACGCCAATGCCAACTGTTGATCGGGAAAAAACGGCATCATGGCAATCGTCAAGTCTGGTACCGTCTCAAACTTTTTGGGCACCTTGATGGTCACCGGACCATAAGTAGCGGTAATCGAGTCATACCATTGACGGGTCTTTTCACTTTCTTCAATCGCCAAAGCGAAACCCAATCGTTCTTTCACTGCCGCAACATTTCCTATATTACTCGCAGCTTCTGCACCCAACAAATGCATCTCAACCGTGGGTTCAGCCTTAGAAAATTCAGACAATTGCTGATATCGCTTCTCTACCACTGTCCAATTGGCATTTTCCCGAAACTGCTTCATATCTTCGAGAATACGAGCCATCTCTGCTCGCTCTTCCTCTACGGACGCTGCGCTTGCAAGTTGTACAAGCACCATCAAAGGCAGTATACTCATGGAGCCTCTCCTGCATTGGGTGAAACAGTGTTCTCTTTTTCTTTGGACTGAAAGGAATCTGCACACAGCGCATGACAAGCCACCGAATGGCCATTCGACAACGGAGTCAACTGTGGGAGTGACTGTGTACACTTCGATTGTAACACAATTGAACAGTTGCTATGAAAGGGACACCCTTCTTTCGACAATTCTTTTTCAGGCAATGGCGACCCCCACGGGTCAAAGAGCAACTTCGAATATGGATGCTGGGGTTCGTCCTTTGACAGATCCAAAATCTCGATCGCTCGACCAGCCAACATCACATAAATGCGATTGCACCAATGCTTGGCCTCTGCCATATCGTGCGTCACCAAAATGCAACCTGCATCTTTGGGGAGGTTTCCGAACAACGCCTCCAACACAGAATCTCTTCTGTCGGGGTCCAAACCACTGGTTGGTTCATCGGCGACAATCAACTTTGGGTTCAACGCCAGTACCCTTGCAAGGGTGACTCTTCGCTGTTCCCCACCAGACATTTCGCGAGGCAACGCGTGTAGCCTCTCTTCAAGTCCCAACGAAGACAGCAATTTGGTGGCCTCTACTCTGGCTTCCGAAGCCGTTCGGTTCGCCAATACTTGAAACGTCTCTGCAATGTGTTCTAAAGCGGTCTGTTGTGGATTGAGTGCCGACATAGAATCCTGTGGCACGTACTGAAACTTGGATCTCAGTGGACGTCGTTGCGATTCGCTTAAGCCATCCCAACGCTGCCCATCCAGCCAAATCTCACCGCTGGTTGGTTCCTCCAACCCCAGAATCATACGAGAAACCGTTGTCTTTCCTGATCCAGACTGCCCCACAAGCGCAACGATTTCACCCGCTCCGACTTGTAAGTCAACCCCTTGTACCGCTTTGACTTGGCGCACCGGCGACCATGGGAACGTGCCCCGTTGCTCAAACGTCTTCACCAATTGCTTGACCTCAACAATCATGAGTCCTCCGAAACGTGGGGCTTCAATCGGACCACTGCATCGGCGATTCGCTCAACCGTATCTTCATGGTGACTGATCAAAACCAAGCCTGCACCATTTTGACGCACCACACGAACGAGCAACTCAATCACAGCACGTCGCAGCACTGGGTCCAATCCAGTCTCCGGTTCGTCGGCAATTACCAACTGTGGATTGGGGGCAATCGCAATCGCCAACGCTGCACGCTGACACATCCCACCACTCAACTCACTCGGCAATGCACCCACAGAAGCTCGATCAAGCCCCACCTGCCCCAAAATGCGCAAGATTTCTTTGGACAATGACGTTGGTGGATTCGGCCGTCTGGCGATGGCCATTTCCATTTGACGACCAATTGTCCGACCAGGATTGAGTGCAGAGGAAGCTGACTGGGGTGAATATGTAATGAAGTGTCCCCGTAGATGCTGGGTTTGTTTCAACAACCGTCGCTGAGCAGAGATCCCTTTTCCGACCACATCGGCAAACCAATCTTTTTTTGCGTCAATTGCTGGATATCGAAGATGCCCTCCCTGCAATCCAGGGGAAACATCGAGCACCGACATCATCGCCCGTGCAGTCAATGACTTTCCAGAGCCACTGGGCCCACACAACGCAGTTACTTGCTCAGGAAAAATGTCTACGTCTACACCTTTGACCAAATCTCTTTGGTGGGTGGCAATCCACAGCTCTCGAAGCTCAATCAACTGGTTCATCTTGCCTCCGCCGCTTTGCTCAAGGCGGTTGCCGTCAACACAATCAAGCCCAACAGCCCGAGTCCAACAGCAAGCACGTGGCCCGTATCCATGCCCAACGCCAACCACAAGTAGCCTTCTTTGAGCAAGTCGGCCCAAGAGCGAAGATTGTCGGCATGGGTAAAAGAAGACTGGTTTTCTACCACCGCAAGATAGGACAATGCCACTTCCAAAAAGGCCACCGACATCATGGCTTCTGCACCCTGTCGAACCAACACTGGACGAAGATTCAACACAACAATGTGGTGCACATAGATCCGCCACGCACCAAACCCATGGGCTTTTAGTGCCTCAACGAAACGCGTACCACCCAATCGAGCAGCCACTGCACCCGCTTCATCAATGGCACCTGGCGCACACAATATAGACCACACAACAGCCAAGGGCAGCAACGAGCGCCAATCGGTTGGCAACAACAACGCCACGACCAGTATCACCACCATCCTGGGAAGTGCCCCAATGATCTCTCCGATAAACTGGACAATTGTTTGGGTGGTGGGCCACTCAACACAGCGCAACAAGCCCCCGGCCATTCCAAAGAGTGCCACGAGTATACCTGCCAACAGAGACGGTATCGCGATCACTTTTGCGCCTTGAGTCGCGTATTCAATGAGTGGACGTCCCTTCATATCGGTTCCCAAAGGCCAGTATTCCCATGGCTTCAAAGAACGCTGCGACCGATCAATGGTACTTGGAAATTCAGGGGCATTCCAAGCCAACGCCAACAACACGACAAAACAAACAATGGAAAAAGCAATGTAGACATGTCGTCGATTCATGATGGCCCTCCCACGTCGAGTTCAATGTGAGGAGACCGTCGTTGATGAAGATTTTGCAACACTTCAACCACCGCTTGAAAGAACAACAGTGCCGAGGACAAGGCTGCAAAGACCGTTGCTGCCGCAAGTACCACACCAAAATCTTGTTTTAACGTCCCCCTCCAAAGTAAAGCGCCGAAGCCATCAATCTTGACGATCACTTCAACGATGACAGCACTACTTAAGAGTTGAACTATTCTAGACCGGTACTGCCCAACCAAGGCTCCGGCTAAGTTTGGCAATGTATTGGAAAAGTTGCTCTCTCCGCGCAAAATCGAAATGCCAACGTATCGCTGCTGATTTTCTTGCTCAAACATGGAACGGTTCCCAAGAATCGATCCACTGAGCGCACCGTCAGCAATGCCCAAGGTCAATGCGGCCGCAACCATTCGCACCCAGTAGCCCAATCCGTCTTCACCTGCACCCGCAAAGTTTAACTCTACTACTGCTGCAGCCACCAGTGCCAGCACCACCACCGGCAACACACTCAAAAATACAAGCGCTGGGTCCCATCTCTTGGAGGGTTTTTGAAAAGCCCCCACAACCGAACCGACTGTAATGGGTACCAAAGCCAATGCAATCAAGAGCAAGGTGTTGGGTATGGTCTGCGACATCAATTCAATGACGGGTTTTCCTGTCAACACACGCCACGAATCTCCGAAATCAAGTTGCATGGCTGAAGACACCCAGTGTCCATAGAATGACCACGGACCTTTGTCCAAATGCCAACGAGCAGCCAGTTCCTCTCCACCGGTACAGATACTTGGAGGACAAATAATTTCCGCTGGATTTCCGGGAAGCGCCCAAATCAGAGCGGTGATGAGCCCAGGTACCAACAACGGCAGCCCGATTGCAACAACAGCCCTTGCCAACGGTTGTATCCACCAAAACTTCACGTGCTACACTTCCTTCTGTCTGACCCAATGCGAAACACAAAGTCGCATCGGTACAGCATCATTGATTGGATTGTTCAAGAAACAACTTACTTCGAAACATACCAACGGTTGATGTCGGTGAAGTAATAGTAGGGTGAAATTGTGATGTCTTTCACTTCAGCACGCCAAGCAGACTTTGTATCCAGTTTCCACAAGAACAAGTACGGCAAATCATCTGCCAACTGAGAGTGCAACTTGTGGTACGCATTCTTTGCTGTGTCTGTGGTGCGGGCTTTCTCATATTCAACCAGCGTCGTGTCTACTTCGGGGTTGGAGTAGTTGAAAATGTTGTGTCGGCCTTGGAACTTGGTTTCCGATCGTGTTTGAAACAAATCGTTGACGTCTTCATTGATACCAAAAGACCACTTTCCGATCAACATGTCGTATTCTTTAGTCAACTGACCAGTGATCGCTTTGCGGTTCCAGTCGTCGGTGTTGACTTTCGAAAACTGTGCTTGGAAACCCGCCGCAATCAACTGGTTGGCGATCTGGGTACCCAAGTCAGTGGCTTCTTTGCCCAGTTTGGCATCCATTCCGATGCGAAGTGCAACCGGCTTGCCTTCGTGAAACCACAGTCCGTTCTTTTCTAACCCAGCCGCACTCAACAGGGCCTCTGCTTTGCGCTTATCGGCAAACTCGACCGGTGGGACTTGATGGTTGTAATACGCACTGGATTGTACAAACGGTCCAGAGATGAACTCACAGGGGGACTCTTTGTCATTCTTGTCAAACCCAATACTCTTTTCACGCAACTCGCTGCGATCGAGGCTGTAATTCAGTGCTTGACGCACCTCTTTGATTGCCAGTGGTCCCGAATTTGTGTTCAGCGCGATGAACCACCAAGAGCGCAAGTCGTATCCACGAAGTTGCACTTCGCTCTCAGTTTGGAGTTCTGGGCGATAAATGGGAGGTACACTGACGATTCCGTGCATCGCACCATTGCGCAAAGTACTAATTTGTACTGCTGGGTCCTGACCTTCGGACATCTTCATCGCATCAATCTTTGGACTGTGGTGAGATGTTTTGGTATGGGCCTCGAAACGCGCTGCCAACGTCCCCATGCGCCCTTTCATTGGGCCTGTGCCAATTGGCTGATTTGCAAACTCAGTGTCAGGTTGTACCGCCGTTGAGGAAAATTCTGATTTTGGAAGTACGAAAAATTTCAGTCGCTCACGCGGGTTGTGATAGACACGTTTGAACGTCACTTTGGCTACGTTGTTCTTTTCCACAGAGCAACCCGCCAGATGCTCACGGTAATAGTGTGCAATTGGAGAGGGTGTCCGAACGTTGAGCATCGCATCGATTGTGAAACAAATGTCATTTGCAGTAAAGTTTTTTCCGTTGTGCCACTTGATTCCGTCTTTGATCGTCAACCTCAATGATTTTCCAGCATCTTCAATCTTGGTCTGCGACTCATCAATCAATCGACTGGTCAACGTATTTGTCGTTGGGTTGTTGTAATACAACCGATCGAAATACAACTCATGCGCACGGTTGTCGACCATTGTAGTTGCAAACAAAGGGTTCAGTGTAGACGGCTTCGCTTCGTCATAGAACTGCACTTCCACAGCGGTTCCCAAGACGGCAGATGTGAGCAATACCCCACCAAGCATCCAAGATCTTTTCATATGCGTTGTCCTCCAAGACAAATCCATTGTAATACGTATACCACAAAGGGGCGATTCTTATTCCCTCAATTTGCAGCCCCGGGTACACCTGCTGACCGTCCCAGACGGATTTGCAACGTTCCAAGTGGGTGTCCAGCGACTTTAAACGCTGGAAAATCTCCACTGTACTTGTGCAACATATCTTGCGCCCGCAACGGATAACGATTCTGAACATCCCAAGCCGCGAAACTGGTAAGAAACAGGGCATCCTTTGAGTTTTGCAACGCTAAGTCTCTAGCATTCAGTCGAAGGCGTCCGGAGTCTTCTCGTTGTTCAAGTTTATCGGCCACCAATACACCGGCAATCAATACTGCTTGCTCAGCAAAGTCCGCAAACAATGGATAAAAAGGTTCATCTTTTCCTTGAGCCTTTTTCATGGCTTCCAAGATGGCCAATTCCAATTGACCGGCGGCATCCAACACTTTGGGGACGTCGAGTTGGTCATCTACCAAACATTTTTCCAAAATCTCAGCCAACACACTGCTTTTGGACCATTGACGTAGAGTCTCTGTCGGCGCTGACGAAAAATGAAGATCGTACAAAAACAACGCGTCTTCAGCGACCAAGTTGCGGCTCAGAAACAACCAAGCATCATCCAGCGTCTCGGGTTTGAGTTCTGCTAAGGTGGTTGTAGACTGCCCCTTGGCATAGGTATATTCCATCGGAGTCAACCACGGTCCCATAAACACATCCACCCATTTAGGATCCATGTTGTTTTGGATCGCCATCTCTTTTGCAAACTGCTCGTGCCACCTTGAACGAACCCACAATTCTGTAGAATCTGTCGCCTCAGCAGATACACCTTCCAACGTTGTGGCCATCGAAAAGTGCGGGATACTCTCTAGACGAAACTTGTCCTTGGCAGAATTTGTCATGGGTGGAATGTTGACGAAATGCCCTTCCAATACGCGTTCGGGTGCCCACCCTTCGGCCGAAACGATGGACATCCACTGAGTCGAAAACCCTTTCAACTGTTCACTGCCACCACTGGCAACGCTATCAAAGTCAGCCTTAGCCGGAGCGTAATCACCCAGTATCGTTCTCGCGACCGCCCTCAAGTAGAACGTGTCTGAACCATCTTCTTCTTGGCGATCGGTATCATAAATGTGGTTGGTGGCGTGGGCGTGCATCAAAGTCGCCTGTCGATATACACCGGCATATTCCGCCTGCATACGAACGTCACCGATCCCCGACGCACCACTTAGAGCGCTGGCGTAATCTCGGTTGAACAAGCCCGTCCAACCTGGGTCACCTTCAAATTGTCCGCGCCATTGAGTATCTGCAGCTTTGAATACCCAAGTCCGTTCAATATTTTCAGAAGACAGCACTTCAGGCCTATTCACGTCGCTCGATTCTTCGGTGGTTTCAGAGTCTCCAGAACAGCCCACACCATAGAATGGCATCCACGACAGTCCTGCCAACAGCATTCCTCTCAGCACTCCCCTCATCATTGGCAGAACCCTACGTCACCTTGTGTGGCGGAAACGCACAAACTCATCGCGGCCTTTGTGGATTGCCCAGACGCACGCGCATAGTCCAACCACTCTTTGGCATAATTCTTTGCTTGTCCACGGTAATTTTCCGCTTTGTTTTTATTGGATTCAGAACTGTCCGATACCAACTTGTTCTCAGCATTCATCCACAGTTGATTGGCAGCAGTGGCACGCATACCGTGAAGCGCATTGACATTCTTTTTGAATTCACCGCCAGACCATTGGTGTTTGTTCGCCAATGCTGCTTCAGACCACTTGATGACCTTGGATGCCGATCCCACACCTTTCTTGGAGAGGAAATACGCATACCGCATACACACCACCGGGTCCGACTGATCATAGTTTTGCAAGTGTCGACCAACCAAGCGAGACCATTCTCCCATATCACGAGATGCTTCTGCATTGTTGATCAGCAACAAACTCACGTCTCGCTTTTGCGTCAAGGGAATCCCACTGCTAATTTTGCTTTCCAAACAAGATTTGTCGTCGCCACTCAATTCACCCATCATGGCAGAACCTTCGAGCAACATTAAATCGTCGCAGCCATCTTGAGACAAATCGACCGAGGGTTCGGGTACCGGCTCTGGCTCTGGGATCACTTCCGGTTCAGGAACAGTCTCTGGTTCAGGGACTGGCTCCGGTTCTGGAACGGCTTCTGGCTCTGGGACTGGCTCCGGCTCGGGCACACGATCAACTTTTGTCACCTTTGCCACTGGGGCAGGTTTGGGTTTTTTGACAACCTTTGCCACCGGTTCTTCTGCCGGTTCGGGCTCTACTTCTGCTACCACTTCAGGATACTCACCCATCATCTCAAATGGAGAGTGACCAGGCAAGGGTTCAAAATCGAAGAAGGACACTCGAGACTGGGCATTGTGTAAAATCCCACGACTGTCCGATACGGAGTCCACAGTGAGTTCATCGCCATCTACCAAACAGGAAACCCAACCATTGTTGCAAACCAACCCGGTAAAGGCATTTTCAAACTGTTTTCCAGCAGCGGTTGACTGAACAGACCACAGTGAGAACAACCCACACATGCTCAAACCACAAAATTTTGTCAGGGTTGCGCTGTTAAAAGAATGGAATCGAAACTTCATCATTGTGCCCCTCCTGGACCACTGTCGGTTTTCACTGTATCTCTACCAAATGGAATAATTGTATCGTCGAGTTTGGGGGCGATAATCTCCATCTTTTCCAGTTGGATCTCTATCACATTGTTGCGACGACGAACATCATACTTGGCCACTTGAGTCATGTAACCAGATGCGGATACAGAAAACTCTTCTGTGTTTCCCGGCAAGAACATGTGAATCTCTCCTGAAGAATCAATGCTTTCAGTGTCTTTCCAAGAACCTGTCACCGAGTTTACCCTAGATGGTTGAGATGCTTGCGCATGTTTGACCACCGCAGTGGGAATGGGCTCACTGGTTTCGGCATCCAAAACCGTAATCTCAATTTCCACACCTTCATCGCCTTTGTTCTTTTTTGCGTCTGCAGGACCAGACCACATCATCGAACTGAAAAAGACAGCAACAACACCCAGTTTTGTAACGTTCAGTTTGATACCCATCTTACAATCCTCCTTCTAAAAATCGTTCAAACACATCTGAGTCCACCAAATCCAAAGCTCGAGACTTTTGATTGGCAGAGTACGCAGCGTAAGCAGCCCCAGTACCATTCAATCCTGACAGAAGCGACGAGCCGTCTTTGTCAATTGAACTCAACACAACCACAGTCGTGGCTTTGGCATCGCTCAAGGCCTGTGCTGGCGCCACTCCTTCTAAGGCTTCAAACTGTGCTTTTCCGGCGGACACATCACCATTGACAGCGGTGATCATCGCCTCGAGCACCGCCACACGCCAATCCTCTTTGGCTGATGCAACGCCTTTAATCGAAAGCAAGTCCTTGGCAATCTTTGGCTGTGCGACCGCGACGGCTCTGGAAGCCCACAAAACAACGTGATCAGTATACTGATTGTCCAAAGCCTGATTGGATACAAATTCCAGTGTTCCAGCAACAGACTGAATCGCCAAGTCAAAATCTCTCAGTGCCCACAAAGCTTGGGCTTCTGCATAGGCTTGGCTCCATTCATTGCCGTCCAACAGTTTCAAATACTGCCTTGCCAGTGACTTGTGTGCCCCACCAACTTTTTCCAAATATCCAACGGCCTCCTCATACTCTCCGTCCATCAGACTAATCTCAGCAGCCAACACACTTGCAAAGTCCTCATTGGAGGTCAAAGCCAGTTCCTTCGCCTTGGAAAAGTCTTTGGCAGCCAAAGCCACCAACGCTTTGCGCAACGCAATCTGAGACTGCACCGCAGCATCCTCAGTCTGGACTGCATTTAACACAGCCTCTGCTTGGGCAAAATCCCCGTTGAGAACGTGGATGTGCGCCATTGCCGTTGCTGCATTGGGGTCCTGTGGCACTTCTGACAAAATTGTCCCGAGTTGCGACTGGGCGTCGGACACATTTCCTGCCGCCAATGCTTTTTGAGCGGCCATTGTTTCCGCAGACTTGTCTGTCCCACTACAAGCCATCCAACTTATAGCCATCAACCATGCAAATCCCATTATTGACTCCTTATTGTTTTAAACCATACGAGGTCGGGTTAAATTCCCTGACGTTTCTATATCATTACCTTAACCGATCCGAGCAGAACTAGAACCACTAAGAAAATCGAATATTGCCTATACAAAAGCAATTTAACAAAAAAATCGGTCATCACCATCGTTCTCTACCAATCTTCACCCCACGCAACGACTATTGTAATTCTAGTAAATTATAGATATAAGTCCACTTATGTCGGAAAAAACAATCGTATTTCAACAGTGTATTTGTGAAGGCCCAGTCGAATCACTGTATACAGCAACGATCGCTGGCCAAGAGCGTCTTGTCAGGGTGTGGCACCAAAGTATTCCCACTTCCATTGGGAAACGTCTATTGTATGCGCATTCGATGGAGGAAGATCTTCCCAAAGTTTATGAATCCATACACGCTGGAAATGAACAGGCTTTCGTCCTTCAACGCACCGATGGAATATCCATTACTCGCCTACAAAGCAGTCTGTCACCCAAAGTTGTGTACAGTATTGTTTCACACATTTTGGGCATTCTAGAGCATAGCCATTTGGAGTTGTCCAGTCTAGACTCCATACTGTTAACTCCAAAAGGGAACCTACTCATCGTTGCACCGTCCATTGAGCGCCCTTCTAAAGCCAACCACGGAGTCTGGCTGTTGGCTTGGTGGGCTTTACAGCGACTCAGTTCTATCGACACACACGTTGCACAACGACACTTTCAAAACCAAAAGGAAGCCGAATACAGTGCTGAACTCCAAAGAGTCTTGTCTCGTTTAGAATTGGGATTGCCAAATCAAGAATGGCTGAACAGCGCAATCCAGACCTTTACGCACATGTGTGCCTTTCACCAAAAAAATCGTTGGACCACAAGCAATGCGCTCAAAATGATGGAGGCCTATGCCCAACAGGCGATTGGTCTGTCACTGGGCCAGTTCTGCGCACAGCACACTCGAATATTCAACAATCCAAACTGGTCAAAGGGCTCAAAGTCTGGAGAGGTACATCCAATAACTCCCTGGATACTAAATAATCAATCCTCTGGTACAACCACAGACGTCGTCTCAAAAGTCAAGCAAATCTGGAAAACCAAACCACAACGAAGAACCTTGTTGAGTGTGGGCGCGCTAACGTTTATGATGTGTCATGGTCTAACCGCTGCTGTTTTTTGGATATTGCCCTCTCAAGACTCGCAAGCTCTGGTATCTGAAACCATTGTCGTTACCATTCACCATGATGGACTTAGAAAGATAATGTTGGAAAGTGCCGATGACAGCGACTTTAGATTTGAGTTAACTCGATCAAAAAGAGAACTGGAAGCCAATATCGCTCCTGGCCCTTATCAATTGAAAGTCAAACACAAACGAGAAACGCACTCTGTACGACTAGAACTCGACAGCGACGCGCGCATCGATTGCCAACAAGCCCTAGAGACTGAACCCACCGTGCAGTGCACCAAAAACAACCGGACAATATCATGGGACTAATCTCTGCCCCCCAAGCTTTTGCGTCAGGACACAATCTCAGCTACTGCGCTGTGTACTTTGATCAAGTGTTGTTGGCAGCCAAACTCGCCAATGTCAAGAACACCAAATCCAGTACCCATGCACAGCAAATGATCGCCAGTCTTCAAAAAGTCGGTGGGAACTTTGCCAAGAGACTGCAACAAGTCGACGGCTGCGCTCAGTTGGCAAAACTCTCCTCTCACCCTCTGCCAGCTTTGCCACCGGAGTTTTATCCTTGGGCCAACACACGCCATGCTGAGTTTCTACAGCACTGGCCAGCCACTGACCCCCATGGGTGTTTGTTTGTGATTGGGCATGCATTGGGAGAATTGAGAAATGGATTGATCATCGCCAACCTTACAATGGACTTCTCAAAGAACCTTAAACTCGATTTCGAAGCCCAAATTTCAGAGGTTCCAAAACGACTCTCCGAAGCCATGACCCGTTTGGAACGAGGCGTTCAAATTCTAGAAAATCTACCTCAGCCACACTCCAGCACCCAACTACTGAGGCCCATCGTAAATGGTCTGCACCCCCAAATCAAAACCAGCACTCGATTGATTGAACTGCATCAAGCCGCGCTGGACAAAGCGCTGTCCCTCAATCACAAATTGCTTCAAATTTTGAGTGCAACTGAAGTCGAAATTGGACAACATTTATCCACCCCCCCTTCATAACCTCGATTTTTGACACGGTAAATACATCCACAAACGTCTCGAACAGGGCTTTAAACCTGTCGAGAAGGGACTCCGCTGTGGGCTGTGGATGACCTTTGCTGTTTTTCGGTTATTTAAAGATACAGATTTTTTCCTGGAGACACTATGTGGTGGATGATCGTTGCGTTGTTGGCATGCCAAGACAAAGAAGCCGACGGCGAAAAAGGCAAAAGAGATTGGAAACCCTCAATTCCGGCTGTACTCGTCAAAGCTGAAGTTGTCGGAACCGGTTCTGTAGCTGATACACTCGAGATTACAGGTGCTTTGGAAAGCATTGATCAAGTGAACATCATTCCAGAGACCACAGGGGTTGTGCAAAACATCTTTGTTCGAGAAGGCGATGTCGTCACCAAAGGCACGGCGCTTGCCAAGATCATCAACACCAACGCCAACGCCACGCTCGAGCGTTCTCAAATCGAGGTTGAAAGACTGGAACAAGAATGGGCAAAGGCCAAGCGCTTACAACAAGAAGGGGCCATTTCAGATCGCGAATTTCAAGAAATCACCACGCAATTGAAGACGGCACTAACCTCTCAAACGGAGGCCGTGGCAACCCAAAAGCGTTCGACCATCCGGTCACCCATCAATGGTGTGGTCGCCTTGGTCAACATTCGAGAAGGCGAAGTCGCAACCACAACGCAATTGTTTCAAATTGTGCAGCCCGAGCGTCTGCGTCTCGTAGCGTCAGTGCCCGAACGCGATTTGCAACAGCTTAGGGAACAGCAAACGGTTGACATTCGAGCCGCCTACGACAACGAAACCAGTGTTCCCGGTGTCGTAGAACGCATTGCACCCGTCGTGGATCCAACAACCGGCAGTGTTCGAGTGTTCATCAATGTAGAAGAAGGGCAAACCCACTTGCGTCCAGGTCAGTTTGTAAAAGCTCAGGTAGAAGTGGATCGCCATGACGATACAGTTGTCTTGCCGAAAGAAGCAGTGGTTTATGAAGATGGAGCCCCCATTGCCTATGTGGTGACCAATGCGCCACCGCAACAGGAAGATGCTGAAGAAAAAGAAGCCAGTAAGGACGACACACCAAAAAAGACTGACGAAGATTCTGCTGAAGAACACAAAGAAGAGAACACGGCAAAACTGGTTGCTGACCGCCGAGAACTCACAGTGGGCTTTTCGGATGCACGAATTATTGAGGTCACTCAAGGCATAGAGGTCGGGGAGCAAGTCATTACCATTGGAAACCACACCCTCGAAGACAACAGTCCCATCACACTTGAAATCGAACTGCCTCCGAAAGACCCACTTGAGGAAGATGACACAGACAGCAATGATTCGGAGAAGTCAGAGTGATCTGGGTTGTACGCAGACCGGTCGCAACATGGATGATTGCGATCGCGTTACTGGTGTTCGGCTGGGTATCCTATCAGAGGCTGCCACTCAACCTGATGCCAGATTTGTCCTACCCCACGATCACGGTCCGAACCGCTGCTGATGGGTATGCACCAGAAGAAGTGGAAAGCCAAGTTTCTCAACGCATTGAAGAAGCCGTTGCCACAACCCCTGGCCTATCGAAATTGGAAAGTCGTTCGAAAGCCAATGGCTCTGATGTGATTCTCTCGTTTCAGTGGGGCACAGAAATGGATCAAGCAATCCAAAACGTGCGCGAACAGCTCCAAGTCACGCAGTTGCCAGATGATGTAGAGCGCCCTCTGATTTTACGCTACGACCCAACGTTAGACCCCATCATTCGAATCGCTTTGTCCAAACCAGTAGAAGGCAGCAAAGAAGGCACCCTTGCAGAACTGCGCCAGTTGGCAGAACGGCTTCTTAAAAAAGATCTTGAAGCCATGGACGGTGTCGCGGCGGTTCGTATTCGTGGTGGTTTTGAAGCAGAAACCCAAGTCTTGGTGAGAGAAGATTGGCTGATGGCCAGACAAGTCACCATTGAGCAGGTCATTCAAACGCTCCAAGCCGAGAACGTCAACATTCCAGGTGGATCAATTTTGGAAGGGCGTCGGGAATACCTAGTTAGAACCCTCAACGCCTTTCAAACGGTGGATGACATTCGAGCCATCAAAATTCGACGATCCGATGGGGTAGAAATCCGACTGGATGAAGTCGCTGAAATCAAAGAAGCCTACAAAGAGCGACAAGTTTTGTCTCGTTTGGGTGGTCAAGAAGCCGTAGAATTGGAAATTTACAAAGCCGCAGATGCCAATATTGTGGGCATTGCAAACCAAATCAAAAAACGCATTGGCAACCCAGAAGAAATCGCCCAAAAGAAGGCGATGGAACAATCGATGGGCACACAATCAAGTTCTCGTTCCTCAAAAGGGCGACGGGGTGGTCGAGGCAGAGGACGGGGTGGCTCTGAAAGCAGCAAAACAATTTTGGAGACGTTGCCCAAAGATGTCTCTCTCACCATTTTGGAAGACCAAGCAATATTCATCGAGTCGGCGATCAACAACCTTCGTTCCACTGCGATATTGGGAGCCATTCTCGCCGTCATCATCTTGTTTCTGTTTCTGAAGAACTTTCGAGCCACTGCCATCATTGGTGCTGCCATCCCCATGAGTATTGTGGTGACTTTCATCCCGATGTACCTGTATGATGTGTCACTGAACTTGATGTCGCTCGGTGGTTTGGCGTTGGGAATTGGAATGCTCGTCGACAATGCGGTGGTTGCACTGGAAAATATTCAGGTCCACCTGGACAATGGATCTGACCGAAAGACAGCAGCGTCTGAAGGCATCAAAGAAGTGGTCACTGCGATCGTGTCCTCCACTCTAACAACGATTTCAGTATTTCTGCCCATCACCTTTGTAGAGGGTGTCGCAGGCCAAATCTTTGGCGATCTTTCTTTGGCCGTCGTGTTTTCCTTGATGGCATCTCTCGCCGTCGCAATCTATTTCGTGCCCATGCTAGCTGCCTCTGAGTTTACGGTTGGGGGACAGCCTTCGATGACGTCTTTTCGCAGTCGGTGGACTGCCATAGCGGCTTTTCGTTCCGACTTTTCAGTCTTATCAGGATGGCAAAAATGGACTTGGCTTCTTTGGGGTGTGCCCAGACTACTGCTTCACCTGAGCCTCAACCTACTTTCGGTGCTGTTTATCTATCCGACCCTCGGAATACTCTGGATTGTGTTTACACTCGGTAGCGCAACATTGCCGTTTGTACAATCTCTGCTTCTGTGGTTTGCCGAGCGATTTGGTGGACTATACGGCATCTTAGATGGCATTTACCAGAATTGGTTGCCGAGCATATTGAAAAGACCCTCTACCGTAATTGCGGTAGTTGCATTGTCGGTGGTGGGTGCGGGATGGATCGGTTCAGGTTTGGGGGCAACATTGCTGCCCGAGATGAAACAAGGACGGTTCGCGGTCGATATCGAATTGCCAATTGGAACCCCGTTGTCAGAAACGGCGCAAAAATCGTTGGCTCTCGAGCAACGCCTGCAAAACGTCGAAGGAATTGAGCACGTATATGCCATCGTGGGGGCAGATTCTCGAGTGAATGCCCGCTCTGGTGCTGGAGAACACTCCATTCGCTATTTGGTCTCCATCAACGGTACAGAAATTAATGAGGATGAAGTACTGTCCGCGACTCGACAACAGCTTGAAGAGGTTGCCCAAGACTCATGGAAAGTGGGAATCTCCAGACCGGCCATTTTCTCTTTTGACAATCCACTGGAACTCGTTCTGTATGGACGAGATTTGAACACATTGCGGCGCACATCTGAAGGATTGAGAGATGGAATGGCAAACATTGACAGCATCAAGGATGTACAAAACTCCATGCGTGCTGGATATCCGGAAATACAGATCCAATACGACCGAAAGTTGCTGCGACAATACAACCTCAGCACCTCCAATGCCGCTCAAATGGTCAAGAGCAAAGTGCAGGGACAAAAAGCCAGCACACTGTCTTTTGGAGACGAGCGAATTGATTTAACGGTTCGATTGATGGAGCAAGACCGACAAAACATCGACAAACTCAAAAGCATCAACATCAACCCAGTCATTACGCCTCCAATCCCGCTCTCGTCGGTCGCAACCTTTGTTGAAACAGAGGGTCCATCCGAGATTCGAAGAATCGATCAACAACGTGCCGCAGTGCTGTCCGCCAATATGGAAGGGTTTGACCTGTCTGGTGCAACAAAAGACGTTCAGTCTTTGCTCTCTACGCTGGATGCCACTATTCAATGGGAGTTTGCTGGACAGTCGAAAGAAATGGGTGAGTCACTGCAATCGATGCAGTTTGCCTTGGCACTGGCCATTTTCTTGGTCTATGTCATCATGGCATCTGCTTTTGAAAGCATTTTGCACCCTTTCGTCATCTTGTTCTCCGTCCCGTTGGCAATTGTAGGCGTCATTGCAGGTCTCTGGCTCTTGAACATGCCCATCTCGGTCATCAGTTTGATTGGTACAATCGTGCTGGCTGGGGTCGTGGTCAACAATGCCATCGTACTTGTTGATACGATCAACCGAAAACGCACTGAAGGACTCGACAAAGACACAGCTATTGCTGAAGCCGCCAAACTCAGACTTCGACCCATTGCAATCACCACACTGACAACCGTTCTTGGACTGTTGCCCTTGGCATTGGGGTATGGTGAGGGTGCGGAAATTCAACAGCCCTTGGCATGGACGATCATTGCGGGACTGCTGTCTTCCACACTGTTAACATTGGTGGTCATTCCCATTGTCTACAAACTGCTGACCCAAATATTCGAAGATGCAACAGTTGCTACTGAGGAGCCGGCTCAATGAATTGGCTTCCCAAATTTTCAATTGAACGCCCTGTAACGGTCAGCATGCTCTTCCTGGCCCTGTGCGTTTTGGGCTTGATCGCTTGGGCAAGGATTCCCCTTGAACTCTTCCCTTCAACCTTTTCTGGATCATCTTTGTGGATTTGGGTGCCCTACCCCGATGCACAACCACGAGAATCTGAAGAAAATGTGCTGCTCCCCATCGAGGATCGAATTTCCGACATTGAAGGGCTTAAAAACATCAATGCCCAAGCACGATCTGGTGCAGTCCGTTTCAAATTGGACTTTCATCGTTCGATGAACATGTCAGAAGCCTACAACGCAACCGTCGATCGGCTTGAACGTGCTCGCTTGGATTTGCCACAAGAAGTGGACAATTATTACATCTACAAATGGGATGCATCCGATATGCCGATTCTCTACGTTGGCATTGGCATCGAGGGAGACCCCGACACACAGTATGATGTATTAGAAAACGTCATCAAACGTCGTCTCAACAGAATCGAAGGGGTTGGTGAGGCAGACACTTGGGGAGCAGACCCCAAGCGAATATTCGTGGATTTCCACCGCGATGAACTGATGTCTTCAAGATTGGCACTGTGGCCAGTCGTCCAACAATTGCGCCAGGACAATTTTCAAATGCCCTCTGGGCGCATCATTGAGGACGAAACGGTTCACTACCTTCGCTCCATCGCTCGGTACGACTCTCTCAATGACTTTGAAGGTTTCCCCTTGCGACAAGATGTTCAACTGCAAGACGTCGCCAGCATTGCCTATCGACTGGACCCTTCTGCCACAATCTCTAGGGTCAACGGAAAAGATGGGGCGGGGATGGCCGTGCGTCAAGAAGCCGATGCCAACACCGTCGAAACCACCCAAGCCGTACTCGATGAAATGCAGGCCATGGAAGATGACCCCAACATCCCTGCAGAGTTCTTCACTTTTTTCAATCAAGGAGACATGATTACAGGCGCACTGGACAACCTCACTGAAGCAGCGCTGACCGGTGGTTTTTTTGCCATTTTGATTTTGTTTGTGTTCTTGCGCAACCTCTCAATGACAATCTTAATTGCGGCCTGCATTCCCTTTACGTTGGTGGTTGCAGTATCGGCCATGTACCTAATGGGAGGCTCACTCAACATCCTTTCGTTGATGGGGCTGATGATTGCCGTTGGTATGGTGGTGGACAACGCCATCGTTGTGGTCGAGGCAATTTATGCCCGTCGCATAAAGGGGCAGGACTCTCGTTCAGCGGCTGTTGAGGGGGCTTCCGAAGTCGCTTTGGCAATTTCACTCTCCACATTGACCACCTTGGCGGTCTTTTTGCCCGTCATTTTGATGAATCAAAACACGGATTATGCCTTTTATTTGGGGGAGATTGGGTTTCCGATCTCCTGGGCACTGGGCGCTTCTTTGCTCGCAGCACTGGCCTTTACCCCTTTGACCACAACGTTGATGAAAGCCAAAAAGGGAACCAAACTCAAAGAGGCAACGTGGATGCTGTGGGTGATGTCGAAATACAAAGGCGCACTGGGTTGGGTGTTGCGTCGTCGCATGGACGCCATATTGGGCATCTTGTTAATTTCTGTGTTCACCTATGCCTATCCATACCAAAGCATTGGCTGTATGGGAGATGATGGAGGTGGGTTTGGCGACTTTACAATCCGGTACACCATCCCACCACAATATGGCTACTACGATCGCGTCAAGATTGTAGACACCGTTGAAGCTTATGTAGAAGAACACAAAGAAGAATGGGGCGTCAGCGTCTACACTTCTCGATTGAATGGAACCGCTTCTTCGGGCCGCACCACGCTCTATTTGGAGACCGAAGAACCACCGATGACCCCAGAAGAGGTTGTGGAGGCGGCCAAAGCTGACCTGCCACAAATCGTGGGCTCCAAAGTCTACATCGGATGGGATGGTGGACGAGACAACTTGCAGTTCACATTGACTCTACGTGGAGAATCGACCGAAACACTGGAACGACTCGGCAAGCAAGTCTCCAAAGTCCTTTCTCAAGTCCCTGGCATCTTAAGCGTCAATCAAGACCTCGAAGAAGAGAGCATGCCGGAAATTCAATTGGTCATCAACCGAGCGGCGGCAACACGGTATGGACTGACAGCCACTGAGATCGGCTACACGGTCGCGTCTGCCCTTCGCGCCAATTATTTACCGGAACAACAGATTGACGACAACGACATCGATGTCATAGCCCGCTTTCACTACTTGGATCGCTACAATATTGACAAACTACTGACCTTTGAAGCTTTTTCCAACGCCACACAGTCACTCATTCAGCTCAATCAAGTCGTAGACGTCAAAATGGCTCCTTCATTGGGTCGGATTGAACGAATCAACCGCCAAACCGCCTATCCACTCACCATCAACGTCGACCAAGAAATGGAGATGAACGATGTGCGCAATCAAGTCCAAGCCATTTTGAATACGATGAACTTTCCGCCGGGGTATGGCTTTGATCCCCCATTTGATCCAGACAGCGTGGCGGACAACTCAGCAATGATGCTGTCGCTGGTGATGAGCATCGCACTGGTATTTTTGATCATGGGTGCCCTCTTTGAAAGTTTCATTTTGCCCATTTCCATCCTCACCACCATCCCGATGGCCATCTTTGGGGCCTACTGGGCCCTCTACTTAACCGGAACAGCCTTCGATAACATCGCAGCAATTGGATTGATCGTACTGGTTGGAGTGGTGGTCAACAACGGGATTGTGTTGATTGAATTGGTCACCCGTCTGCGCAACGAAGGCATGGACCGTATATCCGCGATGATTGAAGCCGGTGGTCGACGCCTTCGCCCAATCCTCATGACCGCGATGACAACCATTGTAGGCCTCTTGCCCATGGCTTATGGCGCAGGCGCCAACACATCTGGCATTTCGTACACACCAATGGGTCGAGTGGTTGCGGGGGGACTGTTTGCCGGTACCCTTCTCACTTTGTTCTTTGTTCCCCTACTCTACTTGTTGATCGATGATTTGCGCAGTGCCTTTTCTGGATGGGTGGCCTGGGCAAAAGGCAATCCAACGTCCACCACAGCTCCACCTCCCATGGAGGAATCCTCATGATTACCCTATTGTGCACTGTCTTCATAGCCCAAGCCGAAGAACTGTCGTTGAACTATCAAGAGGCACTTGAATTGGCCATCGAGCAGAATCCACAAATTTTGGATGCGCGATGGTCCATCGATGGTGCAGAAGCCGCCGTGATGTCTGCCAAAGCACTCTTTGATCCGACACTCAATTTCAGTGCCGGTCAAAACCGCAACACCCGCCAGCAATTCTTCGCTGGAATCGGAGCATTCACTTCTGAAAATTATGGACCGACGGTTACACTCGGTGGTCGAACCACGCTACCCACTGGAACTACACTGTCGGTGGACTGGACGACATCTAGAAGTACCTCCTTGTTTACTTCACAGGAGTTCTCTGAGGTGCAGCAAGAAATCTCGCCAATCGATACCACATTGACGATGACCTTAACACAATCGTTGCTACAAGGGTTCAAGAGTCAATACAACAAACAGCAACTCATCACTGCACAACGCAATTTGGACAGCAGTGAACTGACGGCCGTCGAAACCATCCAACAATCGCTGGCCGACACCGCCAGTGCCTATTGGAACTTGGCGCACCAACAAAAGTTGATCGACTTGGCCAATGAGTCCTTACGGATTGCCCAAGAAGAAGAACGACTCATTCAGACCAAAGTGGATCAAGGAGATCTGGCGCCAATTGAAGCAGTACGGGTGCAAGCGGCTACACTATCGGCCAAGTTGGCTCTGGTGGATGCAGAAAATGCCTATCTATCTGCCAAAGAGTCCCTGCTGGTCCTACTTGGTGAACACCCCGATCAAGATCTCGTCTTAGAAAGTGACACCCCAAACATGGGCAGTTTCAACATCGACGTTGAACACCCCGAAATAGAATTGCAAAAGGTTTTGGACAACAACCCCACACTACAACGACTGCGGTTGTCCATTCAAATCGCCGAAGAAAACCTCGAAAATGCCAAGCACGCATTGTTGCCAGAACTAACTGGAACGGCTCGATATTCATTGACGGGATGGGAAGACGACTTTAGCGACGCCCTCACAGAGTTGGGACGCCAAGAGTTGCCGGGAAGCTACGTTGGCATCAACTTGGATGTGCCCATTGCCAACTGGGGCGATCGTGGTGCTGTACAACAAAGGTCCATTGACTTGGACAAAGCTCGCCAAGCGTTGCTCAATATGGAGAACAGCCTTACCCAACAGGCCCGCGCTCAATTGAGGATCCTACAGACTGCACAACAAAAATCAGACTTGGCCAAACTCAATCGAGATGTCGCTCAACAATCTTTGGCAGCCGATCGAGTGTTGCAAGAAGAAGGTCGAAGCATTGAAAAAGATATCCTCGCCTCTCTCCAGGCTGCACAAGACGCCCAAATTCAATACGAGCGGGCATTGTCGGACTATGTTTTGGCTTGGGTTACCCTTAGAAGGTTGCAGGGCAGTGTCCAATAAAGGGACCCAGTCCACGCCAGGCACCACTCACCCCACCCAGTGGTACGTCTATCTCCTTCGATGTGCCGACAACAGTCTATACACTGGTGTCACAACAGATCCCCAACGGCGATTGCGTGAACACAACGGTGAACTCAAAGGCAAAGGTGCCAAGTACACTCGAACACGGCGTCCTGTAACATTGGCAACCACCATTTCTCTCCCATCAAAGGTCTGTGCGTATCAAGCTGAATATGCCATCAAGCGATTGACAAAACGAGAGAAAGAGTCGATTGTGTCTTTGGGAGAGACCCACCCACTGTTTAAACGCTGGCTAACCTGACAAAGTGAATGAACAAGAAGAGTGAACAAGACAAAATAACTTCTTGCATAGACGCCTAGAATCGATTATAAGTCTAATGCTTGTGGGGGTGTAGCTCAGTTGGGAGAGCACTTGACTGGCAGTCAAGCGGTCGTGGGTTCAAGTCCCATCACCTCCACCACTTCATTATTGATTTTATGGTTGTTGGTTTGAAGAAAGTCCCTTAGTTGGGGCTTTTTTCTTTTTTGTACTCTTTCATGACTGGTATAAAAATATCTATAAAATTGTGAGGTCGATGATCGATTCGAAAAAGACAGAAAGGTAAAAAAATCCAAAAGGGCAGCCTCAGCCACCCTTTCCAAGTTGCGATGATGGTCTTCACAAAGTATGAACCCGTCAAACGTCAACAGTGACAGTCACATTAGAGATTTTGAGACTCGTTGCCCAAGAATTCATTCAATTTATCCTTGGTAAATCCATCGTCACCTTCACTCCAACCAGCATTGCATACGCGGCCTTTCTCTTCGAAGTGTTGGAACGCTTGAACGATGCGTACACACTCATCCATGTTTCGTCCAACCGGCTCGTCGTTGACCATCATGGAGCGCACAAAGCCCTTCTTGTCAATGATGAACGTTCCACGCATCGCAACACCTGCTGGATAATAGGAGTCACCACCGTCAGACTCAACACCATATGCACGACAGATTGAATGATCCATATCGGCTGCCAGCGTGAAGTTCACGGGACCAATACCACCTTCGTCTACAGAAGTGTTGCGCCAAGCGTTGTGGGTAAAGTGAGAGTCAATCGACACTCCGATGACTTCTACGCCCAAAGACTTCAGTTTGTCAATGCGGTTGTCCATGGCGATGATTTCTGTTGGACAAACAAAAGTAAAGTCCAATGGGTAGAAGAATACGATGGCGTATTTGTCTTTGATGGCTTCTGAGAGGGTGAATGAATCCAAGATTTCACCGTCTGCAGACACAGCGGGAGTGGTAAAGTCAGGTGCTTTTTTTCCAACCAAAATAGTCATGAAAGTCTCCAAAATAAGAGGTAATTGATAGCGAACCAGTTTGGAACCGGTTCTAAACTAGTGATAACGCAATTGGTCGTCTTTACAAGCAACAATCGTTATTGTTCCCAAAACTTTTTTCGCGCCTTGGGTGTAGCAGAAGCTTGGGGTGGCGATGCAGTCACAGTTGGCTTTGCAGTCGAACCTTCGTTCTGTTCTTTAGACTCTGTTGCTCTCTTGCTCTGATATGCGTTGTCAGAACCATTTTTGGAGCGCAACGGCCTTTTTTTGGCCCACCTTGCTTCTTTCTTCTGGCTTTTCGGGGCGGCTGATTTGGCCTTAGCCTCCGCTTGAACCGTTGCTGACTTGGATGGCTTAGACGACTTCTTTAAAGGCGACGACTTTGCTTTGGATTTCGAATTGGGTTTGGCTGTTGGCTTTGGCGGGATGGCAGACAAGTAATCGTTCATTTCACCAACTGTCATGTCAACAGTTTCCTGATTCGCCAAGTGCGGATTGTCTTCTTTTTGTTTGATCCAAAAAGTTTGCAACAACCCCTTTCCTTTCACTTCGACCCATCCACGCTGTGCCAATAGATACTTGTCTTTTAGACGGTCTGCCATGTCTTCGGAAATGTGGATTTCGCCTGGGAGTCCATGGCTTTCCATACGCGCTGCGACATTGACCGTATCGCCCCACATGTCATACGTAAACTTCTGCTTTCCGATCACCCCTGCCACCACAGGACCACAATGCATGCCAATCCGCATGTCCAATCCATGGTGAAACTTTTGGTCAAAACGCTTGACCACTGTCAACATTTCCAATGCAAAATCAGCGGCGGCTTCTTCGGCATTGTCCATTTTGTTCGGAACGCCCCCCGCAACCATGTACGCATCGCCAATCGTTTTGATTTTCTCCAGACCGTATTTCTCAATCAAACTATCAAACTCTGTAAACAACTGATTGAGTACGGCAACCAATTTTTCAGGAGACAGTTTTTCACTCATCGGTGTGAAGTTGACGATGTCACAAAAGATCACCGTCACGTGTTCAAACCGCTCGGCGATCATCGGTGGCTTGTTCCCGTTCTCTCTTAAAATCTTCGCAATTTTGGCCGGCAAAAAGTTGTTTAACAACCGCTCTGACGTTGCCCGCTCCTCAAGCAAAGATAACTCCACCAGTTCTGTTGACCGTTTGGACAAATGTGCAAACGCCAACATTCCAGCGCCAACACCCAATTCAATCCACGGCATCACCCACTGACTACTCAACAGCTCCATGACAACATACACAATCAACGACACTGTTGACATCACCAACGCTGTACGCTTGTGCTCAACAGAAAAGATGAAGAACGGAAATACAATGCTGGGCAACAAACACAAATACCACACAGAATTGTCCGATGCGCTTCCAAAAATAAGCACCGTTCCAATCGCAACCAACACTTCCAACACACCTGCAAGATAGTACTTTCGTTGAGTATTCAACAGCACAACAAACCCAAACCCTAGCAAGGGGACCAAATACAAACCCCAAGGGTCTGCATGAAACAACGACACACCAATTGCGCTCAATGTCCCAAGTGCACCAACAAAGGAAATCGCATTGACGGTCCGAACTGGCAACCGAGCATTCTTCGGCAACCCAGCATAAATACCCAAATCCAACAATTGTTCAATGAGCGTTTTCAAGATGATTCCTATCTATCCCCAAAATTATACCAATTGTATAACACGTGATGCACTGTTGTTGAGATAAATCAACAAGGCTTTGCCACAACATGGAAATAAAAAGTGAACGAAGAACGTCAACAATTTGATAAATATGGTATGAAAGAATAGAATTTTTATACACTGTCACTGAGGAACCAAGATGGATTGGGTTTTGGTACTTGGAGTTGGGTTCTTGCTGTTTGGCGCTTGGTTTTGGTTTCAGCGAAACCGTCCCGACTCTCCATTGCTATATGAAGATGCGTTGCTAGAATTGCATCGAGCACTGCAGATCATAAAAACAGAACTGCAGGAAGGCAAGCCTTCATTTGTGCAGGAAACGGCTTCCAACAGGATGATGATCTCGTATCTGTACCAGGACAAAGAACTCAACGATCAGCACCTCTTTGTACACAACGTCTCTTTGACAGTCCCAGAAAAAGCCATTGATGTACTACACTGGAACAAAGAAACTCAAACACTGATCGTACACTTTGTACTCAATGTGCTACAAGCACCGGCGACAGTGACCGTATTGAGTACTGACAATGCCATTCTGTCTATTGGATTCGTTTTCAAAACCGAAGAGAGCCATACCGAGTTTATCAACAAAGCCCTTCCCAGTTCTGAGCACGTTGAAGCGTACCTGACTGCAAACCATTCCTTTGGCATTGAAACGCTCAGTGTGAACTCTTCAGACCAAACAGAGACTTCCTCAGATACGGAACATGAATCTGCCTAGAAAAACTCTCACGGTTCAGAAGAAGTGTTGCCAATCAAACTCAATGCAAGGAAAGACAGCACAACTGAAATTGTCAGTCCACCCGCTTGAGACCAAAGAAAGTACCGCTCCTGAGAAAGTGTGAGAAGTGGCAATCTCTCCATCAAAATTGCGAGAAGGAGAATCCCCCTACTGGCTGTGCCGGCCTGTAGCCAAATCCAGACTTGAACAACGGGCAACCAGCAAAAGTAATGGACCCAACCTGGCTGTAAAAGCAGATGCCCCACCATCAGTGTTTGAAAGGCAAATTTTAGCGAGATCTCTTTGCGGTTCCACACTTTCAAAACTGTGGAGCCACAGCCGAGCATGAACACCAATAGCACACCCCATTTGAGACTGCCCCAAGAGGCAATCAACGGTGGACCAGAATTTGGTAGTCCCACAAATTCACCTGAAACAAACCAACGGTGGAGCACCGGCAACAGTGCTTGCCCCCCAGACGTAGTAGCCATATCAGACACCATCAGTTGACCGCGCTGAACTGCATAGACATAGAGCCCAAATGCGTCCCCCAATACCAACCACGGAACAAGTACTCCGAAACACAGTGCGCTAACTAAAACCACCCCAACCCATCGAACGGAGCGTCTCAACAGTGGCAGGAGCAACAGCAACAACGGGTATATCTTGATGGCCCCCAACAGTCCCAACACCCACGCCCTTTTGGGATTGTCCGATACGATTTCGTGAAGTGCCACAAGCAAACCAACGGCCAACCAAATGCTGACTTGCCCCCACTTCAAGGCATGTAGAATGGGTACAGAGGTGAAGACAAGCCCCAAACTCAACAGTCCGGTTCGGACGCTCGGACTCAAACGAACAGCCTGCACGAACAGCCCCCCCACCCCCAATAGATTCAATCCTGTCCAAAATATTGCTGGATGCTCAATATTGACCAGTGGCATCAACAACACACCCAGCAACGGTGGGTAAAACCATCCAGGGTTGAGGATCGCCTCTCCGTTTACCATGTGCTGAGTTTGGGGCAAATAGTGCCGTGTAAAGTCACAAGCCAATTGAGGACAGTGATCCAACTCTGTGACTAGGAGCGCCGGATAGTCACCGCCGTACAGCATCCATGGGCACAAAAAAAGCAATAGCCAAAATGGTCCTTCTACCCAACCTTGTTTCTGTGAAGCCTGCATCTTCTGTATCTGTCTATTGCCCAGTTTGATTGCCTTTTGTTACTCTATCGCATGTCGTAGAACAACGGTTGATCAATCTTTGCAGATTGAACGTTGTCTCGGTCAATTGTTCCCAATAAAGTTATAGAATATTGAAGTGATCACAAAAGGACCCTCCATGCACAAACTTGATGATTTTTTGCTCAAAAGAGAAGATTTGGCATTCAAAATCTCCAAAATGACAGGGATTCTTGGTCGCATCGGACTGCATCAACGCGGTGAAACCCTCACAAAACTTGAAGAGGAATGCCAAAACAGCGACTTTAGAATCTTAATCGCTGGAGAGTTCAAACGCGGCAAAAGTTGTCTGGTGAACGCACTATTGAAAAGTTCCATTCTGCCAATGAAGGTCGCTCCCTGTACAACAACCGTGACGGAAGTACGCTACGGAGAGCGACAAAGCGCTAAGATCCACACCAAACAAGGCATACAAACAGTCGACTTCAACGATCGATTTCAGTACTGTACCATTCAAGGACAACGAACTTTACCTGCCGAGCAGAAGCCCATCCACAAGGTCCAACTCACCCACCCCAGTGCGATTGCCAAGAATGGCTTAACGCTCATTGATTCGCCTGGACTCAATGAGGACTGGACCCGAACACAAGCATCACTCAAAGAAATCGTGCAAGCCGATGTCATCTTATTGGTGCTGAGCAGCGAAATGGCGCTGTCTCAATCAGAATTGCAGTTTATCCAAAGTCACTTGCTCCCCTATCGCAAGCATCTATTTTTTGTTTGGAACCGCGCGGATGCAATTTGGGACAAGCCCGAAGAACAGGCTGCATTACAAAAACGAAGTGATCAACACTTACTGCCACACTCTTCTCACATCCACTTTGTATCTGCCCGCGAAGGGTTGCTGGGAGCATTGCAGGCTGACGATGCCCGGTGGAACAAAAGCAAGATCCCCGATTTGATTGACGCCATGGAATCTTTTTTGGCAGAAGAACGAGCCAACGCCAAACTGAAAACCGTGTGTCAACAAACACTGCAAGCCAGCAGCTATACCTTGTTTCAAGTCATTCCCCGCATGTCCCATTTGTTGTCTCAAACCCCGGCAACATGGCACCAATTATTCAAATCGGTTTCCGCTCTTGAAGCCGTAGAAACAGAACGCATAAACACCATCAAACAATTGCTCGACACCGCCACAACAAACCTACTGTCTCAAATCACCGACGCATGGAATGCCTTTGTAGAGTCTCTGCCCAAACAACTGATGGACGAGCGTACCAATCTCAGTTTTGAACCCAGACTGTCCAGACAAGAACGAGAAGACATCATCATCGACTGGTTCAGCCAACGATTGCAACATCTTCTACACACCTTCACCCAAGAAACCTTAAAGAGTGAGTTGGAAACCGCAATCGAAAATCTCAAAATTCAACTGGATCAAATTCGCATAGAGCACCTCAAATCTGTGGAGGAAGCCATTGAGTATGACTCTGACGAAATCCAGTTACTCTCAGGTCGGTGGGTAGAGGAAACCAGCATCCTAATTGCGACCACCTTGTCACTGACGTTGCTCAAGATCGACAAAAGTCACATTGAATCGGGCCTACTCAAAGTACGGGCGTTGAGAGGGTGGCTGATGGGATCTACACTGAGCGAAGGAGACTTTACCAAACTCACCACT
>CBFICN010000015.1:0-33436 GCA_965661045.1 uncultured Myxococcota bacterium
CATTGATTTTGACGCCATCTTCATACCGGACAACCATCGAAAAACACCTTTGGTCACGTCTGCATTGGCGGCAGAAGAGTTTTCCATTGGCAATTTCCGCATCAACCGCCACGCAACCCCCGTTGGTGTCCTAGGACTGAACAAGTGGAACCATCCCACGGTTGTCAAAAATGGAGGGCAGTACATGCAAAATGGAATTTTTGTCGACGCCTTTTGGAATGAAGCAACCGATGAAACCACCCAAGAATTTGTCAACAAGTTTGAAACCGAGTTCGGAAAGAAGCCCAACATCATCAATGCTGTTGTCTACGATGCCGTACAAATTGGAAAACAACTGTTTGGCACACCACAGAGTTCTCGACAGAACATCCAACAAAGTTTAGAAGACACACAGTTTAGCAACCTTGTCACTGGCGCAGTGCAGTTTGACGATCGAAAGGTTCTCGATAGAAATTTACACATTATGGTCATCAAAAGCGATAGACTAGAATTGTGGACTCCACCAATAGACGATAACAAATAACCTACATCCAATCTTTGTTATCTACAGTTGGTAACAATCAATCAGGATTTAGGACATGACAGAATCAGATATCATACACCAACTGACCCTTGGTCAACGCCAAGCACCTGAACGGTATGGCGTGGGTGACGATGCCGCATTGGTAATTGACAACCGAGTTGTCACTCAAGACACAATGGTAGAAAACGTACATTGGGATGAGAAACTCTCGCCGGCAGATGTGGGATGGAAGCTCGTTGCCATCAATGCTTCGGACATTGGTGCGATGGGAGGAATCCCAGAATGGTGTACCCTGTCCATCTCCATCCCCAAAGGGTCTTCCATCGACTGGGTCAATGAATTTGCGCAAGGAATGAGACAGGCTTTGAAGTATTGGAACATTCAACTCATCGGTGGAGACACAACGCGCATTGACCAAACCCGGGTTGTCAGCATGACCATGAGTTCAAAACGAGGCTACAATTGGGCCTGGCAACACGACGCCAAGGTAGGCGATGACGTTTGGGTAACCGGCACCTTGGGAGATGCTGCGGCCGGCTATTTCGAACATGGTAAGCATCCACACAACACGGCGTTACAGCGCCCAACGCCACCAATAGAGTTCGCAAACACCATCGTACACAACAAAATGGTTCACGCCTTAACCGACTTGTCAGATGGACTCAAACTGGATCTCGAACGAATTTGTGCACGCAGCAAGGTCGGGGCACTCATTGAGCCAGATGCCTTACCAGCGTCTTCTGTTCTCTATCGAAACAAAAAAACCTTGGCGTATCAAACGACTTTTGGAGAGGATTACGAATATCTCTTTACCGCGTCATCATTGAGCGAAAAAATATTGCGAAAGATGGCGGCTCGACATAAAACGACCATTCACAAAATTGGAAAAATAACGGTGAGTGACCATGGAGTGTTGTTGCGAGATACAGACTGGCCAAAGTCGTTATTCTCCCATTTTGACTAATTCACCTTTTATACACTGAGAAACACATGACTGCTCCTTTCGACCATGTTTCGGTTGTCCTGATTCGCCCTCAACATTCTGGAAACATTGGTGCAATCGCCCGCAGCATTGCCAATCATGGCTTGGGACAATTGATCATGGTTGACCCACCTGCCTTCGACCCAGATCGAGCACGTTGGATGGCACCCCATGCACACCACATCATTGATGGTGCACGGTTTGTAGGCAGTGTCGAAGACGCCGTTTCAGACGCCCATTTGGTCATTGGAACCTCCGCCCGCAACCGAGCATGGAACATTCCCTTCATAGAGGTACCAGAGTTTTGTGACAGAGCCTCAAAACCGCAAAAAATCGCGCTCCTATTTGGCCCAGAGTCTTCTGGACTATCCAATGTGGATATACAATTCTGCCACGCCATGATTGCTTTGCCCACCCACCAGCATGAATCCCTCAACCTCTCGCAGGCTGTCAACGTTTTCGGTGCGCACTTGATGCAATCAGCCACCACACCAACCGAACCAATAACAAGCACACCACCCTTGGGGCTGCAAAACAGAGTTGTCGATGCAGGAATGCGGGCTTTGGAAATGACGTCTTTTCTGGGTGGAAAAAACCCGTTGCACGTCCGAAACCACTTAATTCAGCTGCTTGGAAAAACAGGTACGACTCAAAGCGATTTGGTGTTTCTCAAATCAATCTGTGACAAAACCTATCACAGCCTACGGGTCTTGAAAGAAAATTCAGAATCTAAATAACACAAAGTGATGCCCAGAGTTCCCTAGACGGAGGCGGTTGGTAGAATCTCAAATTTTATAGGCTGGTCGTTCTCATCATTGTCAATCCAAGACAAATCAACCTGTTCAACACGGGCTCGAATGGGACCTTTTCCTAGAAAATCAATCATTAAGAGCAGATGTTTTTCGGGACCCACAACAACCGTCTCTACTCTACCATCGGTCAAATTCCGAACCCATCCATGTAGACCCAGTTCATTGGCCTTCGCTTGGGTACTCTTTCGAAAATACACACCGTGAACAGTACCAGAAACAAATACGTGAATGGTTTTAAAAGGGCTGGACATGGACACTCCACTTTGAAGGAATCTTCTCAATGCACGATTTGCAAATCGGTTATAGACATTTATATAGCAAAGGAAGAGTCATGTCTATATCTGCCAAAGCCGAAGCCATTAAAATCCCTCAGCAACAAGCCGATCTCTTAAGCACCTTGATGCGGTTGCCAGCAAACAGCCCGGTCGATGCTGTCTCTAGATTGGTCTTGAAAGACCGCGCTTTTTGCGATCGAATCATCGATGTTGTCCACCCAAGGCGACCTCCTGCCGTGACAGATGCACTGATCCACGAAGGAATTCGAGATTTGGGTGTAGAACGCGTACGACTGTTGTTCATCAGCAACAATGTGGCTCAGGCATTCTCTTCTGCCAAACTCAAAGACTTTGAAGAAACAGATTTTTGGACCCATTCAATCTACAAAGGATGCATGACCTACTGCATCGCCAAAGATACTGAGTATGCGGACACTTTTGAAGCATTCCTCACGGGTTTCCTTTCCAATATTGGAAGCCTGTTGTTGGCTGCACGCTTTCCACACATGAGCGAACACCTGAAAGATTTGCGTTCGCGTCCTGTTTCGATCCGATCGGCTGTAGAACGTATTTTGTTGGGTTCGAACCATTGTGAAGAGGTTCAAAACTCTGGACTCACTCACTTGATCCCACCCCGTGTGATGCACGCCATTACCTCATACCTGGATCCATTTCCCGGATTTGAACGCAAGTATGTACTGGCGAATATGACTGCCATTGGTGCAAACATGGCCGACATTGCAAAAGCCACCCCACCGAATCCTTCTTTAAAGATGGCGGAACAATACAACAAAAATCTTTCGACACCTATACGAATCAACGATATTTTTGCAGAAGCGTCTCAACTGGGGCAACAAATCTGTCATGACCTAGGATTTTCTGTACCTGCACCACGATCATTGCAGGACATATTAGACGGCAAAGCACCGGTTGTGGAAGAAAAGGAAGACCCTTTGGCAAATCTCTTCCGCTTCACCACAGAAAAGGTGATCGACTCTGAGAGTGGATTCCTTGAAAGACTCGAAGTGGCTTTGCAGGATGACAAGAGACGGGACGATTTATCAATTATGCTGGTGGACCTGGACTCATTTTCAAAGATCAATGACACATATGGATGCCCAACTGCCGATGCTCTGTTGAGACACCTAAGCACAGAGATTGTTCGATGGATGAGGCCATTGGATCATGTTGCCCGGATTGAAGCAGATCAATTTGCCTTGTTGATGCCTCAAACACAGGCAATGGGTGCGAAAGTAGTCGCCGAGAGAATCCGATCTTTGGTGAAGGGCAGTACCATTGCAATGGGTACAATACGTCCAAATTGTACCGCGTCTGTAGGGGGCTTAACCATTAAATCAGACCGCAAGGCTCCGTCTGCTGCAAAAGTATGGAAAAAAGTCCTCGATCTAAGAAAGATTGCGAAGGACAAAGGGAAAAACAGGATTATCTGGGCCTCATAAACTTCATACTTCGGTCATTTTGTGACCGAACAACAATCTCGAGGTTAGCAAATATGTTATATTGACCATGTCACCCACACTGGAGTTATACATGGATCCCGTACAACATGCCATCGCTCAACTGTCTCGCTTCCCCAGCATCGGAAAACGCACCGCTTCGAAAATGATATTTTGGCTGACTCAGCAAGATCCACAGGTTGCAACCGATATCGGTGCGGCCCTGTGTGAGTTGCCAACCAAAATCAAACGCTGCTCTATCTGCTTTACCATCACCCACGAAGAACAATGTCCAATCTGTGTCAATGTAAAACGTTCCGCCAATATTATCTGTGTTGTGGAACGCCCTCAAGACATCGAAAAGATTGAAGCAACGGGTGCATTTGAAGGCACCTACCACGTTCTTGGTGGATCGCTGTCCCCGCTCGAAGGAATTGGCCCCGAAAATCTTCGAATCACTGAACTACTGCAGCGCTTGAAAGATGACAACATCAACGAAATCCTTCTGGCGGTTGACCCAGATACAGAAGGAGATGCGACATCAATGTACTTGGCACACATCATCAAACCGCTTGATATTCAGGTAACACGCATTGCCCATGGGATCGCAGCCGGTACTGAAATCGAGTATGCAAACTCAAACTCTTTGCGGCAAGCTCTGGAAAATAGACAAACGCTCTAAGACGACACGGTCTTGATTCGAGTCAGCCTCTGTTGGGATGACCGTAGGGTGAAAAGTTCGGTGGCCGAACACCACGGTGACTCAACGGCTTGTCTGCTGGATCATTCCAAGAAAAGACCTCATGACAGAGGTCATCTTGCTGTTGAATCAGTCCCCGAATCCACGCTTGTTGGTTTGAAGTGCCTTGGCTCCATTGGGTCATGGTGGCTTCAGATGGTTTGGTCATTAGAGTATTTTTACTGGTTGCCAATGTATACTGCACCAACAAACTCTCGGATACCGACACGGTTGGGTCAATCGCAACCAGTGCACTGTTCAGTCGTTCATCGTTGACATCTTCTCGTTGACTCAATGCTTGAACCGCTGCCTTACAGGTTGGTGTAAGGTTGGACAAAGAGCCCATGGCTTCGGTGCTTCGCAAAAGGATTTCAACATCGGAGTGACTCAACAAAGGCAACAATTCTGTACAATCACCGTCCATTCGCTGTTGCCGTATGGCTTCCAACGCCGCCACTTGGACATCCGGGTCAACATCCATCACAGCTTTCCAAACCAATGGGGAACCTGCATAGCCAAGCGACTCAACCGCTGCTTTTCGCACCTCTCCATCGCTGTCTTGAAGCAAAGTCGACAAGGCATCTTCGCCTCCTGAAATTGAAGGAAGGTACTTTGCCACATCTTTTCGATAGGTCGGGTCTGGATGTTGAACGGCTTGAGAAAGCGAAATCTGGTTCCGCTTCAAATCGGGGGGTGTATATCTGGGTGTATCTGTGTGTATACCTCTCTGATGTAAAGAACGCGCACACTCTTCTTTGGCAAGTACGGAAGGTTCGGACTCAACACAGGTTATCAGGTGCTCTTCTACTGCGTCAACATTTAACCGCCCCGCTGTTTTCCACGCCCAGCGTCGCACAAAAGAGTTGTCATGTTGGGTCAATCGAAGAATCTCTGGCCAATATTTCTCTACATTCTCCAATTGTGCAATCGAGAGCACTGCTTGCCGAACAACATCGATGTCGACATCTTGAAACAACTGAACCAACCTGTGCTCTCTACCTGGACAAAATCCCAGTCCATATGCTGCTTTCCAGCGTTCATAGGCTTGGGTTGAAGTGGTCAGGGAGTCCAAGAGTTGACACCCTTTTTCAGTAGACTGTTGTCGCATCAATGTTGCCAATCTATGGGCGGCGACGATCCGTACGACACTAGAGTCGTCCTCTATACCTTTCTGCAGCGCTTCTTCAGTCTCTACCCATTGAAATGCTTGGGCACGAACCCATGGTTCCGGACTGTGAATGTACTCACTGGGAGTGATGGAGCGTGGGTGATGGGTAATTTGCGTTAACTGAATCAGTGGATTGCTGGAACGATGGAATCGATGACCAAGAATACGTGGATCGGTGGCGTTCTCGACCGACTCTATCCAAGCGGGGTTTGCCAAATACCACATAGCGGGATGGATCGTAGAGGAGTCCTCAGAGAGGTGAACCATTTCGAGTTCGTATTCTTGCCGCAGTTCATAGGACACGGCCAATGCTTGTTCCATCACCGACGCTTGCTTTACTGAACGAAAACGCTGAACACTGCTGTCAATGTGAATATACCCCTCTCCTCGACCAGCGATGGCGGCAAGTTGTTGCTGAGACCATTCTCCTTCCAACACAAAGAGGGTTCGATTGTGGACTGGTATCTTCGGCACTCTGTCCCCACTACGAAGCAACAATAGGGACAATGTACGCCCATCTGTCGACACCAATGTTACACTGGTTTGGACCTCAACAGCCAACAATTTTGTTAACCTCTCCATCAATGGATTGGGCGATCTAGACCAAATGTGTACCTTGGTCACCGGTGCTTGAATGCGCTCTACAAAATGAAGATGATTGATGGCTTTCAGTGCTTGCTCTGACTGCTCTTTCTCTTGTTTGACTTCTCTCTTTGCATTCTCTACAGGATTGGATGCAACATCTGCATCATTGCTCGAAAGACAAGCCAGTACCCAAAACCACAACATTTACGGCCTCCTTGGTAAACCGACACTCCATTCAGGTGCCATCGCGTAGAAACCACCTGTTTTGGGGTTCACAAATCGATGAGAGCGTTTGAGTTCTTGAATGACCGGTTGACTCAGTTCCATGCTTTGATTGTTGGAGAATATGGTATTCTGCTCTCGAATCTGGCGTACAGTTTCCAAAGACCAACCTCCCAACTCAGCGACACGTTGATCTATTGGATCTGGATTGCGCTCAATCTCCACTATCAACGCCTTCAGAAGTTCAATCAATTTGGGAACTCTTGGATCTTCTAAGTCTCCGAACGCCCACATCTCTCCAACAATCAACACAGAATAAAAGTCCTGAGACCACTCAATCTCCCATTCATTCTTACTTTTTTGCTGGATCCATTCCGTGACCCACGGATCCCAAGTCACTACCCCGTCAACACGTTCTGTTTCCAAAGATCGCCACAAATCATCTCCTCGAAGGTTTTCAAGGACAATAGATGGGGGCATGTTTCGTTCACTCCACACTTGATGGGGTGTACTGCCCATACTCAAACCAACGCGCTCTACATCACCGTTTGAACGCTTCACCATCGCGATTTGCCCCAAACTTCCCAGTGTCGATACAACCTTGGCATCCGGTCGACTGTTGAGCATGTGTATCGCAGGCACGGCACAGGAAAACCAGGCGTCCAATTTCCCTTTGGCCAAGTCTTCACCTTGGTGTTTGCCCGACTCATAGGATACCCACTCAAGTTCCAAACCCGACTGAGCAATCAACTCTGGATACTCCTGCAAAGCCACACCAATGTGAGCATGAATGGGCGTTTTCGAAGACCAACCAAACCTCAGCACATCTGTGGTCGCCGCCGGTGGTGGTCCTGAAATGGGGTTCACCTTCACCCCATCAATCCAGCCCTGCTGAGCTATTTCAGCGGCGATTTGCTCACCCATGCGCCGATGTCCCTTTGCATTCGGATGAAAGACATGCCCCAGAATGTGCAAATCAGGTTCGCGTGTGCGTTGCCAATACTCGTCGACACCCACGTAGGGAATCTGGTGCAAGGCTGTAAACTCTACCATTCGCTTTCGATACATCCAGTCCACATAGCGATCCACCAACTCAAACTCTTTTCGATTGATCGGCATGTTGATCCACATAAGATTCGCACCGCGTACACTCGCTTCACGCTGCAGTGACAGCAAGTTCTCTTCCATTTCGGATAGTGGAACCCTTGAGACCAACGGCATACTTTCTTCTGTATTTAATTTTCCATACTTGGCACGCTCTCCAGCCAATCGCGTTTTGTAGGCCTGTTGGGCTGTTGGCGACAGTTTGCGTATCCAAGACAACAATGCCTCTCTGGCTATCACGAACACCTCTGATCGATAGAGCAACGACTGCAAGGCTCGAACTATTGAAGATGTTGCAACACGCTCCCTGTCGGTCATAAAGTCTGGTCCCGCGTCATTGTTGAAACCAGCAATGACCAAATCTGGATTGTATCTCCAACCATAGGACGACATCACTTCTACACCTTGGTGGGTAGTCCAGCCCGGACAGGCCGCGTTTAGCACGGAGACCTTTTGGACGCTGGTACTCGCCAAAATCTCTTGCAACTGATGCGACCACATATCCGTTCCGGAAACACCCTGCCCAAAGTTTGACGAATCTCCAAGCACGACAATGCGATATTCTCCTGGTTCCTTGTCGTACTCCGTCGGGGCTTCACGCATGCCATGTTGGTTGGTGTTGAGAACAATGCCGTCGGAACTTGACACAAAGGACTGTAGATTCGGGCGACACATCCAGTGCAACGTTGGGTGTGGTCGAAAGTGTGTCGTTTGATGTCGGGCAAGATGGGTCTGCATTCCAATCTCGGCACCAACAAGTCCCAGACACAGCAACAACAACGGTCCAAGTTTCCGCATTACACTTTTGGGGCGTGACAGTTTGAACACTCCCAGCAACCCAACAAGGTACGTGTTCAGCAGCCACAGTAAAATCCACGTCAAATAGAGTTGCGCATTCTCCGGCGCATACGGTGCGGCCGGATCAATCAACGGTCCTTTTTTCCAAGAGTCGACCACCACAGCCCTCAATGTCGAGGCTAGACTGTATATGCCCACATTCAATCCAATCCAGACAACACACACCAACAATAGACGAGATTTTTGTCCAAGTTTCCTGTTCACATACCCTCTCAATGTCACGAGCGACCGTTCAACACAATGTAACGAAGGTGTGGCTGAATGGCACTGTGAATTCACCCCCATCTACAGCCTGAACTTTCCGGAATGTGTTACAAAAGAACATGACTTCTCCGCATACGATAGCCCAAGGACTGTTGCACGCACCTTCCGCACCCCCCCCACTGGTGACCTTGGAAATCTATCCAACATTGCGCTGCAACCTCGACTGCCTGTTTTGTGACACCACCGATCGCCATCGACCACCCCAAGCCGAACTCCCTCTGGAAAAGTGGTTGTCCATCGTTGATGAGGCAGCGGACATGGGTGCCAAACAGATTTTTGTCCTGGGTGGCGGTGAGCCCTTTATCTACCCAGGGCTGATGACCATCTTGCACCGCGCCAAAGAACGGGGATTGTGGGGGATGCTGACAACAAATGGGACCTTCTTCAACGCCGAGCGTCGACAGCAACTCATCGAGATTGGATGGGATGAGATTCACATATCTTTGGATGGTGCAACACAAAATACGCATGACAGACTGCGTGGTCAGCGCGGAACCTTTCAAAAAGTCGTGCAATCAATCTGCCACTTTCGAGCCGAAAAAGCCCGTGTACAGGTTCAAACACCGACACTGGTGGTTCACTGGGTGATCACCAACGAGAATTTTACGGAAATCCCTGCAATCATCAAGCTTGCAAAATCCTTGGGGATCGCACGCATCGACTTTGATGGGCTCATTGCCTACACCCCGGAGCAGCAATCCCTGAGTTTGAATCCGAAAGAGCAACAACAGTTTGCCCAAATCGCCAGTGCCAGTATTCAATTGGCAAAACGCTTGGGAATACAAACCACCCTTGAACACCACCTGGGATCTCAAAGAGGCGTTCATCCACCACCAAGTGGACAACAACCAGGACTACTGGGCGCCCCCTGCTACAAACCTTGGCACCACCTCACCATTCAAGCCGACGGTCGAATCAGCCCTTGTTGTGTACTCGCTGGACAAGGGGAATCCATTCGCGAACAAACACTGATCAAGTGCTGGGAGAATTCACCCTACTTAAACACACTCAGACAACAGATGCTTGATCATACACCCGGCCCCCGATGCAAAGAGTGTTCACCAAATATACTCTCTCAAGAATGGGCCATTCAACGTGCGCTCATTGAACTGACTGACAAGAACCACAATAGTACGTAGCCCGTCCAGACTGTGTCCTCTTTTGGATCAGACTGGTGCACCGTGGGCAAGGCTCCCCTTCTCGGCCGTACACCTGAAAAGCGACTGGATTTTTCGCACCTTCAAATAGAAATCCGATTTTCTCTCCGCGCTCCTCCGTCAAAATTGCTTCAATGCGTTCATGACTGGCGATGGCCAATCGCGACCAATCGTCTTTTGAAAGAGAATTTACCCGTTGTAGGGGGGAAAGTTTGGATGCAAAACAAAACTCCGATGCCAATATATTGCCAATACCGACGACGCGATCTTGTTTCAACAAGGCTGTCTTTAGTACACTTTTTACACCAGCATGGGTCTTCTCCCACCAATCCCCATCTCGTTTTATCGGCCAAATTTCTTGACCAAGTTTCTTATCTCTAAACCATTGATCCAACTGCTCATTGGGTACAATGTCAATCACCCCGAATTTCCGAGGGTCTACAAAAGCGATTGTGCACCCAGATTCAAGTGTCCACCGCACTCGCACAAACCGTACTGTGGACTCTTCATGAACCACCTGTCCTGTCATTCGATAGTGAATGACCATTGAACGATCTCCAAACTCCACAATGCTGTATTTGGCTCGACGCCAGACCTTTTGTATTGGTTGCAACGGAACATCAGACAGATGTGCCAGACGGTCATCCACCACTTCGATGGAGGATAGTCGCTGGCCCTGCATCCATCGCTGAAGATTTTCTGTCATGATCTGCACTTCACACAATTCAGGCATGTCCACTCCTTCGCTACATATTGACAGTGTCTAACTCATCAACAACATACACCACATTGATTTTAGAGCACGATTTTGTACGAAGGTCGAAATGCTTTTCGGAATCCCTAAATCTATTCAATTCATTTTGACCGCACCAAGCGCAGTCCCATTTGCCCGTCGCGATATCCGGGTGCCGTGTTGTATCGAAACGCATTGCGAATGACATTTTTGGGGCTTTGATGGCTCCCCCCGCGCAACACCTTGGTTTCCCCGCTCGTTGGACCCACTGGATCTGTATTGGAAAACATGGATGTATCGGCACCATACCAATCTTCGACCCATTCGAAAACATTTCCACTCATATCGCAAAGGTCCATCAGGTTGGCTTCCTTTTGACAGACTGGGTGACTGCGGCGCCGTGAAGTATCTTCATACCAGGCGACCTTACTGGCAGTAGAACTTCCAGAAAATCGGTGGGCTGAAATCAACACCTGTGAAGAAGATCGCCTGGACATGTAATATCCCATCTCACGAGCACTCCACTCCCACTCGGCTTCTGTCGGCAAACGGTATCCATTGGCCTCCCAATTCCGCGTCACTGAACTGGACAATTCATTACAGCGATGGGTATCCAACCCCAAGGCAAATCCGATAGGAACACTGTATACCCGCTCCAAATTGCTCGCAGAACTCATCATATTTGCAAACACAACCGCATCACACCACGAAATATTGTCCACAGGACAGTCAGACCCACAGCTTCGATTGTGTGATGGATTTTGACCGGTCACTTGCTCCCAAAGCCCCTGTGTGACCTCCGTTTGACCGATGGAAAATGGCTGTGTCAGCATGACTTGGTGTTGTTGCTCGTCACGATTGCGTCCCATCTCGGAGTTCGTACTGCCCATCCAAAAGCGTCCGACCATCACATCCACCATAGGGTACAAGGATTCCGATATGGTTCGCGTGGATGAATAAGATGTCTGCTCAGAGAGGGCAACCGAGAGTTGATTCCGTTCAGGCTGTAATCGGATATCACCCTGCCATGAACCAAACCGAGACTCTACGCGAATCGACTCTGTACACAGGGGCAACTCAACTGAAGATCGGGTATCCCCAACCAACACCCCATCGGCATAGATCTCTCCCAAAACACTTTTTCCAGTAGTGTCTCGAGCATCCAACGTTAACAGTGTCTGCTTCGGGCTTGGGGTCACCGACCAGGAATAGCGCTCTGTCGAACCCAAAGTCACCTCTACACCCTCCATCTCATAACAAAAATCATCAATTGACAGACGGTGTGTCCCCACTGGAACTTGGGCTTGAATCGGTGTTTGCTTCCAGGGCTGACCATCCAAGGATACATGAATGCCCTTTGGCGTGTTGAGAACGGATACCTGCGCCAACGTCGAGTCTAACTTTCGATGCAGTCCCACAGATGAGGTCACCTCAACCGTTTCTGTCAACGTCATCGAATTGGAAGACTCCCAGCGAAACACGTGACTTCCAGCCTCGACTTCTCTAACACAAGGTGTTTGCTGACACAGCACATCTCCATCAAGAAACACGGTTGCCTTTGGTGTACTGGTGAGCGTGACTTTCGCCAACTCCGAATTCAAGTGCAATCCTTTTCGAAGCAAAAGTTGTACACCTTCAAAGGTTGCCTCCACCAACGCCACCGGATCTGCACCTTGTACTTTTTCCATCGCCAGCAAGGTACCTGAATCCGATTGATGAAGTTTCAACATCACCAGTTGCACATCACCGAGCTGCGATATCGTACCCGAAATCACCAAATCAGCACCAATATTTCGTGCCATGTTCACTTCACAGGACCCTTCCAAACACGTTGCGTTTTTACCCATATCTTCCAATATCAGCATCATATTTTCTCGTGTCATGATGCTGTATGTCAACGGATCCAACTGATCAAGTGCCCCGGCACGGGCCTGATCTGACAAAATACTAATCAAATCTTCGTTGTCAGACCCCGTAAACTCCAATACAGCAACATGATCCGCCAACCCCAACGAGACCATCGACCACAACCACAACATAGACTCTCCACTCTGAAACTGGTATTCTCTTTCATACCAAACGTATCTACACTCAATATCTTACAGTAACTGAGCACAAAAATGTCTTCTACGATAGAACATCTAAGGAATAACTTCTATTCCAGCCCTGTTTGGGTGGGTATTGGATACTGTATGTTGGTGTGGTTGCACTGCCTTTGGGGGATCGATCCAACTCTAGAATTACTCGGGTACCTTGGAACAGATACCTTGGACACTCTGAGTTTACGCTGGGCTTTTTGGCATTCAGAAGCCCATTTTGCACCCACTGGATGGAACGCACTTCAAGTTGCGCCAAATATTTTGGATCATCTGTTGTTTGGACCATTTATAAACCTCCCCTTTCCATTGGCGGACAACCTGTGGTGGGGATGCAACCTTTGGCTGAGTCTCATCGCTGGACACCGGCTGGGAAAAAGCATCGCGCCAGAAAACCCATGGGCTGGCTGGGTTGCCGGTTGTTCCTTGCTCTGTGGCGACTCGTTGCTCAGAGAAATCAATTGGGGACATGCACCGCAAGCCATGTGGTGGGCCCCACTGCTCGCAGTTCACTACACCCTAGATTGGAAAAATTCACCGACAGATAAAGCCTTGACCCTGTCCGGTATTTGGCTAGGCATATCTGGTTGGTGCTACTTCTTTTTTGTGCCCTTTGTCCTGTTGACAACACTCCCACTGTGGTGGAAGCATCCCGTGAAATTGCTACAAAGTCTGCTCGTTGCAACGATCCTGTTGGCACCGAATTTATATTTGCTGCTGAACTACAGTTTTGAGATGACCGAAACACCCACACCACCGTTGATTGATGGGCTCTCTTTATCCGAGATCCATTCGGCGACACTACGCAATTGGTGGACTGGGCTTCCCAACGACATTTCCAATCTGTACTCGATGGTGTGGTTGATCACCATTGCCATCGGCGGAGGGTATGCGTTCTATAAACAACGAGATCATTTTGTTTTGGGAGCGTGGTCCATCGCACTTGGGGGGTTGCTGATTGCTGGTGAGCATGCACCACTCTTCCCTGCTCTACGTGAACTGCCCATTTTTTCTAGACTGCTCTGGCCAGAACGATTTGGGATTCTCATTGTCATTGGTGGAATGGTGTGGGGTGTACAATTTCGACATGCCCAGTGGCTGATCCCATTGATGTTCCTCGAAACCCACTTCCGTTCTGCCAATGTTCCTTTGCACAGTGAGTCTATGTCTCCTTGGATGTGCTTAGAGAGCCTATCAGAAACCAACACCACCATTCTTGAACTGCCTCTCAAAGACGCTGATCAACTGTACAATCAACAAAGTTTGCGACAACGCATTCATCGACAACCATTGCTGAACCCCATCATTTTACCCCCCTTCATCAAGCCACCTGAACAGTGGGAAAAGAGAAAATCTCAAACATTTCTACAAGCCATCGACGGCGACATCCCGTTGCAGGCGATACACATCAAACAGTTGCAATCTATTGGTGTTGGTGTTGTCTTGGTCGACTCGGTCACATTGGATAAAACAGCACAAAAAAGCATGCAGCAACATCTACTTTCAGAACTGGGACCGCCCCTCGATCTAGGGTGTGCTCAGGTTTGGCCACTCTCTGACACGATACAGATACCAATAAATCAAACTCCCAGTGCACCATTTGTAGAGATATCAGTGGACAGTAACCAAATGCCTTGGAATGCGAACCAACGGTAAGAGTTATTTGAACGTGTCATCTTCTTGAGCTTCGAGCATCTCTTTCCACAAACGAGAAAAATTGGGTGCTTTCAAGCCAATAGACTTGGCTGCCTTACTTTTGTTTCCGCCGTTGGACTCGACATGGTACGGCAAATACTCCGCCAAAAAACGCATGTGCGCTATCCGTTTGGCCTGAGAATAATTGCTCTCATACCAAATGGGCACGGTTCTCCGACGAATCCCCAAGCCATTGGTTGGAACCTCCTGAACCCCGTGGTGCCAAAACAAATGAATCGGCAACAATTCGGTTTCTGACTGTTTGGCCCGCACCAACGCACGTTGAATCTCTCGTTGTAACTCACGTACATTGTTTCGATGCCAGTCATACTGTTCCAACAGTGTCAGGGCACCTGCTGAAATACTGGCCACTTGACGATTGCAGGTCTTATTGAACTCTTCAATAAAGTGATAGGCCAGCAGTTGGATGTCTTCCACCCTGTCTCTCAGTGGTGGGACATACAACTCTTGAACAGAAATGCGATAGTACAAATCTTCTCGGAACTGCTTTGTGCGAACGGCTTCTTCTAAATCCACGTTGGTAGCCGTCACAATGCGACCCGTAAATGGCTCTGTCTTATCTGCCCCTACCGGACGAAACTCTCGTTGTTCAAGAAGTCGGAGCAACTTTGCCTGCAAGGACAGCGGCAATTCCCCAACCTCATCCAGAAACAAAGTACCGCCTTGAGCAACCTGACACAGTCCCGCACGTGAATGTGAAGCTCCGGTAAACGAGCCCTTTCGATGTCCAAACAACTCGGCTTCAAAAAGTTCAGGAGAAATCGACGCGCAATTCACAGCCACGAAAGAACCACTGCGACCAGATTCACTGTGCAATGCCTTGGCAACACGCTCCTTACCCACCCCACTTTCACCAATGATGAGCGTTGCAACATCCAAGGGCGCAATATTCTGTATTTGAGACAACACCTGACGAATGCCATCCGAACGCCCTTTGATGCCGTCCAATCCAGTGTGCTTGCGAAATGCGAGCAGTTCTTCTTGACTTTGACGAAACTTGAGGAGTTCCAACTGCTCCGACCACATCTTCTGCGCTTGACGCAGCTGAAAATAAAATCGATTCCAATCTTGAATCGGCCGTACAAAATAATCTTTCGCCCCCAATTCTAAAGCCTGTGCAACCTGCGAAGCGGAAGGATTCTGGGTGATCGCCAACACAACGATGGCGGGATGCCCCTGAGAAATCGTTCGAATGTACCGAAGACCGTCGATGCCGTCAACGTCCATCGACACAATCACAGTGGAGATGACTTGTTGCTGAAAAACGTCATTGACTGAGGTATCCGTTGAAGCGATGAGCACGTTAAAGCCTTGCTTTTGCAACATTGAAGCAAAAGCTTGGGTCAGTTGATTGCCCTGATCAATCAAGAGTATGGAGGATGTTTTTTTCACTAATTTTAATTATTTTAATTAACTTTAACTATTGTAATTATATAAAACATACCAAACTCGTCGAGATTGGGCAATTGTTTCATGGAAAAAATGTCCGTAATATTACTGCATTCTTTCTAAATTCAGTATAGAGGTAGACAAACCCTTTACCAAATTTGTCTATGCAAACCACTACTTCCCCCATCACTTACTTTGAACGTGACCAACGAAACGCCATTGCTCTGCTCAACCATTGCTTGAAACAGATCACTTTGGGAATGTCAGAGTTGGATGTTCTTGAACTGCTTGAACAGAGCGTTGGTCAATTTTCTTTTGAGGGTTTTCTGCGACGCCCTGTGGTGCATTTTGATTATCGGCCGGTCTTGCGCTGGGGTCCTTCAAGCAATCGAAGAATTCGAAAAGGCTCCGTCATTCAGATCCACATTCAGCCATACAGTCCAGAAGCGTTTGGGAATACAGGACTTTCCTTTTGTTTTGATTCCCCCGATCTACCCATTGTAAACAAAGCGCGTGAACTGTGTATTGCCACATCTACATTTGCAGGACACACTAAGAAATCCGGGGAACTGATGGTTTTTGCACAGTCTTGGTGCACCAACCATCGAACCGAACTTGATCAAGAGAGCATTGGACACTTTGTTTTTCCAAACTCTCAGAGCGGTCTTTTTGGATCACTGTGGCCAAACAGCATGCGCGCCTTGACCCAACTTCGACGCTACCAAATTCAATGGTTCAATCCACGTCCACTCGACGGAATCTATGCGCTGCACCCAGATATTCGACAAGACAATCGCCGACTTGGGTTTGCCGAACTCATTTTGGTCACAACCGAAGAGCGTCGTGTACTCGGCAGGGACAACATGGACGATCTCTGCACTTTTGAAGGACTGTCCAACAGGTCGTAGAACATCATCCGTTGAAAATACCTTCCCTTACAGAACGTTCTTTTGAAACTTTTCACCCAGCTGTTTGTATACTGGAGTCTTCATGCGCATAGCCCACCTTACCGACATTCATTTCCAGCAAGATCCAATCGTCAGCGAACTGTTTAAAGTCAAACGTTTGATGGGTAGCACAAACTTGTACTTACTCGGTCGGAAAGCGAAATTTGGACTGGAAGTACAGCGTAAGAGCGTCGCCAAGATTGTGGATATGAACCCAGATTTGGTAATTCTAACCGGTGATCTCACTGCGCAAGCCCTTGATTCTGAGTTTGATTTGGCTCGCAGAGAGTTGGACCCCATTTTGAATACGTTCCCTACAGTGATCATCGCTGGCAATCACGATACCTATGTGGATCCCTTTCCAACGAATATGCGCGAGCGTTTTGAACCCTGGTTGGCCGATGATGGGGCTGACTACAAAGAATTTGGCGATGTTGGTGTCTTGACCGTCGAAAGTTGCAGACCAACCCTGTTGTCGAATGGGTATGTTGATCCCAAAAGATTGGACACAGCGTCAAAACTACTGGCACAGAGTTCTGCGCCGTTCATATTTATGTGTATGCATTATCCACTGCTCAATCGAAGGGGAGAGACCTATGGTCCAGCAACCCGTGCCATCTCGAATGCTGAGACCGTATTGACGTGGCTAAAAAGTCAAGACAAAATATCGGCGTACCTCCATGGACACGAGCACCACGGATACACTGTTCCTCTCGAGGTGCAAAATGGTACCATTCCATCCATCAACCCCGGGGTCAGCGGCTACAACATTGACGTGAAGAAAAAACGCTTCCCACACGTTGCCTGTTACACCATAGAACAGGGAACATTGCAAAATATTGAACGCTGGTCTCTGCGAGACATGGCACAAGGCTACATCTTGGAGGATGCCCCTGCTTTCAGTTCAAGACTTTGATTGATTCATCATTTCTTATTTGGTCCGTCTTTCTTGCTTGGCTTGTTGAACAGCATCCCTCAACGCTCCAAACTGCCATTCTCCCACACGTTGCCCGGCCTGATCAAAACTTATGTGTTCTTGAAGCACTCCAAAATCTGAGATTCCCACTCGAATACTTTGACTTGGATTTCGGGTACCAACCTGCACGCGATAAGCACAATTCATCCCGTCATATTGCTCACAAAGCAATGGTCGTTCCGGAGTGCCAAACACGGTACACCCACCGGTTTGTAGATTGTCTAGATGTCGACACTGAGTGTGTACAAAAATGGACATCGAGGTTTCAGCAATGCACAGTTCAACCCCTGGAAAACCCAAGCAAAACCACAAATAATCCATGTTGACAGTCGACTCAATCCCACCGAATGGAAAGGACAAAGTCTGACAGCACCACGCGGCACAGCCTTCACACTGACGTTGTACATCTTGAAACGAGCGCAGGCTCTTGTTTTCGAACACAGGCTCCGGAACCGAAGGCTTCAGAGTCGGTTGCTCTACAAAAGGTGGCAACCGTTGCAACAATGCTTCTGGCGACGGCATTGACACCAACTGCCCATCTGAAGAAAACTCTAAGAGTTCAAGCAACGCCACAAAGCGAGTGTGATCAAATCGCATAAAGTTTGCAGTCTCTTGTTCAATGAACATGGGTCGATAAAAGCAGTTGTATGCGTCATAGTTCAAACATACCTGAGGTTTACTGGGGTCTCCATGGAGGCTACACAATCCGGACTGAGTGAGTCGAGCGCAACGCATTGTGTAGTGCACTCTCCAAGCCGTACCGTTTACTAAAGCCAGTTCGATATTGGCAAAGTTCAACAAATATCGAGCATAATCTGCATCTTGAAAACGCTGAATCGAGAAATCGTGCAACGGCAAATACGTACAACACGGGGCTGAGCATCCAGCACATGGTGATTGTACACACTGATTGAAAGAGAAGGTACTAGACATCGGGCGTTTCTCAGACAAGAAGATTGGAAAAGGTGCAACATAACCCTCTACGGGTTAAATGGGTTCAAAAATCCAATAACCGTTTCCAGAATACAGTTCAGAAAACACAGAGACTTTGAACCGTCTCTTACAACAGAGGTTTTAGCATGTACAGTTCTATTCTTTTGAGCCTTCTTATCGCCTGTGGTGACGGCAACTCAGAGACCACAGAAGCAGAATCTTCAGAAGCGACAAAGCAAACTGAAAAAACAACAACAGAGAAAGAAATGAAAAGCAAAGATGTGAAAAATACAGATGACGCCATTGCCCGCAAAGGATTGGTCGCAGCACCCGAAGATGTCGCGGCCCCACCATCGGACGCCAAAAAAACAGATTCTGGATTGGCGTACAAAGTATTGACTCAAGGGGAAGGTGGAGAAAAACCAGACGCCACAGCCAAAGTCACTGTCCATTACACAGGTTGGACCACCGACGGCAAGATGTTCGACTCATCAGTAATGCGTGGACGTCCAGCCACATTTGGGCTCAATCAAGTCATCGCCGGTTGGACCGAAGGCCTCCAACTGATGTCTGTTGGGGACAAGGTACGATTTTGGATCCCAGAAGACATTGCGTACAAAGGCGCACCTGGTAAACCTGCCGGCATGCTGGTATTCGATGTAGAATTGTTGGATATTAAAAACCCGATGCCAGCACCAGCCGATGTCGCGGCCCCACCAGCCGATGCCAAAAAAACAGCTTCTGGACTGGCGTACAAAGTTCTCACCCCTGGTACAGGAACGGACAAACCCTCTGCAGACTCAAAAGTCTCGGTTCACTACACAGGCTGGACCACCGATGGAAAAATGTTTGACTCCTCTGAGATGCGTGGCCGCCCGGCCACATTTGGTCTCAATCAGGTCATCGCTGGATGGACCGAAGGTGTTCAGTTGATGACGGTCAATGAAAAGACCCGCTTTTGGATTCCGGAAGAACTTGCCTATCAAGGAAAACCCGGAGCACCTGAAGGCATGCTGGTCTTTGACGTCACCCTGCTCGACATTCAACAGCCGATTCTTGCACCAGCCGATGTCGCAGCCCCTCCAGCCGATGCCCAAAAGACGGGATCTGGATTGGCATATAAAGTATTGACTCCAGGAACTGGCGACAAGCACCCTTCTGAGACATCGAAAGTAACAGTTCACTACACAGGCTGGACCACTGATGGAAAGATGTTTGATTCATCCGTTCAGCGAGGCGAGCCTGCCACGTTCCCATTGAATCGAGTCATTTCCGGTTGGACAGAAGGCGTTCAATTGATGGTCGTTGGAGAAAAGACCCGCTTTTGGATTCCTGAAAACCTAGCTTATAAAGGTCGTCCTGGTGCACCAGCCGGCATGCTGGTCTTTGACGTGGAGCTTAAGGAGATTCAGTGAGCCGCCCAATGAGCAAACGTGGCTATGACTTGATCACGGCCGAAATCAATCAACTGTGGAATGAAGAGCGCCCCATGGTTCTTCAAGAAGTCCACGATGCCGCTTTGCAAGGTGACCGTTCTGAGAATGCCGCGTACATCTACGGCAAGCAACGAATGCGTCTAATCGACAAGAGGTTGCGCATGCTCCGTCACAAAATCAAAGATGTGACCGTCGTGGACACCGACAATTTGCCACAGAGTAAGACCGTAGCATTTGGTGCTTGGGTCACCCTTGAAGATGAGGATGAAAAAATCCTAATGTATAGACTCGTCGACCGCGAAGAAAGCAATCCAAAGAAAAATTGGATTTCAGTACAATCGCCAATGGGACGGGCTTTGATGGGTAAAGAAGAAGGGGATGATTTCGAACTGAACTTGCCAAAAGGCACGATTGAATATGAAATCCTGAAAGTGTACTACGGCCCTGATCCAATAACCGAGGACGAACAATGACAAAAGCCGCATATTTTGATCTGGATGGTACGTTGGTGGGCACCAGCCTCATCCAACCCACTGCCTATTATTTACTCAATCAATCCTCACCGTTGAAAACAATGCAGCGTTTCGGACGCGCTCTTTTTGACGCACCAAGAATGGCGATCGCTGAGATGCAAGATCGACGCACTTTCAACGAGATTTTGTTTTCCCATTTCAAAGGGATGACTGAAGATCGCATTGAGGTTCTCTCAAAAGAGGTTTTTGAAGAGATCATTCGACCAGCCATCTTTTCCGGGGCTCACGATTTGATCCGCCAATGCAAAGAAGGTGGTTTCAAGGTCATCATCGTCACTGGGTCGCTGGATGTCACCACTCGATACGTCACAGCTCACTTGGGTGCAGATTATTTCATTGCCAATCGACTGGAATTCAAAGATGGCTACGCAACAGGCAAAATGCGACACCCACTGGTTGCTGGACCTGAAAAAGCCAAAATCATTGTCGAAGATGCACACAAGAATGGGTATGACCTCAAGAAATGTCACGCCTACTCTGATTCTTTTTCTGACGTTCCAATGCTCTCGGTTGTTGGACACGCATTCTGCATCAACCCATCCCGCAAGCTCAAACGACTGGCCCAAGCCTATCGTTGGCCCATTTTGGACCTGAACAATGAGCCCCCTGCCTCTTTTAGAAAATCGCACTCCAATCACTAATCTGCCCACACATCAAGGAAGTCATTATGTCAAACCATCCCTGTGTCGTGACCATCAATCACCAATCGAAGCCACGTGTGTTGTTCAGTGGAGACCAACTCGTTGAAGTGGATCTGCCCATTGGCACCCGGGTCATTTACCCAAAACCACCGATGGAACCCTTGAACGATGTGAAAGCCGCCATTCGCTACGCCATCAATCACCCTGAAAACAGCGAGCCACTGTTCGCAAAACTCAAACCAGGAATGAAGGTCACCATCGCGATTGATGACCTGTCCATGCCTTTGCCTCCGATGGCCAAACCCGATGTGCGCCAACAAATGCTCGAAGTTGTTTTAGAAATGATGGACGACTACGCAATCGACGACATCGAAATGGTAATTGCAACCGCCTTTCATCGTCCCATGAAAGAAGAAGAAATTCGACACATCATCGGTGATCGAATTTACAACAAATATGCCCCTGATCGCTTGTACAACCACGATGCAGAGCTTCCAGACGGAATGGTGCACCTCGGCACAACGAAAGAAGGGTACGATGTTGAAATCAACGCTCGAGCCGCCAAAAGCGACTTGCTGATTTATTTAAACCTAACCTTTGTACCCATGAACGGTGGTTTCAAATCGGTTGGAACGGGGCTTGCAGGATACAAAACGCTCAAAGCACACCACAACCCAGGAACGTTGCGCAAAACCAAATCCTATATGGACCCCAACTTTACCGACAAAGAATCCAGTGCACTCGCGTCTGCGATGGAGTCCATTGGTAGATTTATCAATGAAAAGTTGGATGTTTTCCACATTGAAAGCACCATCAACAACCGCATGTTTGCCAAACCATTGGACTTTCTGGGTAAAAATGAAGACGACTTGACTCCGATGGAACAACTGGGAATGAAGGGACTCATTCGCTCTTTGAAGATGCTCCCTCAGCCCGCGCGACAAGCGATCTTTGAAAAAGTGCCTGCTCCGTACGGAGTAATAGCTGTACATGCTGGGGAAACTGAGGCCGTGCACAAGCTCATTTTGGAAAAATGCTTCCAACAACTCGCCGTGCCCGTGAAAGGACAGTCGGACATCGTCATCTACCCAATCCCCTACATTTCTCCTTACAATGTCGGTGCATTCTTGAATCCATTGCTGGTTTCAGTCATGGCAGAAGGCTATCTATTCAATCTTCACCGCGGTGCTCCCCTCCTCAAAAAGGGTGGGACGATCATCATCACCCACCCTTGCACGGACAAGTTCGACAAAGAGCAGCACCTTGCCTATGTTGAGTTCTTCCACAAACTGCTTCCACAAACCCGCGATGCAATGGAACTGCACAAGCGTTTTGAAAAAGAGTTTTCTCGCAACCCAGCCTACATACAAATGTACCGTTCTGGAAATGCCTACCACCCAACACACCCCTTCTACATGTGGTATTGGGGCGAAAATGGACGGAAGCACCGCAACCGCGTCATCGTCGTTGGTGCAGACAACGAATACATCCCCAAAATCTTGGGCTATGAAACGGCGCGTACAATGCAAGAGGCCATTCGAATGGCCAAAGATACAGCACCCGCAGATCCATCGATCACCTGCTTCAGAATCTGTCCTTTGATGTTGGCCGATGTTGAACTTACACAAGAAGAGCAAGCTGCAATCGATGCAGCCAACGATTCTGAGTAACACCATATGTGAGAAGCCTTTATCGGCTCGAGAATTGACACAGGCATGTAGTACAGGAACCATCATGGCACACAGTTTAAACGTATCCAAACAACTCAACGGCAAAACAATCCTTCTCTATGGGGGAACTGGCTTTCTTGGTAAAGTCTGGATGTCATTGGTGTTGGCACACTTTCCTGAGATTGAACACATCTACATGGTGGTGCGTTCAAGAAAACGCTCCGATGGCTCGATTCGACAAAGTTCAGAGCAGCGTTTCCTGACAGAAGTCGCCACTTCTGGGGCATTCGATCCACTTCGCAAACAGCATCCGAAAGATGCCTACATGACATTTATGAATGCCAAGGTGACCGCCATCGATGGAGACGTCACCAACCCATTTGGAGGAATTTCAGACGACTTGCGCGACACGTTGCGTGGAAAAGTGGACATTTTGGTCAATTCCAGTGGTGTGGTCGATTTCAATCCACCACTCGACAAGTCCTTGGATGTCAACGCGTTTGGAATGCAAAACCTTGTGGCACTCGCCAAAGATCTTGGAGACATCAAGTTTTTACACACGTCAACCTGTTACGTCGCGGGAGACAGAACCGGCACTGTAGATGAAATTGACCCACTCTCCTTCCCCTTTCCAAAAGCCGATACGTTGGATGTAAAGCATTGGGATCCCGATCAAGAAATCAAAGAGTGCATGGATATGGTGACCCATGCCAAGCGACGCGCCAAAGATGCGTTTCGTCAATCGGACTTTTTAGACTTGGCAAAAAACAATCTGATCGAAAAAGGAGAACCAACTCGTGGCAAAGCACTCGAAGCAGAGCTCAAACGTGTAGAACGCAAGTTTATTGAAGACCAACTTGTGGTTGAAGGTACAGAACGCGCCCAGTTTTGGGGGTGGCACAATATTTATACCTATACCAAATCCATCGGAGAACAGATTCTCTGTCGGTCTGGATTGCCCTTCAGCATCGTCCGCCCTGCCGTGATTGAATCTGCCGTTCACTTCCCAAAGGTTGGGTGGAATGAAGGCATCAACACTTCTGCCCCACTAATTTACCTCATCAACCAAGGTCCCCTGTTGGTGCCCACCACAAAAGAGTCTGTTCTAGACGTCATTCCTGTTGACTTGGTGGCCATTGGAATGGTGCTGTCCTGTGCGGAACTGTTGGAAGACACACACAAGATTGTGTATCAATACGGAACTTCGGCCAGCAACCCGTTGGCAATGTATCGCCTCGTAGAGTTGGTATCTTTACATAAGCGTCGCCGTCTTCGAGAAGAAGGCAAGAACCCATTGGTCAGCGCCATCACTCAACGAATTGAAGCCACCCCCGTAAGCGTCAATACCTATTGGAGCCGCGGTCCCAAAATTCAAGCCAATCAAGTCAAACGACTGGGCAATCTGCTCAAACCCTTAGAAAAAGGCATCTTTTCGTCTTTGGCAAAACCGGCCCGAAAGTCCATCAATGGGTTGGTGAAGAATTTGGACATTACAGGGCGCATCACCGATCAGTTTGTCCCTTTCACAGCGACCCACAACTATCGTTTCTCGACACTCCATACAGATCAGGCCTACGAACGGTTGAACGATGAAGAAAAGACATTGTTGCCTTGGTTGCCACTCGACATCGACTGGCGTGAGTACATCCTCGACATTCACTGTCCTGGACTGGTCGAAAACGTGTTCCCACTGGTGGAAGAAAAGAAAAGTAAAAAGAGCAAACCGTTGCGTTCCTACGACCACCTTGTCGACATGCTTGACGAAATTGCCGAACGTTATGAACATTTACCGGCTTTGATGCGCACACATGAAGATGGCTTCACTCGAGTCTCTTACAAGGAGTTTCGTACCCGAGCCCACTCCGTAGCCCTCAAACTGAAACAAGCCGGTGTGGAAGTCGGAGACAGAGTCTATCTCTCTGGTGCAAATCACCCGAACTGGTCCATCTGCTACTTTGGAATCCTCGTGGCAGGTGCCGTTGCTGTACCGCTGGATGTGGCCTTGACTCCAGTGCAAGCCATCACCATCGACACCTCTGCCCAAGCAAAGGTTGGAATATTTGATCGTGAGTCCATCGACACCTTTGCCCATGAACTCAGCGTTGAAAAATTGGACATGGCATTCATGGCAGAAGAGATTGTCGGAGCGGAGAACAAAACAACGCCTATAGACATCGATGAAGAAACATTGGCCTCGGTTCTTTACACCAGTGGAACGACGGGTGTACCAAAGGGCGTCATGCTCAGTCATGGAAACTTTACGTCCATGTTGGCTTCATTGGGCAAACTCTTTTCCATTTCTAGTGAAGATCGCCTACTGTCAGTGCTCCCTCTCCACCACACCTTTGAATTTAGTTGTGGGTTGCTGATGCCCCTGAGTTTAGGAGCCAGCATCATCTATTTGGATGAGGTGACAGGAGAACAACTGAGTCACGGCCTCCAAGCCGGTCAAGTGACCGCAATGGTGGGCGTCCCCGCACTGTGGCAGTTGTTGGAACGTCGCATCAAGGGGCAGATTCAAGATCAAGGGTCCTTGTTTGAAGCCTTGGTCGATGCGATGCTTGAGTTGAATCGTCGCTTGGGTCGAACTGCCAAACTGGATATCGGTCGTCTGCTATTTGCCCCCATCCATGGACGACTCGGTGGCAACATCAAGTTTCTCATTTCAGGTGGGGCTGCTCTGCCCCCCGACACCCAGAAGTTCTTTTCGGGGCTTGGTTTGCACCTCACTGAAGGGTATGGTCTCACGGAGGCTGCACCGGTGTTGACTGTGTCTACTGGTGGACCCGGTGCCAAGACGGGAACTGTGGGGCACACAATTCCCGGCGTCGAAATCAAGGTCATCAACACTGATGAAAATGGCGTTGGAGAAGTCCTTGCCCGTGGACAAAACGTGATGCAGGGGTACTTCAACAACAGTTCGGCAACGGAAAAGGCTTTTGATGAAGATGGATGGCTTCATACAGGTGACATGGGACGCTTGGATCACAAGAAACGCTTGTTCTTGGTTGGACGAGCCAAAGAAGTCGTCGTTACCTCTTCCGGAGAAAACATCTATCTGGATGATGTTGAACACACAATTGGAAACATTCGTCTCATCAAAGAGTATACATTGGTTGGCGTTGCCGACCCGAGAGGTGGAGAGCGTTTGGGTTTGTTGGCCGTTGTCGACGGAGAGTGTGATGAAGCCAAAAAACTCAACCGCGATGATTTAATGGGAGAAGCATTAGACGCCATCAAGAAAAAGACTGGCGCTTTGCTTCCGTTTCAACGCCCTGCTGTCATTCACAACGTGGATGCAGACCTCCCTCGAACTCGCACGCGCAAGGTTCAGCGCAAAGCATCGGCAGAGATTTTACAAAAAATCATCGATGCGACACCGACCCGCGCCGAAGCCAAACGTGGAACATCTGGTGCAATCAGCAAAGCGATCGCCACAGTTGCTGGGGTTGCCCCCAACAAAATCACGATGGCCACCAACCTGCAAGCCGACTTGGGATTTGATTCACTGATGGCTGTGGAGCTCGCGAGTGCCCTGTCCAACTTACCGAAGATTGGTTCTCCCGATCCAGATGACGTTGCCAAATGCGAAACGGTTGCCGACATTGTCCATTTGGTGGGCCAACCAGACGTTGAAGTCGAAAAGAAAACACAGGACAAAAGAAAGATACCGGAACCGCTTGCAGTCCCGATGAAACAGGCATTGGGTTGGGCACAACGGACACTCTACGGAACCGGTTTGCGAACGGAAGTTGTCGGTCGAGATCACATTCCACAAAACCGTCAGTTGATCGTCGTCTCCAATCACTGCTCACACCTAGACATGGGATTGGTAAAATACGCATTGGGTCCCTATGGACACAAGTTGGTTGCCCTCGCAGCAAAGGACTACTTTTTCGAAGGGAACCCTTGGGCCGTTGCTTACTTTGAGCAGTTGACCAATTTACAGCCCATTGACCGACGTCGTGGATACTCTGCCAGTCTTCAGCAAGCAAAGGACATCGTCGACAAAGGACACGTCGTATTGCTGTTTCCAGAAGGCACTCGACGTCAAGACGGTATCTTGACTGAATTCAAACCTTTAATGGGTCAGTTGTCCTTGGAAACGATGGTCGATGTGCTGCCGATGCATTTGGGTGGAACATTTGAAGCGATGCCAAAAGGTGCTGTTGTGCCACAAAAGCGAGACCTCAAAGTACGAATTGGCGCTCCAATCGAAATTCGAAAAATCCAACCGTGGTTGGATGGCTTGAATGTACCTCAGCAATCGCGCATCATTACCCGACTCGCACAAGAATGTGTTGCCGCGTTGCAAAAGGATGAAGTCCTGTTGATTGATAAAGCGTTGGTCAACAAAGTTCGCTTGGAACTGTTTCCGCCAAAGGACCAAGTTGTCATTGAGAAAAAGACGCTCACCGAAGATATTTTAGACGAATTGCAACGACGATACGACCCGGAACGCATCACCAAGACATCCAAATGGGCGTTGGTACTCAACGGAAAAGGTGGACCCCGATACACCCTTGAGGTGAGCAATGAAGCCATGAACATTCGCAAAGGCAAACACGATGCCGACATCGCAATCATCACCACCGATGCCTTTTTGAAACGCATTGTATTCGAAGCCTTTACTCCGGGCATGCCTGAGTTTATGAGTGGGGCGATCAAATCCAACAACCCAATGGGACTGTTTGAGTTTCAGAATATTTTCAACCTCAAGGAGCCTACACCATGAGTGAAGACGCAACATTGCCAAGCAAAAAAGAACCCACTGTACTCGTCATCGGCGCGACTGGGTATTTGGGGCAAGCCATATTGAAGGTACTCAAGGATCGCGACATTCGACACGTCGGAACTTCACGCAGTCCACAAGAGGGAGATGGATTGATTTACTGTGACATCTTACAGCAAACATCCATTGAAGCGGCGATTCAAAATTCAGCAGCCACCCACGTCATCCATACGGCAGGCATGGTGTCTCACCGACCTGAAGATGCAGAACGCGTTTGGAAAATCCACGTTACGGGCACTGAAAATGTGTGTACAGTTTGCTCAGAGTTGAACGTCGAACGTGTGGTGTACCTCTCTACCTCAGGAACCATCGCAGTATCAGACGACCCAGATACGATACCGAATGAAACCGCGGACTCCCCCTTTTCAACGATCACCCAATGGGGCTATTACCGCAGTAAGTACTTTGCAGAGCAAATCGCAATGGACTTTGCAAAAGACGGTTTGCCGTTGATTTGTCTCAATCCATCGTTGTTGCTGGGTGCTGGAAACGGGGGTGAGTCCACAAAGTCAGTAGAACTTTTTCTCGATGACAAAATCCCGTTGGCACCTTGTGGTGGCATTGCCTTTGTCGACGTTGAAGACGTGGCCAAAACCACTGTCAATGCGTTGCGTATGGGACGTGTAGGAGAACGCTATTTGTTGAATGGCGCCAATTTCACATTTATGGACTACTATTCAAGAATCGCTCGCCTCTCCGACAAACCTGCCCCGATGATGCAAATGCCGTCGCTGACCCGAAAGGCCCTCTCTTGGTTTCCAAAGATGAAAAAAGTGGGCCTTCACTTGGATAAGTCAGACGTAGAAATTGCGAGTTACTTTTGGTATGCCGACGCCAGTAAAGCCATTCAAGAATTGAACTTTGCACCCAAAGACCCCATGGATACCCTGCTGGACACCGTCAACGCGCTCCAAGAACAGCAAAATCAGTTTGGGTGGTTTGAGTAGGTTTACAAAAAGACAATGACAATCTGACATGTTTTAGATAAAACCAATGGTAGACCCTAGACTATAAGAGGTTGTCATGTCCGCGTTCTCCAATGTCAGTTTGATTACACTGCTCCTTGCACCTTCCATTGCCAATGCTCAGGACAGCAATGGGGATGGTGTTTCGGACGCGAGAGAAGATCAGTGTACGCCCTATCAAAACACAGACTTCAGCAGTGTATTCTCCAGCAACACGTTACCAAACAATTGGGTAGTCGACGGACAGACGTACTTAACAGCAGGCATTGATGATCCAGTCAATGGTGGTGTATTGCGATTGACACCATTGCTTCCCGGTCGGATGGGTGGAGCACGCTCGCAACTGGCGTTTGATACGGGGGATGGTGTTGTCATTGATTTTGCCATCAATCAATGGGGAGGAAGTGGGGCCGATGGAATGGTCTTATTTTTGTACGACGCCACTACAGATGAAAACAATTTCTTTTACGGTGGATTGGGGTCAACATTTGGGTATTTCAATGGAACGGCTGGTGGCTTAACCGGTGGTGTGCTCGCCGTTGGGTTTGATGCCTACGGAGATTTTGCCGTGACCGCTGGTGGCAGTGGCTCCACCCCTGATTCCATCCACTTGGTTGGAGATTCCACTGATACACAAAGTGGAACAATATTCAGCGGGTTCAACTACGATATTGATGCGCCCAACAGCAGTACTCGACCAACACTCGGGGAAGCTGGACACCACGAAGGAACACTCTTGTTGCAACCCTCTGCCAACGACGCAACCCTCAGTGTGGTCAGTCTGTATTTGAAGAATGAACTGGGCATCAGCGTACCGGTCTTTCAAAACATCGAGATGCCCGAAGCACTCCCTCAAAGTCTCAAACTTGGATTTGCTGGCTCAACGGGTGGACAAAACAATTACCATGAAGTGGAATATGCCGAGGTTGGGCGCGCCTTGGATTTGCGTATTTTATTGGACAGCAAGGACACAGTCTTCATTGGAGAAGAACTCAACTTTGACTTCACACTGTACAACGATGGAAACACTGCCACCTGTAACGAACGCGTGTTGATAGACTTGCCGTGGGACGACCTGACGATTCACTCTGAAACCTGTACATTGTCTGATACAAATGGCGCTGACGCTTGTACATTGGTTTGGGAAAACGGTGCCTTGTATGCAGATGTGTCGCTGTCGGGAGGAGAATCGGCTGCATTTACGATAGAAAGCACTTTCGAAGGGACAGAAGATCAAATCGGTGAAGATTTTGTATGGGGTGCCAGCATTGTCGAGATTTGGGATGGAGAAGTCTTGCTTCGACCCGCAAATGCTGACAAAGTTGACACCTTCAGCATTGATCAAGATGCCGATGGAGATGGTGTGTTGTCCTATGACGAGGTCAACACGTTGGGCACCAACCCCAACGCACCAGATACCGATGGCGATGGACTTTGGGACGGTGAAGAGGTGTTGTACAACACGGACCCTCTCAATATGGACACCGACGGAGACTTTCTATTAGACGGTACTGAAATCTCAGATTACGACTGTGACCCCACGCTCTACGATACGGACGGCGATGGGCTCTCCGACTCAGAAGAAATCACAACCTACACCACCAGTCCAATTGACATCGACTCGGATGATGATGGGCTCACGGATTATCAAGAAGCAGCCGTTTTTCTATCGAATCCGCTCTCGACAGACTCGGATGGAGATGGGCTCACGGACTTTGACGAAGCCCTCGTGCACAATACAAGTCCAAACAGTGTGGACTCGGATGGCGATGGACTGACCGACCCGGATGAACTCACAATTCATGGCACCAACCCAAAAAACTCTGACTCTGACAGCGACAACCTCTCCGATGCGGAAGAACTCAACATTCACAGCACTGATCCATCCAATAATGATACCGATGAAGATGGGCTCAATGATGGGGATGAAATCAATACTCACAACACCAATCCAAACAACTCCGATAGCGACAGCGACAACCTCTCCGATGCGGAAGAACTCAACCTCTACGGTACAGACCCACTTAGCATAGACAGCGATGGAGATGGATTCTCCGATGCTGATGAAGTCAATACACACAACACCAATCCAACGAACAGTGACTCGGATGGCGATGGACTGACCGACGATGCCGAAATCAACACCCACGGTACAAATCCTCTGTCAACAGACTCTGATGAAGATGGACTATCTGACGGGGATGAACTCAATACTCACAACACCGACCCAAACAATACTGACAGTGATGGAGACGGGCTCTCCGATGCGGACGAGATCAATGCACACAGTACTGATCCACTCGCGATGGACAGCGATGAAGATGGTCTAAGTGACTCAGATGAAGTCAACCTCTATGGCACTGATCCAAACAATACTGACTCAGATGGAGATGGACTATCTGACGGGGATGAACTCAACACTTACAGCACCAACCCAAACGCAATAGATAGCGATGAAGATGGTCTAAGTGACGCTGATGAAGTCAACACACACAACACTGACCCAAACAGTACTGACTCGGATAGCGACGGACTCTCCGATGCTGACGAACTCAATACACACAACACTGACCCAAACAATACCGACTCGGATAGCGATGGATTGACGGATATCGAGGAAGTGTATTCAAATCTTGACCCAAACAATCCCGATACTGACGGTGATAGTCTCTCCGATGCTGACGAACTCAATACACACAACACTGACCCAAACAGTACTGACAGTGACAGCGACGGACTCTCCGATGCTGACGAACTCAACACACACAACACTGACCCAAACAATCCAGACAGTGATGGAGACCGTTTACTCGATGGAGAAGAAGTCAGCACACACAACACTGACCCAAACAATCCAGATAGCGATGAAGATGGACTCACGGATTACGTTGAAGTAGACGTTTGGATGACCAACCCTCTGTCAACAGACTCAGATGAAGATGGACTATCTGACGGGGATGAAGTCAATACACACAATACAGACCCAAACAATCCAGATAGCGATGAAGATGGTCTAAGTGACGCTGATGAAGTCAACCTGCACAGCACCAACCCAACCATCCAAGATTCAGATGGGGATGGATTCACAGATCCAGAAGAGTTGGATGCAGGTTCCAACCCCACCGATGCAGGTTCAGTCCCCACAGTGGAAGAGGACAAGGGATGTTCGAGTACCGGTCAAGATTCCACCATGTGGTTTCTGCCACTGGGATTGCTCTTTTTGCGTCGGCGAGAAAAGTAAATGCCTTGACATAAGGCCTCCTATCTCACATTTGTATTCCGGAATCAAAAAATATATTGACTAATCTACTTTTTTTGATAGTTGAAGCCTATATTTTACATTTTTTACACAATGCGCACTACAAATATGGAGCTGCACAATGCAACAAAAATCAATTCTTTTAATGCTCGCCTCAATGGGTGTAAGCAACTTGGCACACGCCGTCTGTGGTGATGGGACTTTGGACTCAGCCGAAGCCTGCGAAGATGGCAACTTAATCAATGGCGACGGATGTGATGATACCTGTGCCATTGAAGCGAACTGGGAGTGTAACGCTGCCGAGTTCAACTTGGCCTTCTCAGAAACCCTTAGTACTGGTACTGAACCATCTTGGAATGTGAGTTCCGATGGTCGTGTTCTTACTCAGGGCACAAACTCAGCGCCTGGTATCTTCGTCTCTACCCTTCCTGCAGTTGGGGTAACGGCAGAGTTCACCATTGGTGTTCAGGGAGATACCGATGATGACTACATTGGATGGGCTGTTGGGTACAACCAAGGAGACGTAACCAATCCAAACGCTGAGTGGATTTTGTTCGACTGGAACCAAGGAAGTAAGAGTGGTAACAACCCAGGGTTGGTGATGAGCCGAATCACTGGTGCTGCTGACTCAGTAGACTTTTGGGGTCACTCCAATGGCTTGACAGAGATTGCCCGTGGTGCAACATTGGGACAAACTGGGTGGACGTTGGGACAAAATCACCTTGTAGAAATGACTTACACAACAACCCACGTTGAAGTCTACGTCGATGGTGCATTACAGTTTGACGAAACTGGATTCTTTCCTCCAGGAAATTTTGCTTTCTACACACATTCACAGGGTGGAAACAGATTCGAATTACTTGAGCCTTCGTCTGGCCTATCCGTTTGTACAGAATTGGACAGTGACAGCGATGGGGTTTCTGACAATGCTGAGTTGGCAGCCGGTACAGACATCAACAGCAACGACTCTGATTCTGACGGTCTGACTGACTTTGAAGAAATCAACACATACAGTACTGATCCAAATGCTGCTGACTCTGATGGCGATGGCATTGACGACATCGACGAGATCAATATTTATGGCACTGATGCCACCAGTTCTGACTCTGACGGTGATGGCATTCCTGATGGCGTAGAAGTAGACATCGGTAAAGATCCAAACAACTCTGACGAAGATGGCGACGGCGTCCTTGACGGTGATGGA
>CBFICN010000016.1:0-25317 GCA_965661045.1 uncultured Myxococcota bacterium
CTCCCAACCATCAGACTCTCCAGAAGACTCTGACGAAGGTTCACTCGACTCATTGCTTGGTTCATTTCCAGGTTCGTTACTGGGCTCACTGCTTGGTTCACTACTCGGTTCCGACGAAGGCTCCGACACAGAACTTAAATCCACTCGCGACGCAATCCAATTGTAATACATGTCCACACGTGCTGACCCTGCAACTGCTCCGGTACCTTTGCACGTGTCACCATCTGTGTCATTTGCATCGAAACCGTGTGAGTTCACACCAGCCAAGGTGACCGTACCATTGGACAATTGTCGGAAAGCTGCTCCCCCTGAGTCTCCCGAACAAATATTTTTCTGACCGTAGGAATCCCATGTATACAAAAACATACTATCGCTCGTGTACGGCCAATACGGGTTGCTGGAATTGTTGAGCGGAACCTCGACCGTTCGTCGAATCCCAGATGAATTCTGATTGTACTCAGAAGTGATTCCAAACCCCACAAATCGAATGTCGTTCCAAGAAGTGTTGGGGGCTTGCTGATTGAGCGGAATCGGATCGATGCTTCGGATTGGTTGAGCCAACCGCATCAAACCGATGTCGTCTTGAATGGAGGTTGTAGAGTTTGGGTTGTAACCAGAGTGGGCTTCCATACTCGAAACTTGTGAAATTGCTGTGTATGAATTGCTTTGCAACTCAGAATAAACATCCGTTGCGACAACAAAGAAAATATCAAAACCTTGCTGCACAAACATTTCAGCAGCTTCTCCTTCGATACAGTGCGCTGCCGTCAAAACATATTGAGGATGGATCAATGTCGCAGAACAGAATCCGAACCCTCCCTGCTGGTCACTGTAGGCGAACAATTGTCCGACCGCTTCGTAATCATAAGTTGTACTGCCACCCACAATCGGAGGGGCTTCTTGTGCAGAAACAAGACTGGTCAAAATGGAAAACAACATTGCACACTCCCAGCAAACAGGTCTATGTATTAACTATAGCCCAACACATCTCAATTTTCGAGAAGTCGACGGCTTTCATCGGCAAAGTGTACTGAAAATCCAGTCGAATCCCGTATTTTACTGCCCATTTTTCATCAGTGCATTCACTTTTTTGACGTGAGGCAGATTATGGAACCCCCAAGTCGTTTGTTGAAAATCACCAGTTGGATCAAATTGGCTGTGGGCTTCACCGCACTTGCAGTATTCTCAACGTTGTACATTCCAATTTTCTTTTTCTTCATTCCATCTCGAAAGATACGAATCCAACTTGGGAACCTTTATGGCAAGATCATCTCACCGATCGTCCTGTTCATCTTGGGAACAAGACTCCAATTGAGTGGCAAGGAAAATCTGAAAACCCCGTATCCTGCAATTTATTTAAGCAACCACTCTTCCCAACTCGATCCTTTGATCGCAATCACCGTTGCCCCCTTTGGTGGATGTGGTGTGGCAAAAAAAGAAATTCTGTCTGTACCGTTTTTTGGCTGGGCTTATAGAGTTTCGGGACACTTGACCATTGATAGAAGCAATCGCGAAAGTGCGATTCAGTCGATGCAAGAAATGGGGGAAATCATGACCAAACACAACATCGGGGTGTGGATTTGGCCCGAAGGAACAAGGTCTGTCGATGGGACACTGCTCCCGTTCAAAAAAGGATTCGCCCACATTGCACTACAGACGAAACTGCCCATCGTTCCAATCGTCGTCCGAGGAGCACACGAATTGTGGCAAAACAAAACCTTTGTGGTTCGATCTGGAACCTTCACAGTAGAAGCGCTACCCGCCATTGACACTGCACACTGGACCGAAGACAATCTGCAAGCACACATTGAAAGCATTGAACAAGTGTACAAAGAAGCGCTTGGACAAGCCTAACAGTCGGCAAACTCTTTAATGGTCATGACCATGATCATCGTGGTCGTGTCCATGCCCGTGGTCGTGTCCATGATGATCGTCTCCAAAAGTCGATTTCAACCCTGCAATCAACTGTGCTCGTTCTTCGGCGTTGAGATCAGCTTCGGGGTGAAAGAATACATAGCCCCCCTCTGGCATCTCTCCTTCTTCGTATTCCTCTGCTGCCTCATGGGCTTCATCCAACACGTTGGCTGAGACATTGAAGTGTTCTCTTCCTTCTTCGACGTGGTGTCCGATGACAAAAGACATCGGTGCAACATAGGAATACCAAGGCCACTTGGTCTCGTGACTGTGACAATCCATACAGACCCTCGCAAAGAGCTCTTGTGTTTTGGGACTGTCCCAATTGACTTTGTGGGTCACTGGCGGGTTGTCGTGCGACGCTCCAGAGGCAATCGATGCCACCAACCATACGCCAGCAGCAGGGAGCAACCATTTCTTGGCATTCATCATCTACATCTCCAAGTATTCAAATCTCAACTGACAAAACGCTTACATTGTATCCATAACACTGAAACACCTTGATTTTCATCAACAGAATCAGTAAATTGTCAACATTGTTCATGAGGATTTACTATGCTAACCTATTTTGCCCTCGGCGCTTTCAATGTCGCCCTCGCTCAAGAGTGTCCAACTGCGGTCACCTCTCAAATGCTGGACACCCAACTTGACAGTGTCGCCATGGGGTTTGTCGTCATGGATCTGGACAAAGTTCAATCCGGATTGGATTCCATTCAGGGCAGTATTCCGTGTTTAAATGAGAGTATCTCCGCGGAAGTAGCGCATGAATACCACATGCTCAACGGACTGTACCTCTACTTCAAGTCCCAAATCGAAAACAACGCTGAACTCACGGTGGTGGCAGAAAACTCACTGCGACTAGCGAAGCGACTGGCACCAGAACAAAGCATTCCCACACACCTCTTTGACGCTGAACACTTTATTCACGACATGTACAGTGGTCTCGAGTACATCGAACTGGGATCTGACATACCTGCATCTCCCCGTGGTGTGTACGTATTCAATGGCCAAACCATCAATCGTCCGGTTGCAACGCGAAATATTGTCCAAGTAAAAGAAGGCAGCGACATCATCATGAGTGCGATGGTGGAAGCCGATGCAGAACTTCCGATTCCACCGATGGCGGCAAAGAGTACAGATACGACCCAAGAGTCCAAACCGTCAAACTCTACAGAAGCAGCATCCGCTACTGTATCAACAAATGTGGATGCGGCGTCCACAGATGTTTTGCCTGTGCCCGAAAAGAGTGGAGAGTTTCCGTGGATGTGGACCGGTGGCGTTGCTGTATCATCGCTGGGGTATGCCTTTACCTTCGCCCAGTTTTGCGGAGGCTTTGACAATTTGTATTGCCAGGAGTCCCCACAAGGCAACAGAAACATGCAGTTTGCGAATTACGCATTTTTGGGACTGGGTGCTTTTTCGGCGTATAAACTGGCCAAAGGAAATTCGGACACGGCTGAATGATCTGGTTGTGGACAGGGGTATTGACTGTGGTGCAGGCTCAGCCACCACCTACGCTCATTGAAGTGGTTACAACACGTGAACTGACCCCTGCGGAAACCCTGTACAATCAAGCGGCTACAGCTATGAACGACGGGGATCCAAAAAGGTGTATGAAACTGTTGTCGAGTGCATCCTCCACCGATGTCCACAGTGAACAGTTTTTGTCTTTGGGCTACATCTGCGCAATTGCTGCCAGTCATTTGGAAGCCGCCGATTTGCTGCGTAAAGAGCTGGGTCTAGAATACATGCCACCTTCGTCCCTGGATATCCACCACGCTTGGATGTTGCGACGCCAACACAAACCCCAAGCGGCATTGGAGGTACTGACCCCTGAAGGTTGGATCTCTGAACGACACAAACAACTGGGAACAACCATGCAGGCGGTGTTGTACACAGACTTGCATCGATGGACTGAAGCGTGGTTGCTGGCCGGTTCTCCCTACGTCGAAAAGAATGCCCAACTCTACATTGCTCAACAGTTACGGCTGAATGGACACATTTCCAAAGCCAAATCGCTCTACGATCGCGTGTGTCCAGATGTACAGGAGGCGCAAAAGATGGGGTGCGCATCGATCATCAACATTCCCAAGCCATAAGGTTCACACACTTACTGTGCTGGATGACAATGCCGAAATGTTAAATTGACTCGCCCCTCTGTCACCCTCTTCATCACTGGAATACAGTGCTTTAACAGTTCCTGTGTTGGTGGATGCATGACCAACACATCTCCATGACCCAGCAAGACTTGCAATCGTTCTCGGTTGTTTTTGTCTTTGGATTTGAATTGCATTTTGCGTGGCACCCCCAGACTGACTGAAACAATTGGCGTGACTTTGCACATTTGAGGCTCATCATCGGCATGCCAACCCATTTTGTCGTTGCCATCACGGTACCAATTGGCGAGTACAGAATTCAAGTTCACATCAAAATACCGTTCAAGAGCCGTGCGGATGCTCAACAACTCTGACGTCCACCCATTGGGTTCCAAGGGAATTCCGGAATACCCAAAAGCCGTATCCTCATCACCATACCACGCATTGTATCGAGGTATCAAGTGAGACTTTCCAAAAATGGTGATTGTATCCTGCTTCCAAAGGAGTGAAGCCTTCAATCGGTCAAACCAGTTGTCCACCGTGACTTGCTCAACCAACGCTTGCAATAAGGCAGGATGGTGTTCAATGCGGCAAGTCTGAAATGTATGAATCTCACTGGGAGACGGAAAAAGACTGTGTTGCATATCCATGATGTAGTCCGATTCACTTGACAATCAAATCTGAGAACCACGTGAATTCATCCACTCTTCGAAGCCCGACAGGGCGGAATACGCCATCCACTCTCCTGAATATGGATGCTCAAACCCCAGTTGAGTTGCGTGTAGCATCAAGCGTGAACTCATTGAACAGACTGTTGTTGACGCATAGAACCGGTCTCCCACAATGGGACACCCCAAATGCAACATGTGCACCCTCAGTTGATGACTCCGTCCAGTATGAGGGGTGAGTTCCAATCGACTCAGGCTTCCCTGTCGATCGAGCACACGATACCCTGTAGAACTGGCTTTGCCATCTCGATGAACGATGTGTCGCAGCTTTCTGTCGGGGTCGGGCATCAGTGGTTCAGATACTTCACCAACGTCGGCGATATTTCCCGATACAATGGCCTCATATTTTTTTTGCACCACTCGATTCCGAAATTGCAGTTTCAGTTTCTTCTCAGCCTTGCGACGCAACGCAATCACCATGACACCGGATGTGTCCATATCTAGGCGGTGAACCATCTGCGCCAAGGGATAAGACTTCAACACTCGAGTGTACAGAGAATCTTGTCGATGCGAACCGCGCCCAGGAACAGACAGCAGACCGCTGGGCTTCACCACACACAGAACATCCTTGTCTACATGCAAAATTTCCAAGGGACCTGTTGGAGGTGAATATTGAAAGCCATCTGACTCATTGGCCATTCAAATTGGCCTCGACGACGACGAAATTTCCAATCGAGAAAGGACCGAAGTTTTGTGGCATCCCAATTTGATACCCCGCACGCGGTGCCCCCAACAACAGATCATCGTCTCCATCGAAGTCAATGTCTGCACTGGTGCCACCGTACCCAAACAAATCCACCATTCCCTGATTGGACCAAATCGATGAATCCGCCATCTCCGCATCAAACACGCCACCCGCATTGATACTGGTCGCTCTAAACATGTACGTAATGACATCTGGCTGATTGGTAACAAAGTCTTCGTTCACACCGGCAACGATCAGATCTGTGAGGCCATCTGCATCGTTGTCACCCAACTCGTCTATGACTTGTAAGTTGCTGGCAATGGACGACCCGTGGATTTCAATGTAGGCACTCGAACTGGCTCCCCCACCGGCAACCATTTCATCTCCGTTGAACACATATACGATTCCACCATTTTCATTTTCGGTACCGTCGGTCATCGTCGAATCGGCATAGGCAGCCGAAACCACCAATTCGCCCAAACCATCTCCATTGATGTCACTGGCCGATGCTGTGTGTCGACCAAATTCGCTAGCAATGGTCCCCGTGATGGGATTGAGATCAGAGTGGGCAATCGTTCCCCCTTGTGCAATGTCTGCACCCGAAACCATCGCAACCTTACCTGTGCCCGTAATGCCCCAAGAAACAGCCAAGTCCATCAGACCATCTCCATCAAAGTCGATATTTCCCACCGTTTCTCCACCAATAGAAGAACCTGTTGAAGAGTCGATGATGAACTGTGCCGAACTGTACCCAAGGGCTCCCCCATTCAACAAATCTACACCATTGTAGACACCGACCCAGGCAGTCGCATTGTTGAAAAATGGCGAACCACTACCAACGGCGACTTCAGCAAGACCGTCTCCGGTAGCGTCCCCAGCATTGGCAACGTCTACGCCACCCAATCCCACACCTTGAATGTTGGCCTGTGCATCCGCCAGCAACAATGTACCCCCTTGTGCAAATGACTCTCCCATATACAAATAGGCTTTTGAGGTTCCAGGTGCACCAACCAACACTTCATTCAAGCCACCACCGTCAATGTCTCCCAGAGAGGCAATGTCCCATCCCAAATAAGAATAGGAGTTGATTGGGCCTTGTAGTTGGGCAACTTGTACATCAAAGGGAGACCCGTCGTTGGTGATATCCAGTACGAATGCACCCCCATCGGAGTTTTCACGCGTTGTGGCACCAGTGTCTGGATCGTAGACCGAATCATAGAAGGAAAAAGGTGCACCAACGATTATTTCTGCGACACCATCCCCTGTGATGTCACCGATGACCGCAGATGACATTCCCACGCCCCCTTCAACCCCCGCGGTGGGAGCAAACAAAGCGATGGCGTCACTGGTGATCATACCATCCACAATCCCATCACAATCTCTATCCACACCGTCCCATCGTTCCGGGAACATGGGTGACGTCAGCGCTTGGGTATCGTCACAGTCGGTACCACCTTCATATTCCAAAAATCCATCGTTGGTGGCATCCCAAGTGTCTTCAAAAACGCCATCTCCATCAACATCAATTTCTGCAATCGGATCGCCATCCCCGTCTTGATCAAAGTCGTCTTGAAGATCGCAGTTTTGATCGATGCCATCGTACCAAATCTCATCGGCTTCTGGATTGACCAATGGATCGGTGTCGTCACAATCAGTGGCGTCTTGTCCACGGCCAATGTGACCATCGCCATCACAGTCATTGTTGTTTTCGAGCTCTACGTCTCCACCACAGTCTTGGTCAATGCCGTCATAGCAAATCTCAGGGGCGCCAGGATAAACATCTGGATTGTTGTCATCACAATCGTCTCCACCATCGGCATTGGTTCCGACATACCCATCTTGATCCAAATCATTGAGATCACCGTCCCCCATGCAATCGTTGTCGCGACCATCGTACGGAATTTCTGTCGCGCCGGGATACACCAAGGCCGTTGAGTCATCACAGTCACCATCTGCTTCGGAAAAACCATCACAATCCATATCGTCTGGATCTCTACCCACCATACAGTCACTGGTATCATCAGATGGTTCTGCTGTTGGCTCGGCCACCACTTTGGTCTCTGGTTCCTTTTCACCACACGCAAACAATAGGGTCAATAAGCTCAACATCATGCCTCCAAATATCAATGCTTCTATGGTATCCAACCCACCCCTTTCAGACAATAGTATGAAGATACTTTCCACTGACAAGACAATCTGTACTGGGTTACACTGACATGAAAGTATGGGGTAATTATGTTCTTTCTCTATTTAATCGCCGCCTATGTTGCCGGCTCCATTCCCTTTGGACTGATGATTTCTTTTTTGGGGTACGATGTCGACATCCGCACCACAGGCTCTGGCAATATTGGTATGACCAATGTCCAGCGCACAGTTGGAAACAAAGCTGCGATTCTCACACTGCTCGGAGACGTAGGCAAAGGATGGGCTCTGGTTTCATTTGCACCAGAAAAGGACCCCACCAGTTTGATGTGGGTTGCTGCTGCAGTGCTATTGGGGCATTGCTATTCAATATTTTTACAAGGCAAAGGTGGAAAGGGCGTTGCGACCGCCCTTGGCGTCATGCTCTCCTTATCTTGGACCATCGCACTCATCTGTCTCGGAGTGTGGTTGGGGGTTAAATTCGCTTTCAAAAAGTCCAGTCTGGCATCACTGGTTGCAATGTTTGTGCTCTTGTGTAGTACGCTTGTCCTGCAAAACGACTATTGGCAACTGGCGCTGTTCACCGCAACACTGGTCACTTGGAGACATCGAGACAATATTGAGCGATTAAAGCAAGGCGGCGAATAGTACAGGGCTTCTTTTCTCTTTTCTTCGTAGCAAATGCCACCGAAACTTAGTCGAAACATGAGGTGAGCGTCCATCCAATATCCGACATACCACCCTCGTCTGTTTCACCTAATATCCTGAGACACCAACCAGTCGTAAAACCGAGTCAATTCTTTCTCAGCTAAATCAGTGACAACGACAACATTAAAAGACCGACTCTTCTACGAACAGTTTGTCTCCTTGCTCCAATATCATATCCGGCAGGCGACCTTGTGCAATTTTTTTAAGGTTTATGGGAATGCGCTCTGTTCCTCGTAAAAGGTATACCTCACGGAGGTTGGCACTGGAACTCGCCCCTCCGGCTGCAGAAATGGCTTCTGTAACGGTAATCCCCTTTCTCCAAGGAACATTCCCTGGACTTTCCACTTTCCCATTCACAATAACGTAGAGACCTTCTGTAACATAGATTACATCTCCCGACTTCAAAGGAATATTGGCGGTGCCATCTCGGAGCATCTGTTCCAAATCCACCACAATTCTCTCTCCAGTCACTCTGGAAATTTTGACCTGCTTGTCCCCTTTGATCGAAGGGTCCATACCTTCTGCACTGGCCAATGCCTCCGCCAAACCCATTCCCCGTTTCATGGCAAAGGTTCCAGGTTTTTCAACGGCGCCCAACACGTGAATCATCTGTGAGCCGTAATCGTGTACGCGCATGGTCACGTGTGGATTGCGAATGTACTTTTCCGCCAGCAGAGTTTGCAAGGAGCGCGTGGCTTCTTCAAGAGTTTGACCGCTCAAGTCGAAACTCCCAACCACAGGCATTTCAATAACGCCACTGGAAAACACAAAATACTCACCAGACAAACTTTCTTCTTTCTTTTGACCAGCCCACACCACAATTTCAACCGTGTCGCCTTGACCGATTCGATATGAGACATCGGTTTGTGCACCTTCATCTGCTACAGGCGATTGCGCGTATACCGGAACTGCAAACCCAATGCCCAGCAAGAATGTCATTGCCATTTGTGTGATGCGTGCTTTCATGTTCTTGATTCCACTTTACAATTGCTGATTGGTGTCCGATGGTATAGAGACATACCACACCGTGCATGTACTTTAACGCAACTCGACACTTTTTTCATTCCCTTGAATATCAGATGGAACAACTCAAATCTCACAATGTGATCGTGTTTTTGATCGGGACAGTGTTGTTGCTGGGATTGCTCAGCGCAATTCTTTTAAACGCTTGGGTGTATCCATTTGCGCTGTTGTTGATAATCGTCGCAACGGTACTGTTGTTCCAGTTTCCCAAGAGAACCTTTTTAACGCTCCTTGCCGCCCGAATCATTGTCGATTTACTTCACTTCTTGCCATCCATCGGGGGCTTAAACATATTGGAACTGTTTTCTGGTGCATCGACAGGTGTTTGCTTGATTTTGATAGCCCAACGCTTTCGACACGACATTGAGCTTCATCCGGCCATACACTTCTTTTTTCTCTGGAACTGTATATTGGTCTTTCAACTGTTCAACTCTCCGCATACCCTCTCGAGTGCAGTTGCATTTCTCAAAAGTTTTTCTGCCGTCCTTCTGCTTCCGTTGTGTTCATCACTGCTCACCAAGCCTGGAGATGGACTGAAGGTGATGCGGTACTTGGCCTTGGCGGGTGGAATTCCAGTGTTGAGTTCTCTCTATTTTTTGGCCACTGGACAAATGAATGATCCAGACATGGAGCTTCACGGAATACCACGTTTGTTGGGCGGGTATAAAAACTTGCGACACCATGGTCTGATTATGCTGATCATTTCGTTGTTGGGTGTTTTTCAGTGGTCTGTTGCCACCCATCGACGTGCCAAAATGAGTTGGGGGCTATACACAGTGGGAGCGGTTTTGTGCTTGTACTTAACCATGATTCGCTCTTCTTTACTCCCCTTCGTCATTGCCATCGCATTGTTTGGGTGGATGACCAAAAGAAAGTGGGTTGTCTACGGTCTCGGTGTGGTTGTATTCATTGGCCTTTTAACCAGCGAAACGCTTCAAGATCGATTCAAAGATTTTGTATTGATCTTTACACTCTCTGGAGAAGAGGACATTGAACAGTTGGCCAAACTGGGTTCTGGACGCTACGCCTTGTGGACCAGTTCTTTTGAAGCCTGGATGAACAAAGGTGTCATCCACCAACTCATTGGACTGGGATTTGGTGCCCATACCGAACTGACAAACTCAGCATTCTTTGCCTTTGATCCAGCATCCAACAAAGACCTCGACCCACACAACGACGTGCTCTTCTTGCTATATGATTTGGGTCCGTTCGCACTATTGAGTTATGGCGCGATGACTTGGATGAGCATAGCAACCTGTTTTCGTTTGTACAAACAAGGACACACTTGGCAAGAAAAACACCTTGGGGCCATGTGCGCCTGTGCCATGCTGGCTTTGACAGTCAATAACCTGATCAGCAATGGAACGGTCAAACGTGTAACCATCGGATGGATGTTTTGGATTTTTGCCGGGATCGCCTATGGAACGTTGCACCGATATCGAATTGAAGAAAGAAGACATCCACACGAATAAGTATACACTGACTGAATCCATCCGTAGAGGATGGCACATCGAACGAGTGTGGTTCCTGACGGGTGTCGACACCATTGCACCACGCCCCATTCAAAGATGGACTCGATTTATTACACATGTTCTTACAGGACCATTGTTGAACCCTTGACCCTGGAACCAACACAGCATGGCCTAACGTCTTCGAACCGGTTCTGAACCCTACCCCGCACTCGATGAAGCCGTTTCCTTCCATTCCATCATCATCACGGACTGCTGAAGAGACAGTACGAGTTGTTGAACAAAGGAACGCTCTAGCACATCCAACACCCCCTCCTCTTCCATCCAAGCCACCGTCAAAGCGATATCCACTTCCGAAGACAAAGAGACTTCCAACGTTTGAATGCCTTGAAGGTGATTGGTCTGGGCTCGTTGAATACAAGTCTTGTCAAACAACACGGTCTGAGCACTGTGCACTCGTATATCCCAGTGCATAACCTCGGCCATTTCACCCAACGCTTCTTTGGCGTCGGCACTCTGCTGAGCAGAAGTGAGGCGGGTCGTCAAGGTCACCATGTGATTCAAGGCGTCCACCCCTTCATTCTGTACTTGCTCCATCACCGAGTTTCTTCGTTGGTTGAAAATAATTTTGTGGTATCCAAGAAGGCGAACGACAACCCCAATCCCAACCATTACAGCCAACAGAACCACCGCATCCAGACTGTCCCCTAGATAAATGTGTACAAATGCCAGTCCCTCAAACGCAATGGCACCAATTGCCAGCAACAAGACGGACTGATTCTGTGAGTACCCTTTGCGCAACAAAATGTGGTGGATGTGGTATTGATCGGCAGAAAAAATTCTCTTGCCCGACAAGGCTCTCCGTACAATGGCCATTCCCAAGTCAAATATGGGCAACCCCAAAATCAACAGGGCCGCGACCAAGGAGAAGACCGCTGAAGACTTTTGGGTAAAGTGCACCGATATCACCGACAACATAAAGCCTAAAGACATGGATCCAGTATCCCCTAAGAAAATGGACGCTGGATTGATATTGAAGCGCAAGAATCCACCCAGTCCCCCCAACATGGAGAGCAAAACCAAACAGGCGACCACCTTGTCTTCGATTAAACACATGAGAAAGAGTGTGCCCGCAGCCAAAGAGACCACCGACCCTGCCAGACCGTCCATGCCATCAATCAAATTGATTGCGTTGATGGCCAATACAAACCAAAACACCGTAATCGCGTAGGACAACCAACCCAAGTTCACCAAGCCGACGAAGGGCAAGCCCAACACGTCTATGTGAATGCCAGCCCAGTAAGCAACCGAAGCAGCCAACATCTGAGCCATCAGTTTCACGATTGCAGAAACGCCTTTTAAATCGTCTAGCACCCCCACAACGACAATCACCAGTAGTCCACCAGACAACCCGTACAAGAGTTCGGAATCTCCCCAAAACAGTCGTGAAATATCATTGTCCCAACTGTACAAAGACAACAAGGGAATCAGAGTAGAGATGAGTACAGCGATGCCACCCACTCTAGGAATGGGTTGTTTGTGAATCTTGCGTCCACCCACCTCATCGACCCAGTTGAGGCGAAGAGCCCAGTCTCGTAGACGGGGTGTCAACAGTAAACTGGACAGTAACGACAGCAAAAAGGCAACGATAAAGGTTCTCATACCTTTACACCTCGGTCGGACGTGTCAAAACTAAACACTCCGCTATCCAGTTTTTTCAGCATCGACGTCGTCTTCTGCATAATAGCCATAATCCGCATAGTAATAGTAATATCCATAACCAGATCTCGAAGAATCAAACTTGTTGACCACGCCCCCCAAAAGATTGGCGTTGACATTCTTCAATCGATTGATGGCTTGTTGAACGACAGGACGTCGAGTTTCATTGGCTTCAACCACCAACACAACACCGTCTACCAAGGGTGACAGCACCATTGGATCAGAGACCGCCGTAGCAGGAGGTGAGTCAATGATGATGACATCATAGTCAGACGCAAGTGCCTTAATGTTGTGCAGAACACCATTGCCGAGCAGCTCATTGGGGTTTTCCGGTGGCGGTCCCGCGACCACAATGTCTAAATTTGGTACGTGACTTGGTTGAATGAGTTCACTCAATGTGCGTTCGCCCGTCAGCAAATCTACGGTACCAAAGTCATCTGTCATTTCAAAGAGTCGATGTACACTGGGGCGACGAAGGTCGGCGTCTATCAACAACACTCTCTGGCCAGACATTGCCATGACGGCTGACAGGTTGGAAGAGGTAAAAGACTTTCCTTCTTTGGGAACTGCGGAGGTGACCAACAGCAAGAGCTGGTCTTTGTTGCCGGTTCGAAATCGAATGTTTGTGCGAATCGATCTCAAAGATTCCGCAACTGGTGAACGCTGACGACTGTAGGAATAGATTGCCCGCTCTCTGTTGGAGGGAATCAGGGCCATGTCTTCTGGGTCGATCACCGGTACGACACCAAGTAGTGGCATCCCCAACATTTGCTCCAGATCTTCCGTTGACTTAATAGAGTTGTCCAAGAACTCCAGCAAAAAGGCCAAAGCAGCTCCGCCCAACAGTCCCAACAAAATGGACAAGGCGATGTTTTGGATCAGGTTTGGACTGACAGGCTCAAAGTCAGGTTCTGCTCTATCGACAAATCGGATATTGTTGGCGCTCATAAACTGAGACAGGTCAACCTGTGACAATCGGGAATCCAAATCCTTGAAAATCGTTTCATTCCGTGTCGCTTCAGCCGTTAGAAACTCTAACTCAATCAACTTTCGATCCAGTGTTTTGATTTCGTCTTTGATGCGCTCGATTTCAGTCTCAAGTGCCAATTTTCGTTCCTGCAACTGGTTCAATTGAACCTGTTTTTCAGCCAGAATCGCTTGCAATTCATTTTGAACCAGACCCTGAATACCTTCAATTTCTCCTTTGACTTCAACAACTTCAGGGTGACTTGGCAAATAGTACACCAGCATTTTGTTGAGTTCTTGTTGCAGCTCGGCCTCTTTGGTCAAGTAGGATTGTAAGGTTGGAGACTCACTCAATTCCTGGCTCGCCAAGACACGCCACAAACCAGACTGTATAGACTTTTCAAACTGTTCTGCTTCTACCGTTAGCGTCACCAACTCTGATTGAGTCTTGTTGAACAGTTCGTGCGCCAGTTTCATCTGATCCAACACAGAATTGTGTCGTTCTTCAATGCCAATCAAGTCGTGTTCAAACTTGTACTCGTGTACCCGCTCATCGGCATTGAGTTTTTCTTGTCGATAGCGTTTCAGTTCCTTGTCCAGCCACTGCAATGCCTGTTTTGTCGCAGCCTGACCGCGCTCCAAGTTGTTCTCCATGTAGACTTCGGCGATGGTGTTGGCGATGAGTGCTGCCATTTCAGGATCGGAGTCTTCCACCTTAATCACAAACAAGGTAGTCTCGGAATGCATGATCAAGATCATTTTCGACCGCAGTTCTTCAACCGGATCATCTTCCTCATCGAAACTGGTCACCCCGTGCTCTGTTCGCAAACGGTCTAGCACCTTACCCATAATGGTGTTGCTTTTGACAATGCGATGTTGAGTGCCATAATACAATCGAACAAAGTCTTTGGAGCCGGTTCGGGCACCCAGAGTTTCGACTTCTTCGACTTCCATGACCTTGGGAGCGACAGGCATGACCTCAATCACTGCCCGCGAAGCATACACCCTTTCAGCAAAGAATGTTGCCATCACCGCGGTCACAACCAAGACAGAGGCAAAAATAAAGATGATTTTGCGTCGTATCTTCAAAATGGCAATGTATTTTTCCAAGAGTGGTTCTAAACCAAGCTCATTCTCATCCATTTGGGCCATACTATCACCATAAACTATTATTTGTCTTTCTGATTTGATAAAACTCGACAAAACCGTCAGACTATTTAACGCATTGCATAAAATATCCCAAATTGCTACTCTATCCGACTGAGTTCTAAAACTACTATAGTTTCTGAGAACCACAACCGATGGGAATTCCAATGCCGCGTTCTATGTTGACAATCCTTGTGTTCTGGTCTTGTTCCATTCTGGCTCTGGGAGCTGGCAAAGCAACGATTGAACAATGGTGGGTCCCTCTTGGTTGCTGTCTTGCGTTTCTGTGTGTGTGGCTGCAAAGAAATTCCATCGAAATTCCAAGGGCACATCGAAAGTGGTTGATGCTTTATGGACTTTGGTGGATTGCGTTGCTTCTTCCAGTTCCGGTCCACTTAGTCGATATTGTACAAGGCGATCTTGGTACGTACAGAGAGTTGTTGCATACGTATGTGGGCGACAAACACAGTACGATCGCCATTCACCCATCTCACCACCTTTTAAATGGCGCCATTCCTTTGATGCTGTATGGATTCTACAGTGTGGCACGATCTTCAACAGTTTCAAATACTCTCTGGAATCGAATGCTGCTGTGGCCACTGCTCGCTTTTTCCACTTATGGAATCCTTCAACACTTACTGCACCTAGAATTCGCTTTTGGATTGAGCGCTCACCCCTCATATTTGCGGGGTCCACTATTTGGCACCTTCATCAATGGCAACCACGCCGCCTATTTTATGGTTTGTGGACTGCACCTCAACCAATACAGCGACACCAAAAAAACACACACATGGATGGTTGTGTTCTTGTTGGCCATCGGTGTCTGGATTTGTGGTTCGAGGGGTGCAATTGGATTGTTTATCGGTTCATTGTTCTGGCTTCATCGACCAACTTGGGCAACCACTGGGCGAACACTCACAGTGCTGATGACCGTACTCATATTGGCAACCATTGGCTATTCCCAAGAGTTCGACGCCTTTAGCCATGGTCGATTGCAACTGTGGTTTGATTCATTGGGGTTGTTCAAGTGGTCTTGGCACTTGGGGTTGGGGATGGCGGGTTTTTCTTCTGCATATCCCCTAGTCAAAAGCATTCCGGAATACATTCACAGTACACATCTACACATGGAATACTTGGAGTGGATATTCAATACCGGTCTTATTGGAACAGTATTGATGTTGCGTGTTCTGTGGGGGTGCTGGAAGGGACGTCACACAGTAGGTCCTTGGTTTGGGATTGTACTGGTTCTGGGCATTGCGAGTTTGGTCGACTTCCCTCTACAGTTGAATGCGATTGCGCTATTTTGGACTTTGGCTTTCGGAAGACTCTCTACTGTTCCTTCCCAAGATTCAACGAAATCTGGAAAAGTCCTTTCGTATACCATGATTGGCACGGCGATGGTTGTTTGGATCTTGCCGATTCTGCATCCCATGTACGCGACGAAAGACAAAACTGGTTCACCCTCTGTATCCAATCATCTGCTTCACCCCACCCTATTGGAACAACACATTTGGACTGAAGTGCAACAAATACCCGTCTCACAAGAAGACCCTCTGTTGTTCGAATTGCCACTGGACGGTTCAACTGAACAAACGGTATTGACATTGAACCCGATCATCGAACGGCACGCCAAATTGTATCGCAGCAACATCGAAGCCCAACGACTGCTCGCTCGATGGTATAGAAGACTGGGACAATTTGAGGAGTCTTGTCGAATTTGGCACTCGGTTTGGACGCTGAAAACACCAACAGTTCGCAGAAAGGACGCATGGGTGGCTGAAGGACTGGCCTGTCACCCAAATATTTGGCTTGTATTGAGCACCCTTCCCTCTGATACGAGGATTTTATTAAAAAGTGCACAAATACTGAATGCCCAATCTCAAGTGGAAACGGTTCGTTTTCTCCTGGATAGAGCCGTTGAGTCAGAAACACCGCCGGTACAAAGCCTCCTGCATCTTACACAATGGCACATCCAACAAAAAGATTTTAAGAGTGCTTGGCTGCTTCAGCAACGTCAATCTTCAACACTGCTTCAAACCACAGCACAACGGTGTGCCTACTGGAAAAATGAGGCAGCACTGGGGAAGTACTACCTCGTTGAAGGCACGCATCAGATTTATCAGGCCTTACTGGACGAGTGTGGTACAAAACCCCACTGGCAAAACAATCTCTGGTTTTCAGGACTCAAGGAAGGTATCCCCAGTATTATTGAAGAGGTAGAAGAAGTGGTCTCAAAAACGCCTTCAAAACAGCGGCTCTTTTGGTTGCATCTCCAACATGCTCACAGCCTTCAAAACAACGCCCAAGAAGCCTGTCAGTGGCTACAAATCGGATTTAGAAAGTTCAACCGGACACCAAGTGCGGCAGATCTAAAAGCCTGCCTAGAGGGTTCAGTACCATCCGTCAAGTCAAACTGGATCGTACAACCACGAGACACCATCAACGCTCATGTCGCACAATAGACATCCCCACGAAAATGCGATATAGGTACGTATTCGGAAATGACACCATGACAAGTTCAAACAACTCAGTACAAGACCCCAACGACTTACGACGACAAATCTTGGAGGAGCTCGAACAAGAGCACCAAGAGCGTGAAGAACGTGCCCAACGCAAAGCCGAACGCCGAAAACAAAAGCGCCAGGTTGAAAAACAGCGTACCAAAGCCGTTGAAGAACTTCGCGCCCAAATGAGACGGGAGTTTTACAAGTCCAAAGGATACGAAGAACGCATCGACCCCACTGGACGAAGGGTCTACCTATCCCCAACTGAACTGCAAAATAAGAAGAGAAAGAAAAGTCATCGGCGCCGCAAAAAGAACGTCACTGTGTCCTCTTGGTTGAAAGAACTTGGTTTGGGGGACTGGCCCGTGTATTTGGGCATCGCGCTGTTGGCTGTAATTGTTGGGCTAATACTGGCGGGAAGCAAGGGCTGAGACACATTTGTACACGCTATTCTCTGTGTGAACCCCAAATGGTGGACTGTATCACCATAAACCTCAGGGCTCACTTGTCTTTGAGTTTAAAATCTCTGGTGGAACCTGCTTGCGCTGAATCCAAGTACTCATCCAACCCAAGGGAACGGCAATAAAGGCCACCAACGTGACCACAGACAATCCAACCACAATCATTTTCCCCATTGAATGCAATCCTCTATTGGTTGCAAACAGTAGACTGGAAAATGACAAGATTGTAGTTGCTGCCGATACAAAAGCAGCAAAACCGGTCGTTCTGAGGGCAAAGCGAATGCGCCCCGGCCCCTCATCTGATATCCGATGGAGCAAGTGAATGATGACATCGATACCTATTCCCATCACAATTGGGATCCCAACAAAATTGACCAATGATATCTTGACATCTGCAACATACAAACCTGCGCCCGCACACGACATCCCCATCAACAGAATCAATACAGCGGAGAAAGACCGCCTTATGGAGCGCATATCCAACCAAGAAAAGAGAAACACCATCGCCAAAGCTGCAGCGGAAATGTTGACACCATCTTTGGAAATCAAGCGATACAACGACGCCATGGCCAAGTATTCTCCGGCAATTTCCATGTCAATATCCAACGTCTCGGTAAACAAGGTATCAATTGATGTTGCCAATTCATTGTTTTCTCGAATGTCCCACATATTTCCATCGGGCAACAACATCAATCGATGGGTATCTCCACTGGCTCCAAGTAATCCTTGAACCATCACCGGCAAGTCAGCCTTCTCTATGGGTTTCAACACTTGGCCTTGGAGCACCTGCAGGTTCTTTTGAATTCCCGTTGGCAAATAGACCATATTCGGTTCTGTACTCAAGGCTTGCAACCGCTGCAATACTTCCAGTCTCTGTGTCTGGTCAGGAGGCAGAATTGAATAAATGGAGACAGACTGCTGTAAATACGGTGTCTGTTGCGCTTGAATCACCTTGACTGCGTGGTTGTGCACTGTCAACAAATCTTCTTCATTCCCCACACTGATGACCAGGGGCTGGAATGATTTTTTTGCGACCGAACGTTCCGCAGCAGATAGTTCATTGTAGGCCAAACCGTTTGGGCGCAATGCCGACAAGTCATACTCAAAAGACAACTGTGGAATCACACTCCAAGACAACGAGGCCAACAAAGCAATCCCCATCAACCACCATTTGGCACTTCGATACTGCACTTCTACACCCGATTTAAACGGGGGTCTCAACAAAGATGCATCTGACTTTTGATTGTCCAACCACAAAATCATCAGTGGCAAGGTCAACAGAACCGACCCCAAACAGAATATTACGCCTGCGGCCAAGACAATCCCCAACTGTTGAAAGCCAACAAAACCGGCAAATCGCAATGCCATAAAACCACCAGCGGATGTGATTGCCGCTGTAACACACGGTGGTCCAGACCCTTCAAAGGCTATCGCCATCGCCTCCCGTTGATCTCCAACTTCGGCCAGTTCTTCTCGATAGCGTGAATACAAATGAATGGCAAAATCAACACCCAACCCCAACAAAATCGCTGTGAAAGTAGACGTAAAGGTATTCACCTCGCCAATGGCCAACGCCGTAAAGCCCCATGTCACACTGGATCCCACTATCAGCGGAAAGAACAAAATTGGCAACGCCTGCAAATCCTTAAAGGCGACTGCCACCAAGACCAGTACCAACAAGAATGAAACAACCGAGGTGGTCGAGATATCTTGAATGATGACCTCACGGTCTTCAACAGCATGGCGATAGGCCCCTCCAAGCCAAACCAAATCAACATTTGCGGCGTCAAAGTCGGTCTGTTCAACCAGTTCATTGGCAAAAGCCCAAAAAGGCTGCGCAAAATCAGGGTCATAGGGAGACCCTGTTGGACGAACAATTAGTCGATAAATTCCATCATCCGGAGTTGGCAAGACACCATCGGGATTGGATAGTTTTTCGGTCAACGGTCCCAACGCAAACAACTGTGATGCCAACATTGGGTTGCTGGCAGCCGGTCCCAAAGCCAACCCACCCTTCAACCGAGTCTCCAAATCTTCTAACTCTGGGACGGTTAACTGCAACAACCCCAAACGAGTTTGCCAGTCGTCTGGCACTTCGTAGACAGCAAATTCCACCATGTCACTTTGCTCAAACTGTTTCTGCAGCCGGCTCAATACCCGATGAGCATTCTTCTGTTCGCCTTTGACCCCAATCGTCAACGCACCAAGTTTCCCATCTTCCTGCTGCAACCGTTTAACCGCTTGGGTCGTTGGTTCATCCGGCGGGAGAAGTTCTAAAATATTGGTGTTGATCTTCATAAAGGAAGCGGCAATCAACGAACACAACACGATGGCCGCAACGATTCCCCATGCCAATCGAATGTGATCGACAATCCACAGCACCAGTCGTCTAAAGATGGACAATGAACTCACTCGTACATTTCAAGAACGTTGACCTTTTCTTTGACCACCGGGATGCGGAATTGAACCCCCAAATTGAGACTGAATCCCAATCGACCAAATCGTTCTGGTGGATCGACTCGAGCAACATTGGTCTCTTCCAGGTTCACACTGAGAATGCCACCATCCTGTTGTTGAACGCTGGGTGCATTTTGAAAGTTGAGTACGGCACCGATGGGTAGATGCGCGTAGACATCAAAGACTTCGTTCATCCGAATCTCTCCGCCAAGCAATACTTCGAGAGTTGTAAAGTTTGCGGCTGGCAAATCAGGGTACACTTCTCCACCAAAATCAAAGTTCATTCGACCAGCACGATAGTGTACAACTTGCCCACCAACAACTGGACGAACGCGTGGCATCACCAATGGTGTGTACAAGGCTTGAACGCCAACATAAGAAGTATTGGTGGCATAACTGTTGGCTGGTGGAACCGCTGAGAACTGACCGATAACAAAAGAATGTACGTCCAAGTCAAATGAACCGGTCGTCACACCACCCATGACGCCCACATCCAACTCTGGCATCACACCATAAGAAACAGATCCCGTTACATCCAGGCCACTTCCCCGCTCAAGCGTTTGCCAGGCGTACAGGTCAATGGGCGACAAATCAATGTTCGACTTTGCAATTCGTCCATAATATTTGCCACCGTACAGTCCATTGGCAACACCCAAATCTCCACGGATGAGAAGCTGTCCACGACGCCCTTTATTCAATGCTTTCCATCGTGCAAGAGACATTCCTGAGTTGAAGTAGACCAGATATTCCTTGGGTTTCATTCCCAAACGGTCCCATTCCTTTGACCCTTCCATCTGCATCATGTACTCAAGATCTTCTTGCGTCAAAACCTTCTCGTCCACCTCAATCTCAACGCGCTCTTCCACGGACTCCGCGCCACCTTCAGATTGGGTAAAGTCATCCATTTCAGCTACATCTTCGTCACTTGGACCAGTGTCTTCCTCTTCTTCGCTACGCATGTCTATTTCTTTGGAAATGGTGCCGTTCAAAATACCAGTCAATGTTCTGGATACTGTTTCAGCAAAAATATCTTCATTGCCTTCCGCCACCTGAGTCTTCAATTGGAAAACCTCACGGGCCGTCGATATCTCAATGATGCGCAAGTCAATTTCGTAGCCACGCTCCAACAGGGCGACCTGACCGGTAACCGAAAAAGTAACCGCTCCTGTTTTTCCAACCACAAATGCACAACCCACAAACTCATCGGGCAAACAGCCCATCATATAGTCTGAGGCACTCACGTCGTGAATGTCTTTCATTTCATCTACAGAACGCCCAACAACATTTTTGTTTCGATCCAATTCGTCCAAAATAATGTTGGCGATTTGATCGGCTTCCGTTTCCGCCGCCTTATCGGTTGCGATGAATGGAGCCACAAACACAGGTTCTGCTGCTTGAGCAATTGAAAGAAGCATAGAAGCAATCAGCATAATTCACACTCCGGAGATGGATTCACGGTTCGTATTACTCTAACCGATTTTATTCAGGTGGTGTTGAGGGTTTCAAAGAGGGCTGTGACAGTTTTCGTCGAACGGTCATTCTTCGACGCTTTGGCGTACTGGTACGCTTGGTCAACTCTCGATTAGCCGGTGGTTTCAACCACACCAATGTTTCAAGGTGTACCGTATGAGGAAACATCTCATACACCTTAATGTCCTCCACTGTCCAACCCATTTCTCGGAACAGCAGCAAATCTCGTGCCAATGATTTGGGATGGCAAGACACATACACCACGGCAGCAGGATTTAATTCGTCCAGTGAAGCAACCACCCCATCTGCCAACCCACTTCTAGAAGGGTCCACGACAATGAAAGGAGAGGCTGTCTGAATCTTTCGCTCCACGGCATCGAGTTGCTCAAACACATCTCCGCTCACGAATTCTACATTGAGATCTTGATCGGCTGCGGCTTGCTTTCCTCTACGAATGGCCCCGTCTACTTGCTCGACGCCCATTGCCCACCCATGCTCTTTGCCCAACGCCAAGGTGAACAGTCCAACGCCGCAGTACAAGTCAATCATCGGATGTTCGCGATAGAACTTGGAGATTTCCAATACGTCTTGTTGCAAACGCTCGGCCACCGAAATGTTGACCTGAAAGAAGTCCCCAGCACCGATGCGATAGTCCACACCACCCAAACGTTCCGTGATCTCTCGTTTGCCGACCAGCGTACTTGTACGCACGCGCCCCTGGGTGTCCCGGACGAAGATGGCATTGCCCTTTTCAGAGTTGAGGTGAATCAACACCCCTTCGATCTTGTAGGGCAGTTTGTAAATCCGCTCTGCCAATTCTTGAATAAAATGTGTTCGCTGGGTGACCACCAACGTGATCAAAATCTGCTGGGTCGCCTGACTCTTTCGAAGGACGACGTATCGAACGCCACTGCGATTCGATGGTGTGTAAGGAAAGATTTTTAGAACGTCTAGTAAATGGGCAATCTTCTTTCCAATCACGTTGAGTTCGTTGTCGGTCACCACACAATCGGGGATTGGAACAATCGAGCCATTTCGATTTCGTGCACCCAACCTCAACGCCCCATGTTTGGCCCTGCCAGCAACGAGTTTACTCACCATGCGATAGCCTTCATCCGAGCCTACATGTACTATTTCTGTTGGCCAGACAACTGGAGTGAGGGCTACTGGATTCGAACTGGTATCGGCTTGTTCATCGTGCCAAGCGGCTTCAGCTTCGGTCACCGCCGTCATAAAGAGTTGAATCTTTGAAGCATCTTGTCCAGTCTGATTCATGTGCATAAAAGGACATCCACCACAGCGATCATACCGCTTACACTTTGGATCAATACGGTAAGGCGAAGCCTCAATCACTTCTTTTACATACCCAAAGTTCTGATGTTGCCCAGCATGGGTCACTTGCACAATAGCCTTTTCCTGTGGAATCCCAGACCAAATCAGTGTACGTTTGCCATCGGGGTTGGAAACGACAGCTTCCCCTTTCGCACTCCATGAAGTGGCAACCATTTGTCTCGGCTTCGCCCCTACTTTACTCTTTCCACGCTGCTCCATACCGCGTTTGTCTTTGGATGCCGGACGTTTAGACTTAAAAGAACTTCTAGAGGGCTTCGATTTCCCACCTTGAAACTTTTTCTTCGGCTTTTCAGAAAACTTTTTGCGCTCCTTAGAACGACCACCAGTTCCATCTTCTCTAGAGCGGTTGCCAACGGCAGAACGCTTTTTGAAGGAGGATTTTTTATTGTCTTTATTCGATGAGTCTGAGGGACGGCGACTGCGCATGATATTTCTCTTTGAGGGTCAATAAGGGAGGTATAGTGAATTTGCTCGTAGAACAAAGGACTTACATAGGACGAATGCCTTTTGCGGACATCAATCCAAAAATAATTGTGACAATGAAGAGTTCCACAACCATCCCAATGGTCAACTTGCTGGATGCATCACCACCTTCCAACAAATATTCCACATCCGGTTTCACAAAGCGCTTCGCCACCACTTCCATTGGGCCCCACAACAACAAAGCAGACCACGCCCACCACATTCCGAGAATCGGTGCACCACTCCATTTGACAGCCCAGATGGACACACCCAAGACCAATGCCAGACGACCAACGTTCAAGACGATGCTGTGCAAAATTTTAATGAGTTTTCCATTCTTTTTGGGCATCAAGACCAACACCAAATTGACAAGTGCAAAGCCAAACATGAGATACGCCAATGTCATGTGACCGTGAATCAAACCGATTTCCATAGTGAACCTTCCAGTGTACATTTTTGTATATCTATCCAGTTACCCCGTTTTTTTCCACTCGACATCACCGCAAGGTCATCGCCGCGTACACTTTCGCCAACTGGTGCGCGAAATTATTCATGTTGTCGATGGCCACATATCCGTTGGGACCGTACATCGTTGGTAGATATTCTTGCCCATACGGGTCTACAGTGATGCAAAAAGGGGTAATCCCAGCCTCACGCGCTTCTATGATGGCTTGACGGGTATCCGACTGTGCTTGCTGGTCATAATAATACTTGTCTCCACAATCCAATGGTTTCCCGTCAGACAAAATGAACAGTATCTTTTGCTGATGCGCCCAAGTTTTCATCTTGGCGGTCGCATGGCGAATGGCCGCACCATCACGATTTTCCAATTTCCACTTCAAACTTCCAACCTTAGACTTTGTCTCTTCGTTCCAAGTCTCCTCAAGCGCTTTGGCGATGTAAAAAACAACCTGCTCACGCCCAAACCCACTGAACCCAAAGATGGCAAATGGGTCTCCAATGCTTGCCAAAGCCTCTGACATCAACAACAAAGCGGATTTCTCAACGTCCAATATGGGAATCGCTCCCTTGGTGATTTCATTGGTACTCGAAGACAAATCGACCAAAAATGCCACCGCAGGATCTCGATTGTGCACAATGGCCTTAGAGTAGAGGTTGTCATTGGGGGTTTGCCCCATTTTTCGCTGAATCCGAGCGTCCATCCACCGATCAAACTCCAAACGGTCGCCGTCGTTCAGCCCTCGCTTCCGAGTTGCCAACCCATCCCTAAGCATTTGAAAAACTGAACGAATTTTGCGCATTTCTTGACCATGTTCAAACTGAGTCCGTTCCCAAAACTGCAGCCCTTCAGGATGAGAGCCGACCGACACCTCGCGAACCAAAGTCCAATTGTGTCGCCAGTCACCCAGCGTTGAGTCCCATTCAGGATAACGATACTGTCCTTCCATAATCGGCTCTCCATCCACAATAAACTCTGCGGGAAGATCTGACACTTCTCGTTTTCGATCCGACAAAATCCCCCCTGCACTCCCAGGATGCGCGTCCAAAAACGCCAGTTGTTCATCGAAATCAGCCAGTGAACGCTGCCTATCAGCAAGACCTATTTCCACAGCAGGGTCCGAGTGATGAGTGGCATTTGGGTCTGACATTTCTTTAGACCGCTGTGCCTTAATTCGAAGTCGACGGCGAGAAGACTGGGTGTGTTGGGTGTCAAACGTCGTTGAGAGTACCTTGGAAGTACCTGTCGTCAATTGATGCAAAGAAGCAAACAGACGAACCAGCACTTGAATGGTATCCTCAACTTTTTTGTCGGTATTCTGCAAAGTCAGCAATGGTTCTTTGTGTTGCATTATAGAAACATGCAATGGTGCGGTTGAATCAAGGTCATAAAGCAGTCGAAAAACGTCTTGAAGAGCCCGTTGAAACTCACTTTGAACCGGTTGATTGCAAAACTTTTTGGACTCTGACACAATCTGCGCTTGAACCTTTGAAAAAATACCAGGATACACTGACTCAATTTGAGCCAAGATGCGGAACTCTTCCAAAGCGAAGA
>CBFICN010000016.1:25327-33351 GCA_965661045.1 uncultured Myxococcota bacterium
CGTTTGGCCAAAGATTGATTGGGAAAGGAACGAAAGAAGCGCTCCATCATCAGTTCATTCTCCCTGAGTTCCGGAACAGATGTCAAGACAGTGTCAATATCAAATTCAAAACTGCCAAACTCAAAAAACGCTGTCAATCTTGCAACCCACAACCGATACTGTTGCCATCCAACACGTTCCAAATGCGCTGGACTGAGTGGTTCATCCTTCGAATCGATTTCAACAAACGCCGGCAAATACAGATCAATACTGTCGGTATGGGACTGACGCTCTGTAATATGCAACTGAACCAACCCCTGCCATTTACCCAAATGACTCTCCATGTATGGCCATAGACGGCGTTGCAAGTCATCGATATAGACCCGCCCGGTTTGAACAGTCCATGCACGTTGACTTTGAATGGTTTCTCGGTGTAGCAATGACACTGCCGTTCGAATACTGCCTTGCGCATTCTCCAATGCATACTCTACCCACTGTCGAATCCAAGCATCATCAAACCGCTGAACCCACTGAGGCAATTGCAACCAGATTTCTTTACTCCACTGCTCTGCGCCGGTTGAAGAAGACCAACGATGACACAGGGGGAGGAACAAGCCTTGAATTCGGCGACGGTGCAGATTCGTACAGTCACTCAAGTGCTCCAGGGCATTTTGTACCACTGTGTCAATAACTCCATCCAAGTGTCTCAATTCCAGTAAGGTTGCAACCAACCATTGACGAAACTCTTTTCCAAACTGGGAATCCCACTTTGGTATCTCACTGAGCACTTGCCTTCCCAACGAAGGGGAGTGACGCATTAGTTGACTCAATTGTCCACCCGACTCCTTGATATTCCGCAACTTTTCGCGCCATCGGATGGGCATGGAAACTCCTTCGACAATCGATACTCTCTTTGATAAAGATAACATAGTCAACGCATCGATTTTAAGGATGAACCATGTTTTCTAAGTTTCTCAACCCAATGGCGCTTGTTTCCTTCTTGACTGGTCTTACCTTGTGGAGCCCGTCGGCCCAAGCCAGTGAACCGCCGCTGGTGGAACCGTCTCCCCTTGGAGACATCAAAAATCGACGAGATGCCGCCATCGTAATTGGAAATGAGAACTACTATCGACTGCCACAAGCCCTCTATGCGTACAACGACGCATCGGCGATGAACCAATTTATGCAAAACACACGCCGAATTTCAAAGTATCGGATGACCTATCTTCAAAACGGAAAACAAGAAGAACTCGAAAAGGCACTGTCAAAATACTATCGACGCACCTCTCGAAAGGGAACGCTCTGGATTTACTTTGCGGGGCATGGATACACCGACAACAACGGAAATCGGTACTTACTTCCCATCGATGCTGATCCAAATGACTTACAAACCAAAGGAATCGAGATCAACGATATTTTTGAACAAACCAGCCAAAAAGGCAATCGGGTGGTTCTCATTGTCGACGCAGGATTTGGCACAATCGGTAGAGATGGGTTGCCCATCACCGATTTCAAACAGAATACGCCCTATGGAATTGCCCAAAATGATCCGGATCAAGTCTTGTGGTTGGCGGATGAAGGAACTCGCAACTCTCCAATTTACATCCAAGCACAACATTCAATATTCACCTATTTATTGCTGGGTGGCATCAAAGGGTGGGCCGACGGCGAACGTACTGGAACACCTGATGGAACAGTCACCATGGGAGAATTGCAGCAGTTTGTACAAGACAAGCAACGCCAACTGGGTCAACCCAATCAAAGCACGGTTTTTGAACACCCCGATGTATTGGACTGGCCGATTCATTCGTCTCCCGAATTGGCTCACGCACCAACAGATGCAAAGTTTGAGGAGATGTCCATTTCGATTCGGATGCGGAACTTTGCAAACCAAGCCGACAGCATCAAAGCCGAGGCACAAAAAGTTTGGAACAACGTACTTTATGATGTTCAAAAAGGGGGTACACAGGGTGAAGAATCCCTAGAACGCTTTGTTGAACGCTTTGGTGAAAGCAGCATCAAAATGACGTGGATGGTCCACATCCCAGAAGTCCTTAAAGCCCAACGGATGTTGCGCGATTACGAAAATCTTGGGAACATCGTCGCCTTCGATCCAAAAATGTGTGAAGACCTAAGTTTATTGGAGGCAGATGCAATGCTTGGAGAACTGAGCAAGGAAGTCATCGCCTGTCTGGAAGCACAGTTGAGACTCGAACGCCTGCAAAGTCAAAAGTCCCACATTTCAACCCTGCTGATCAACAACGACCAAAGCAAAAAAGATTGGAAAAGTTGGGAACTGCGAGTCCGCAATCACCTTCGAAACATTGATCGGTCTCAGCCCGATATGACCTTTGCCTTCGCTGTATTTTTGCAAAACAAAGGCTCAGAGTACTTCAAAGAAGCTCTGTACTGGACCGACTACACTTTTGAGACTCGCAACCAATGGCCAGAGGGTCAGGATTACATGACCAAATCCAACAAGTTGTTCAAACTGCGGGCTCAACTGGCGTTGGAACTGTGGATGCAAGCAGAAAAAGCCTACACCAAAGAACGCACAGCTGAACTGGATCAGATCACCAAAGAAGCCCGTGGACTGGCCAAAGACTTGTCTAAGGAGTGGTTGGACTATGCGCGTCAAGCAGAACTGCCCGCCAACGATGCTTTCAACATGTGTCTGTCTACTGCGACCGATCCAGAATTCTGCAAAGAGTAACGTTGGTTACATCAAACCAATTCGACGTCGAGCAAACCAACAGTTGGGGCCACCCCGTTCAAAGTCTCGACAACATTGTGGCCGGTCTTGGTAAATTGTGCATTTCATATCAGGCTGTAGGGCAGCACAGGTATTGTTCGCCCGTCGACGCATTTGATAGCGCCCCTCTTTTTTGACTATCCAAGCCGGCTGTTTTTTGCGGACTGGATCTTGTCGACTCAATTCTACAACGTCAAATGCTGGGCCACAACACGCACCACACTCAAGACAATCCAAGAACTTATCTGTCCAATGCTCGCAAGCGCTCCAGTTTGCCTCTATCCGAGAAAACCCCGTACCCACACAGCGCAACTTCTTTGGCCCAGGTCCTCGATCATGGGCCCAAATACAGGTTCCACACGTTTGCTTTTCACTGGCATTGCCCAACAGCGAGAAGCCCGACGGGTGTTGAGAAACCGTCTCAGCCACCAGTCACCACAGTGCCAGAACCGGCAACCAAGGAGCCACCACCACCACAGTGCGCTGTTGAATCCCCCAATCGAGAGGCCGGAATCCCATTAAAGAACACTGTGCCAGAACCACCGGCGACAACCCACGTATTGGGACCACAACACCCACTGTGCACACCAGGATCACCGATTCTCAACACCGGTTTCCCGTCTGCCAATACGTTTGGAGAGCCACCAACACCGGGACCGGAAACCCCATGTGCGCAACATTTATTTCCGTGAGAATCTCCTGGACAAACTGCAGTGTCGCCAACTCTTGACTGTGGGGGCATAGAAACTCCAAAAGTGTGTAACTGTCTCAAAATGTTGATAGGCTAAGTTTAGCATATAGAAGGAGTGGTTGCCAAAATATGACACGATTGAATGACAGATATGAGTTGATGAACGTGATGGCGGAAGGTGGTGAGAGTGTGGTCTATTTGGCCAAAGATGGCCACACCCAAGAAAGGGTTGTCATCAAGCGCACCAAGAATGGGATCTCGTTGAAGGATGGCACCGACTGGAAGCGTGGTGTGACCTTGCTTAAACAACTGGACATTGACAGTGTTGCTCGGGTGTATGACGCATTTCTACACGAATCAGATTTGGTCACTTATGGATACGTTGTCCAACAGTATATTGAGGGGGAAACACTCGAAGCCGAGTTTAACCGCAAGCGGTATACGAAAACCGAAGTATTGGACATTGTACGGGGCATCATGGGCATCGTTAAACAGTTACAAGAATTCAGTCCTCCAGTGCTGCATCGCGACATCAAGCCAAGCAATATCGTGCGACGAATGCGAGATGGCAAACTCGTTCTGTTGGACTTTGGACTGGCCACCGAACAACAATTTTCTGAGTTTGGACACACGCTCGGCGTTGGAACGGTGGGCTATCAAGCGCCCGAGCAAATTGAAGGTACTCCAAAGCTCAATACGGATGTTTACTCTGTTGGCGTAATCGCACTGCAACTGCTGACCCGTCGACACCCAAAGGATTTGCTCTGGGGGTACGATTTAAAATGGGAGAGCGCCGCACAGTTTCTTCACGAAGACTGGAGAGATTGGTTAACAAAGGCACTTGCCGATTCAGACAAACGCTTTCTGGATGCCGCTACTGCACTCACAGAGCTGGAAAAACCTGGATTTGGAGAGAGAAAGCGTCCGCAGCCTACCGCCCCTCCTAAACCACCCCCTGTTTCTCAACCACAACACGAAACAATAAAGTCGGACGCGATGACCGCCAGCCGTTCAAGTCGTGCCCCCTCATTTCAGCAGCCCCCTTCTAGACGTCGAAACCTTACACAGTCGAATCGAAATGAACTTCAGCAAACAAAACAGTTGTTGGTCGCGTCGGGGTGTAGTTTTTTCTTTTTGGGCATTTTCGCGCTTCCTTTCATCTACCATTTTTACAAGAAGAAACAGAAATTGGAACGAGAAATGAATCAAGGATAGTCGGGTGGCAATCAAGTCTTGGTTACAACAAATCTCCAACTACCGTCTGCCCCCATTGAAGGGCTGAATTCGACAGTGCCATCGTGTGGTCCCACACGCCATGAATAAATCCTTCGATACCCAACCCCAGCACGTGTGACAACAGCATACCGTAACTAAACAGAATGGCTCCAGGTAAAAACACCCACACAAATGGAAGGCCAACATTGAGAAAGTCTGGTTGTTTTACATGAATCTGTCGCCAAACATAGACCATCTCAAAACCAAAGACCGCACCAAGCAACAAAGAGCGCTGTAAATCTGTTAATTTTAGAAATGGCTCAAGCAACAACGCAATGAGGGTTGCCAGTGGAAAGAAGTACGGCGAAATGGTAATCAGCCAATTTCCTTCTCCACCAACATACTGAACATGCCCCCCTTTTCTCCAACTCACTGAAAAATCGGTGACTCGATGCAGGGTACACCATGCAAACAACACATGTACACACTCATGGATGAAGGTTGGTAACCACGAACCAAACAGACGCGAAGAAAAAAAGAATCGCCAAATCAACAGATAAACAATTGTACCCAACCAAAAATAGATGTGCCCTGAGTTCACTGTATGCAGTACAAGCCCTAGATCCTTGAGCAATAGATACCAAAGGTTGCTGATACTAAACAGCGCGACCGGCCATTTGCAGAAATTGATCACACGATCAATCCACAGCGTCATTTGCCATCTCTGTTAAACTGATGCAACAACGCTCGTGTACCGGCACGAACCGACAACTCACCGGACAGAATCTGGGACTCGATGTCTGGCCAGTGTCGTTTGACTGACTGATTTTTCATAAAATCCTGCCACAGTCGATCTCTCATGGCACTCTCAAACCACTCTCGTTGCTGCTCTTGTCGCAATGACACGAGTATATCGTGCTCAATTAGTGCGTTGTGATGTGCACAGATGAGTTCCCACAGGTTGGACAAGCCTGTCCCTTTTAAACCAGAAACGCAGAGTGTTTGAGGTGTCCAACAGGCATGACGATGTGGAAGGTAATGCAAGGCCGCAGCATACTCTCGTCGAGATCGGGCTGCCAGTGTTTCATTGGAGTCTGCTTTGTTCACAGCCAATATATCCACCCACTCAAGCAGACCTTTTTTGATGCCCTGCAGTTCATCTCCGGCATTCGGCAGCATCAGTGCCACAAAACAGTCCACCATCCCTGCAAGAACAATCTCGGACTGTCCGACGCCCACAGACTCTACTAGGATAACATCGTACCCGGCAGCCTCACACAGCAGCATGGTTTCTCTTGTTTTTCGAGCCACCCCGCCCAAATGTCTGTCCGTCGGAGAGGGACGCACGAAAGCATTTGGATGCACGGACAAACGGGCCATACGGGTTTTGTCACCAAGAATACTGCCCCCCGTCCGTGAAGAAGACGGATCAATGGCCAAAACAGCCACCGACAGACCTTGTTCAACGAGGTGCATCCCAAAAGCATCCAGCAATGTGGATTTTCCGACGCCTGGCACACCGGTGATGCCCACGCGAAAAGCCTTTCCAGTATGGGGCATACAACCAGTCAGCAACGCATCGCCAAGCACTTGATCATCTTGCCTTCTAGATTCCATCAGTGTAATGGCTCTCCCCAACACGGATCGATTGTTGGACAGCACGCCCTGTAAATAGGCATCAAGAGGCAGTCTGCGTCCCACATCAACCCTCAGGCTTCAATTTGGGCTTCAATTTTGTCAATGACACCAATTGCGGCCTCTGCGATCACCGTGCCCGGACCAAAAATGGCACACGCACCTGCTTCTAGCAGTGCAGGATAATCTTGTGGCGGAATCACCCCACCCACAACGATCAGAATGTCTTCTCGCTCCACTTTGGCCAATTCTGCTTTCAAAGCTGGCACCAACGTCAAATGCCCCGCAGCCAAAGAAGACACACCGATGACGTGTACATCGTTCTCGGCCGCTTGCTTCGCGGTCTCTTCAGGTGTTTGAAACAATGGTCCAATATCGACGTCAAAACCCAAGTCTGCAAACGCAGCGGCAATCACTTTCTGGCCGCGATCATGTCCATCTTGCCCCATTTTTGCCACCAGAATCCTGGGACGTCGACCGTCCATTTCAATAAACTGAGCCACACGTTGTTGAATTTTCTCTCCCACGTTGGTCTCCTTTTTCAACTCTCCAGCATAGACACCAGAAATGCTTCGAATCTGGGCTTGGTGCCGCCCATAAACCTCTTCCAACGCAAGAGATATTTCTCCCACCGTTGCACGGGCTTGAACGGCTTTGACTGCCAGATCCAATAGGTTGCCAGTTCCAGTTTGAGCAGCCTGTGTCAAATCCTGTAAACAAGCATTCACCACATCTGCGTTGCGATTGGCTTTTAACCGCTCCAATCGTTCCACCTGTGCTGTTCGCACCTGCTGATTGTCCACCACCAATACAGGAATGTCTTCTTCAATGTCGACCGTATACTTATTGACCCCAACGATCACCTGTTGACCGGAATCGATTCGCGCTTGGGTTCGAGCGGCAGCCTCTTCGATTCGCAATTTTGGTATTCCTTGCTCAATCGCTTCAGGCATTCCACCGAGTTGCTCAATTTCGGTCATGTGAACTTTGGCCTGTCGATAAATCTCATCGGTCAACGCTTCAAGGGCATGTGCGCCTCCAAATGGATCTGCAGTTCTACAAACACCCGTTTCTTGTTGGAGCAACAGTTGAGTATTTCGAGCGATTCGAGCCGAAAAGTCTGTTGGCAACGCCAGAGCTTCATCCAAAGAGTTGGTATGTAAGGACTGCGTGTGCCCCAATGCTGCCGCCAAGGCTTCAATCCCCGTCCGCGTAACGTTATTGTACACGTCTTGTGCAGTCAAAGACCATCCACTGGTTTGACAGTGCGTTCTCAACATTTGAGATTTCGGGTTCTTTGGATCAAACTCTGCAATCAGTTCCGACCACAAACGCCGACCTGCTCGAAGTTTTGCGATTTCGGTGTAGGTATCCATTCCAATCGCCCAGAAAAAAGACAACCTTGGTGCAAAAGCATCAATATCCAATCCCGCTGCCACACCGGCTTTGACATAGGCCAACCCATCGGCCAGCGTGTAGGCCAATTCCAAGTCTGGTGTCGCACCCGCTTCTTGCATGTGATAGCCGGAAATGGAAATGGAGTTGAACTTGGGCATGTGTTGAGCGGTATAGGCAAAGATGTCAGAGATAATCCGCATCGAGGGTTTCGGTGGGTAAATGTAGGTATTGCGGACCATGAATTCTTTAAGAATATCGTTTTGAATCGTCCCTCGAAGCTCATGCAACGCTGCTCCCTGCTCCAAAGCACTGACGATATACAGAGCCAAAATCGGTAAAACCGCCCCATTCATC
>CBFICN010000017.1:0-32248 GCA_965661045.1 uncultured Myxococcota bacterium
GAGATGTTCGTTCATCTCTCGAAGCCAAGGGGCATACCCTGTATGATATGCCGCTCAATGCTTCTGTGCAAGTTGTGCATTGTACAGGCCAAGAGTGCTTGGCGGCTTCCGATCCACGAAAAGGTGGTGCACCGGCAGGTGTGATTCGTTGAGGGACGTTGTTGCTTTTATAGCGTTATTCTCCGGTGTCGTTCCCCAAGGCTTCCAAAGTTCGAATGTGGGCAATTACATCGGCGATATCTTGTTCAGAAAAGTCTGGAAATGCTGGCATGTTGCCTTGGCCATTTTGGATGTAGTCTGCGATGTGATCGTCCGTTTGATCGAGTAAACTTGGACCGCCATATCCACCTGTACCGGCCAGTCCATGACATCCACTACAGGAAATCTCATACAGTTCTGCTCCCACGGTGGGGTCTCCTTCGGGAAGGTTCGCATCAGGGTGTTCGTGTCCACAAGCGAACAGCAAAATCACTAGGTGAATCATCGTGGTGTCTCCATTTTGATAAACTGATTTGGTAATCTAGGAAGGTATGTATGTTGTATATTTCATTGTTGTTTGCTTGTGCAAAAGAAAATGTGGTACCCAAGGCTGAACAGCCAGTTGCGGTTCAACTGCTTGAAACCATTGAGTTGGCTTCAGAGTTTGGTGATGCAGCAGCCGGATGGCAGTATCAGTTAAAGAAACTGTCGGTGGAACCAGGTGTCCCATTCTCATTGCCTGCCAACACTGGATGGATTGTGATGGGGAAGGATGCCATAGGAGAAAGTGGCATGTCTGCCAAGTATCTTCCCCTTGAGGCTTGTGCACAAGGCTGTACGTTGCTGACGGCCACTGTTGTACAAGAAAGCAATTCCGAAGAAGGAGATATCTTGACAGAGCAATTCCTCTCGGACGAGGCACCAAAACAGTCAACGGGTATATCTCTTTCGCACACCTGGACTGAACCGTTGGTGGATTTTCCTCTAAAAAACAAGGCTTTGCGGTTTCGGAGTGTGGATTTGACAGAGACTGGTGTGGTGGGTCAGCACAAACATTCCTCTAGACCGTCGTTTGCCTATGTCCTGTCTGGATCTGTAATCGAACATCGGGGAGATGGGGATGTGTCTCATCAGAGTAGTGGTAGGGTCGCCGAAAGAAACGGCTTGGTGCACTGGTGGGAAAGTCAGAGCGAAGCAACGATCGTTGTGTTTGACATCATTGACCTTTAATCAGTGATTCATGATCAGGGTTTCGCAAATCGAGTGAATCTTTGCACGAGTTTGTGCACTTTCGAGCCCCAGCGCCAGGTCATTGAAGAGTGAATTTCCTGGATGCGTTCTCTGAGCCGCAGGTTTTCAAGGTGTAAACTGGTTGTTGGGGTCATGCCGATGTGTTTTGGATTTTGTAGCCACTGTCTGAGTGGTCTGTACACAATGTCAGCCGAAAAATGTTCAACGCAATATTGCTGGGCCTTCTCAATATCAATCGACTTGATGGATGAGTTTGCAGTGAACTTGGAGAATTTATCCCAGTCGTACATCCATCCGTTGCGATGAATATCCAAAGCCAGTTCAGTTTTTGTATCGCCAATTGGAGTCAATCCATTCCACAGATAAAACAGCAATCGTGTTCTGGAGCCCAGTAAGGACTCACTGCAATTACGGTCTGCCCAAATGCCATAGTCGCATTGTTCAATCACTTGTTGTAGGTCTGTTTGCTGAAGCCACCCGTGTTGTATCCAGTTTTTGGGAATGGGTTGCGATGCTAGGTGCTTGATGTGCAATCCTGTGCAGTGAACGGCTTGGTCTTCTAGATATTGTTCGAGCCTTTCAACATCGAGCCAAGCATTGTTTGAGCCGGACAGCAAGTAGGATGGTTCAGAATGCTTTTCGTGATTTGGTTCTGACCTCATGGGGGTAGGGAACTCAAATGCAATTGGAGAGTACGCAATGGGTATCTCCGGAAGGTTGAGTAACAACCGCTGTCCCAAAGTGGCCCACCGCTGCCGTTGTGAAATTACACCGATGGCATCTGCTCTGTGTAATCCGAACCTTAACAGTTCTTGGACCAACAAAGATTCTTCCTCTGAGACAGGATTGACGGAATTTCGTGCCGCCAAATCAGCGAGTGGATCACTGGGCAAATCCAGCCACAGTGGAATGGTCTGTGGCAAGTGCAGCAGGGCAAACAAAGGGTAGAAAGGACCAGCTGTTACGATGACGTCCATGTTCTGCGCAGTTTTGTTTAGCTCTCTCATTTGTGCGTTGTCATAGACATTCAGTCCAAAGGAACTGTTTTCGGGACCCACCAACACAACGTGGAGTTGATGCCCATGATTTTTGATCCACGTGTTGAGGCACTGGAGCATCGACCATGTCCGTAACTGTGGAAAACTACAAAAGCTTTCAGCACTCGTGGGTAGTGGTCCTTGACCAATCAGTAGAATGTTCATGGTTCGTCAGGCGCATTGTGATCAGAGTGTGTGAGCAATCCCCAGTCATGCTTGAGTTTTATTAAACCATGGTCTTCAAATTGTGACGCTATTTCAAAACTGTACAAGCGATTGTGCCAGCAATAGGGTTTGATGTGGTGCTGATCAAATATGGCAATGGAGACTTCGTATTGACCCGACAAAAGAGGGATATTGGGCCATCGAATAAAGAATGTGAAGGTTCCATGGTATTCGCCCTCAAAAACTTGGTCAAACTTTGAATTTGGTCCATGTACATAGACGTCATCCGATCTAAAAATGGCCACGCCAAAAATGGGGTTGATCAATGGAAGGTGTGTTGAGAAGGTTACCGCGACCAAAATGTCTTCATGGGTTTGAAAACGCAATCTTGGTTGAGCATCCGCGTCCAAAATTTGTACTCGTTCAACCGTGACTTCTCCCGTTCCTTGTACGATGGCTTGGTCGTCTTTGACCACATCTACAGGGTTGAGTCCTCCAGTGGATTTGGAGATTGTCTGTGTGTTGAAGTGCTGTCGGATGTTTTGCTCGAGTTCAGGATCAGACGTTGAAGATTCATACTGCATCGTTGTAGGATGCTGTGTTTCTCCCTCTGAACGTTGAACGGAGACACTGTTGACTGCATTACCTGGACTCCCCTGTATGTACCTGTCCACGGTTTCAACCGCCGGTCCCAACAGTTGAAGTGTACCCTTGTTAAGCCACAGAACGCGATTGCACAGAGAACGGATGGCATGCAGGTCGTGACTCACAAGCACAATCGTTTTGCCTGATGCCAAAAATTGCTCCATCATGGACACACATTTTCTTTGAAAGCGTTGGTCCCCAACTGCCAATACTTCATCGATGAGTAAAATGTCACTCGGTACGTGAGCAGCGATGGAAAAGCCCAAACGAAGTTGCATCCCACTGGAGTAGGTACGGACAGGAAAGTCAATAAACTCTCCAAGTTCGGCGAACTTTAAGATATTCGGTGTTTCTAGATCGATGTCTGCGTCACTCATGCCCAGCAGTTTGCAGTTGAACTTGATGTTTTCGCGTCCTGTAAAAGAGGGATGAAAGCCAACGCCCAAATCCAACAGTGTCGACAGTTGACCTTTGAGTTCCACCGTTCCCTCAGAAGGGGCCGTAATATCCGACAACATTTTTAATAGTGTGGATTTTCCCGCACCGTTTGGCCCGACAATGCCAAAACACTCACCCTTGTGGATTTGGAAATTTAAGTTCCTCAAAGACCAGTGTTCTTCATGGTGCTTTCGATTGCCAAAAAACTCCAGTAGACGATTTCTGTCATGGGTGTAAATGCTAAATTTCTTTCCCAAACCTTGAACACGAATTGCCCACTCAGATTCCGTGGTTCCAGATTGGTTTTCAGAGGGGGTAATCAATTTTAAATGTGACGGTGTAGGCATATGAGTTTGTAACCCAATTCACTGCAATGTGGAAAGGGAGAGTTATCCTTGAATGACCTTAGACAAAGGCTGATATTTTGGATACAGTGTGCTTATGTACCGCCCCTCAAACAATCCATCGACAATACAAGCCAGTGCTTCTTCGTGGCAAGTTGATTCCTTTAGGAATGTTGTGTTCATTGCCACAAAGGTTTTGACAGGTCCAATGCTTTCGGCATCCCTTCTATCTTGTGCTGGTATGGACGTGCTAGAAGATGACATCGAACTCGTTGTGGAGACATGGTGTGCCCCGAATATGCAGGTGGACGTTACCCGCGTATACGATGGGGATACGTTTATGTACGTAGATGACGGTGGGGTCGAGCAAAAGATTCGCATGTTGGGGGTGGCGGCGCCGGAAGTTGAGAGTGGTTCCGAGCCAGCTGAGTGCTATGGAGATGAAGCCGCAACTTTTTTGCGCGAACTGATTTTGGACCAAGCGGTAGAGTTGCAGTTTGATAGAGAATGCACAGACATTTATCAAAGAACACTCAGTTGGGTTGTGTTGAGAGGGGATGACCCACAAATAGCAGGGTGGTTGACGGAAACAGAGACACCAGGTCTCCAATCAGACGGTTCTTATGAGTTTTTGGTCAATGAACTTTTGGTGCAAATGGGCTATGCTGAAGTTTTCAGAGGGGAAGTCGATCAATCTGAGCGCTATGGCGATCAAATGAGTGTTGCTCAGGAAAACGCCGAAACCCAAAATCGTGGACTCTGGCAAGAATGTCCGTGATGGTTATCTGAATACAGTAAGGAGAACAGTGAATATGAGTGCTTCAACGGAGCGATCTGAATTGGTGAACCAACTCAAACAGGTTCAAGAGTGGGGACAGCGACAGGCTTCGCATTGGGAACAAAAACAAGCAGAACTATCTCGTACCATTCAGCAAACACAGCAAGACATTCAGCAGTTGACCAAGCGACTTGAAGATCTGAAGGCTCAGAAAAAGGATTTTGCACAACAGGTGAGTCAACGGGAAGGGGAAGTTGTTGAGCGAATGAAACAGGCCATACGATCTGGATTGCAATCGGCTCAAGAGACCCTAGTGACTCGAAATGTCTTGTTGGGACAACAAAGAAAGCAACGCAAGGATAGAGTAGAAAATGTCCTCAAAGAGCCAAAATTTCAAGAAAAGATCGCTGAATATCGCCAGTTTCAAGACAACAAAGCCAAACTGATGTCGCTCCCTTCCAGTTATCGCAACGCGATTTTACAGCATCACGAAGTGGTTCGAAAAGAGTTGGAACCCATTTTTATGGCTGCTGAACAACCGTTGCCCAAAACCAATAAGGCAGCAAAATCTATCGGTTTGATTGCCAGTATTGAGCCGGACTTTGTTCAACCTGAAGCCATGGCCGTCATCGTGCCTGTACCATTTGATATATACACGCAGCCAAGTGCGGGAGAAGACAGTCTGCAACAGGTACTTGCTTACAGATGTGTGGGTGCTATCACGTCTGCTTTGCACAAAATTGGACTTCGCGAAGTCGATTTTAATTTTGGTGAACACAATGGCTATTTGTCCATTCAAGTATGGTTGCAAGGAAAGAAACTCAATGGGGATATACGCCAGTCCATTTCCTTGGAGTTTCAACAACTTAGAGATTATGCTTCTGAGTTGCAAGCGATTCGATTGGGCGTTGAGGTAACTTGGTTGGATGTTGATCTACTGACTGCCACTGGGGAGGCTGTATGAGTCAAAGTGATTTGGTCCAATATTATTCTTTGTCCGATGCTGCCGCGCAATTGGATATTCATCCATTTGACATCGCGCGATATCTATCGATCCAAAAAGGCGGCATGCCAAATGAGTTGCGGTTGACGCATCAAAAGATCTCTCAGATAGCGAAAGGAATGGGGCTGCAAAATTGGTGGTCTGAACCCATACAACTTCAAGACGACAATCGTCAAAGACTGTTGCTTCGAGAGATGGCAAGGCGGATTTTAGAGGCAGATTGGTCTACGGCAACGCGCGCAGACAATTTGAACAGGGGCCTTGAGGGCGACGAATTTTCATTTGTTCGACGCGTCATCAATTCCTTTATTCGCTGTAATTTGCTGTTGCCGAAATCCACGTTGACTGGATTGACCATTGAGCCCGGTCCGAACGAACACTGGTCCAAAATTCTACAGCATGTTGTTGACTTTGAAACAGAACACCTTCCGACTGAAATACTTGATTTGATTGAATAGGCAACTCATTACCACTATAATTACTGTTTGTAGAAGGATTCTGTGACAACACGCAAGACCACATCGTCAAAGTTATTTCAAGGAAGGCCGAATCAGCTGCTTCTCGACGAGAGGGTATCTAAGATTGCATTGCCCAAACTCGATGCCAACCGTGCCGTCATGGATGAAAGTGAACTGCAATTTGAGACTGAAAGTTTGGATCTTGATGAAACGGAAGTGACCGAAAAACTACAGATTTTTGTTGGGGTGGGGGCATCTGATTCCGCAACAGACAATGACAATGCGTGGGACATCTCTGAAGACGACGATCCATTTTTCGACGATGATGATTTTTCAGATGACCTCGATGATGTTCCAGTGCCCATGGCTCTCAATTTGACAGCATCGTCGCAAGAAGATTCAAATGTGTCCGCCACGGATGTGGTTCAAGAACCAGTTTTGAAGCCCATTCAAGAGGTTCAGGAACATGAAACGGCACCGTTGTTAGACTTGCCTGAAGATGATTGGTCTCAAATCAACTGGGAAGACGTTACCCTATCCGATATTTTGGGGGATGTTGATGAGGTGGGTGAAGACAGTGCAGGTGCTCAACTGAACTTAGAAGATGACGCACCTGAATCAGACATGACGACGGAAGAAGTTTTTCCCGCGTTGGTGAGCATTGAAGACGCTCCAACTTGGGAAATGGCTTGGGATGACGATCCAGATTCAGATGAAGACACGGCCGGTGCTCAAGTGTTGCTCGAAGACGAATGGTTCTCCGAGGGCGCAGCACTATCCAACCAGAATCAAAGTCACAACCACAATCAAAGTTCAATTTTGCATGTGGAGTCGACGTCAACTGCTCCCACGACTTATACAACCAATAGACCCCCACCACCCAGAATAGTGTTGAAGCAACCAAAGCGGTTGTGGGATGATCGGTTGGTACAGGTGTGGCTCATGCTTCTTGGGGTAGCCTTTATCGCGGCATTGGGATGGCGTATGTGGAACGCACAATGACCTCAATTTACTTTTGGAGTATGTATGGCTATTGATATTAAAACAATTGTTGAGTATCTTGAGTCGCAGTCTTTGAAATATCAAATTCGTGAAAATGGCTCAGGGTCTTTCATTCACACTGGGTTTGCAACACAACGGTATGAGTCACCCATTGGGGATAAACACTTGCATTTGTACATTGTACTTGAAGAAAATGGCGAGTTCATTCGGATTGTCGCACCCCATTGTTATTTGTTGCCCGAGGAGGCGTTTCAATGCAACTTCTTCAAAACCTTGTTGCTCATATCTTCCAAGAGTAAAATGGTGCAGTTTAGCTGTGAGAACCCATCCTTGCTGGATATTGAAGGATTGGACGAAGAAAGTTTGGCAACCTTGCAGGTTGAAGAGTGGATATCTGCAACCGTTGAGATGCCGATCGAAGATGGTACAGTGACCGAGACGCAACTGTTGCGGGGGTTATTTGCCCTTGTAAAGATTCTCGAATATTATCACCCCGTGATTCACAATGTTGCTGAACAAGGTGAGATTGATTTTGAGATGGTAGAAAACATTGGACTGTTGAAGTCTTTGATGGAACAGTTGATGGAGATTGATGGAATGGAAGACTCGAGTGAAGAGTTAGAGTCTTCGGAGGATGAAGACTCTGAGTCCGATGAAGATTCAGATGACTTTGGAGATTTCGTTTAACATTTTGAGAGGTGACAGAGATGACATTGCTGTGGGTGTGGCTGGCGTGTGCACGTACAATACCACCGTATTTGTTGGCGCCAAATGAGAATGTTCACCCAGAGTGTTCTCAAGAGACTGCGATAAGAGCCGTTGGTTTCTCTGATGATTCTGCAGAGTTGGCTGAGCAAAAAGCAAAAAGACGACTGGCCGAGAGCGTGTCTTCATCGTTGCATGCTGTTCAAGTCTCCAAAAGCATCATCGAGCAGAAACAGGGTGAAGAGATGTCCTACAGGTCTTATGATGAGGTCAGTACGATTGAAACCAACTTTATGTACAATCACAGTATTCGGATCATTGAACCGATTCACCAATCAAAAGATGGCTATCGAGCCTTGGCTTGTTTAACGGTACCAGAACTTGAAAGAGAAGTGCAGCAACGACACCAGTCAGAAATGATTGAATTGCAAGGGGTATACCAAGCTTTGTTGGAACCACAGCCCATCCAGACTTTCACTGCTGGCGCACAGAGGTTTACAATTGCTTTGGAACCGCTGTTGACCGATGCTCAAATGCTCAATTCACTGTCGGATGGGGGCTCTGCTTGGGGGCGTGAACTTGTGCAGAAACAAGCCCGCATATCAGAACTGTCGATGGTCTACCGGAAACGAAACCCACTCTATCTAAGAACCGAGCCGAAAAGTCAGTTGGCGTCTCAAGCCTTGTCTAGTCTACGAGGGCATCACGTGTCAACATTGGTTCAGCAAGAGTGTGTAGATGAACGTGGTTATTTAGGAACGCTGATGGAGGAAGTGAACACCCAAAAGGGGCCGATGGGTGGCTTTGTCTCGGTGGTGAGTCTGTCCATTCAACTGCGTTCTTGCCATCCGACTCTACAAGGGGAAGAGACGATCGTACTGGCGCAGGGACAAGGTTACCATTCGAACAGTGTAGAGGCTTCGATTGACGCTGCCAAGGCATCGGTAAACTTTGAAGATGTCACCTCTGTTTGGTCCACCGTATATCCTTTGTAAATTCGCTTCAGAAAATACGATTGTACAGTGGCTCTGGTGACAAATATCGTGGCGATTGCCAAATTAGTATTGGAATAGATGGGTCCACTTTGCAAAGAGCATCTGCTGCTGCAGCATCAGATTGTCGGACAGTAGCACATTGGGTTCCGCTGGAAAAATCGTACTTTCTGGATTCCAATTCCAAGTTGCACCTATATACACCTCATTTCCAGGGTTTCGAATATAACTGAGCAAGAAGGAGCCAAACAAGGAGTCCAATCCAGCAACGTCACTCTGGCTTGATTGTATGGTTTGGGCAATGATGCGTGTGCCCAAGTATTGTGAGAATTGCCAGTTGAGCCGAGAATATACTCGTTGGATGCTGTTGACATCTGTGGAGGCGAGTTGGTACCACTGCTGGGCGAGGTCTATGTCCAGCCGCAAGTTTGACTGTGGTCGCCACAACCATTGCAATGCCAACTGTTGGTTTTCGGCAGCAAGTCCTGTACTGTAATCCAGAGAAGGTTCGTAATCGTATTGGACTTCTGTATTGAGCCGTCCATTGATTCTTGCTCGCCAGCTCGCCGATCCAAACCAACCACTGACCGTATCAGATTGATACGATTCTGACCCCCATCCAAGGTTGGCATTGATTCGATGAAGTCCTTTGAGATTGAACTCTTGTCCATGTGAGAACCTCAATTCTCCATCTGCATCAAATTCTTCTTTGGCATAGGCACTGAGCGATGGTCTCCACAGTGAGTCCTCGCCGACTTGGTGAATGTATTGACCGTTGAGCGAAACCGTTTGTAAACCAGATTGATTGAGAAAGCCCATTTCTTGTCGAAAATCTGGTGTAGAAGCATTCAAGACCATTGAATATCCAAGTCCGAGATCGGGTGTTCGGGCGAGACGCAAATTGTGGCGATGACCCGTCTGGAGTGTAGCGTCGCTTTGGGTGCCCGTCATGGCCACACTCGTAAATCCAGACAGTACGGTCTCGGTATTGAGGTTGCTGCGAAAGTCCAAACCAAGAACGTCGTTGAACGCCAGAGACCGTGCATCTTCTACAATGCGTTTGTCCGTGAGGAACAGTCCAATGAATCCGGAAGAAAAAGCATCTTTTCGAAGTCGAAGATAGGTGTTTTGAGCAGGGTTGTCACCAATGGTGTCGGTATCAAATCCCTGTGCGCCAAACTCATGAACAGAGGATTTTGGTGTTTGATCAAGACTTGAGAGCACACCGATGTCCCAGCTTCCTTCTCGACCGGAGACTTTCGCACCGTAGATGGGGTTGACAATCGAACGCGTGTAGAGTGAACTGGCCGTGTCCTGAAAAGAGTCAATGTTGCTCAAAAAGAAGGGACGCCGTTCGGGATAGTAAAATGCAAAGCGTTGATTCAAGTTGATTTGGCGGACGTCTCCTTCGACTTGTGAAAAATCGGGGTTGACTGTGGCCGTCAGTACCGTTTCCGAAGTGAGTCCCCAACGCAAATCTAGACTGGGTTGGGCAATGTCCAATATTGGTGCATCCTTTTCCATCCAAACCAAGTCTGTTTCTTGACGCTCTAGGGTGTGGATACCAGATACGGTGGGTTGAACCCACACGCCTGCACCCCTCTCTGGTGGTTGGATGTTTTGAAGGGGGACGGCTTGTAAGAACAGTTGCGGATGGTTTCTCTTTCTTGCAGGGTGACTGTATTTTGCCCCCAAAGAAGGGATTTTTCGAGTGATGGACACCGTCCATTCGCCGTCGTCAGTATATTGAATAGATTTGAACGGAAGCGCCATTTCAATGGTGTATCCATCCTCTGTGAGTTGACCCTTTGTATCAAAAATGGTGTTCCAATTGACCATCCACTGACCGTTCGAGTATCTGATATCCTGCTGAATTCCAAGAGGATTTAGGTAGAAAATGTATCCGGTTCTTCCATCGCCAATTGGGTCAATGTAAATCCCCACTTGGTCATCGTCGTTGACATCTTCTCTGGGGGATATCCTTGCTTGAATCGGGTAGTCTGCTTCAGACACTCGAATTCCAACATAGAGAGTATCTGGGGTTTGTACAAAGCGCACTTCGGTTTTTCCCGGTGGAGCATCTCCATCTGTGGGCAGGTATCGCTTGAAACTTGTTATTGGTGTTGCTTGATTCCACACATCTTCCGACAACTGACCGTCAATTCGGATTTTTGTGGTGGTATGAGAGACGACAGCCGGTGCATTGATGTTCGGAGTTGCGTTGGCAAGTGCAATATTGAACAGGGAAAGCCACATCATTCAATCCATCCTGCTTCACGCCATTCGGCTTCTTTTCGATACAATGTACGGACTGTGATCCCGAGCAACTCAGCCGCTCTGTTTTTATCTCCGTCCACACTGGCAAGGGTTGCCAAAATGAAGTGTCTCTCGATATCTTGGAGAGATGTACCAATTGGCAAGAGGAGATTGTTCTCTCTTGGAGCTACATTGTGAAGATGAAGCGGGAGATTTTGCAGTTCTATGGAATCGGTCTTGCACAACACCACCGCGCGTTGAATGGTGTTCTCCAACTCACGAACATTTCCCGGCCAGTCCCATTGCATCAAAGCCTGCAATGCACTGTCGGAGATGGGTTTGATGGGGCGATGATTTTTCAGGGCTTGCGTCTTTAAAAAGTGCTCCACCAAAAGTGGAATGTCATCTCGCCGCTCTTTGAGTGGGGGCATTTTGAGTTGAACGACATTCAATCGATAAAACAAGTCAGCGCGAAAATCTCCCTGTGCGATCGCTTCTTCCAGGTCTCGATTGCTGGCAGAAATTACCCGCATGTTGGTATGTTTGGTCTCTGTACCACCCACCCGCTCGAATTCACCATCCTGTAGGACGCGCAACAGTTTGACTTGCAATTGCGGTGCCATCTCCGTCACTTCATCCAAAAACAATGTGCCCCCATTCGCTTGTTCAAGTCGACCTATTTTGGTGTGTTGAGCACCGGTAAAGGCACCTTGCTCATGACCAAACAGTTCTGATTCCATCAGGTTTTCCGGAATGGCTCCACAGTTCAACACGACAAACTTGCCCTGGTTCCTGTGGGACGCATTGTGAATCCACCGCGCCAGTAAACTTTTTCCTGTACCGCTGGCACCTACCAGAAAGACAGAAGCCTCCGTGTCTGCAACGCTTTTGGCTTCTTCGGAGACTCGTTCCATTGAAAGCGATTGACCGATCCAATTGGGCCGAATCTTGGCGATTTCTGCTCGTAAGGCCGTATTTTCCTCTCGTAATTGGGCGCTTTCGGCGATTTTCGCCAGTCGCTGTAAGAGTTCATTTTTCTTAATGGGTTTGGTGATGAAATCCCATGCTCCGAGTTTCATGGCCTCCACTGCTGTATCGATGCTTCCATAAGCCGTGGCCAAAATAATTTGAACGGTGGGGTATTGATTTTTGATGTGTCCCAACAATGTCATACCGTCCATTTTGGGCATTCTCAAGTCCGTAATCACCACATCATACTGTCTGTGGCTCAGTTGCGTTAAGGCAACTTCGCCATTTTCAGCAGATGAAACGGTGTGTCCCGCTCTCTTGAGCAAGACTTCAAGCGTACGTCTGTTGGATGCTTCATCATCCACAACCAATATGTGCATTGAGCACTCCTAGATTTTCAGTGACATGTCCATTTTAACGGTGTTTTCGAACTTTGGCACCTCAATTGTGGGATGGCCGAGATGGTCGTTTAGGAAAATTCGATGGTGAATGTCGTTCGTGCATTGATTTCTTGAAGGTGCAAACTGGCACCACACAGTTCAAGTTCTTGCTTGCAAATCGACAGTCCAAGTCCTGTGCCTTGGCTTTTGCTGGTATGAAATGGTTCAAATGCCGTTTCCATGGTTTCGGGTGCAAAGCCATCTCCATCATCTTGAATCAAGATGCGCCGATCTTCTACCGTTATCCAAACAGTGGAGGCATTTGCTTCTTGGGCATTTCGAAAAAGGTTGCGAAAACATCGACGCAAAATATTTTCATCTACAATGACTGTTTCAGATGTGTCGGATAAAACAAACTCTACAGTGTAATGTTCATATTGAATCAAGGGGCGCACAACCTCCATTGGGTTGATGGTGACGAGTTCAATTTCAGGTGACCTGGAAAGAGACAAATAGTGGTTGGTGCTTTGTTCCAACCGATCAATCTCTGTTTTCAGAATATCGAGCATTTCTTGGGCGTCTTCGGTGAGTTCTTCTTCTAGCAGCATCTCAACATTCAGACTCATTGCGTTGAGTGGATTTCGGATCTCATGGGTAATTTGCGCTAGCATCTTGCCAATGGTGGCCAGTCGTTGTGTCCTGTGTCGTTGCTGGATTGTTTTGGCCATCTCATTGAATTCAGTGTAGAGTTCTGATATTTCTGAGGAAATACCACGTTCTTGAATGGTAACCATTTCCCCCTGTCGAACCCGTTGAACCTTTTCGGTGAGGGTGGTAATGGGGCGTACAACTTTGAGGGCCACAAACAACAGTCCCATCCAAAGCAAGGTGGCCAGTAGGGTTAGGGTTCCGCTTAAACGTTGGGCATTGCGTCGAGCCAGTTCTGTTTGTTGACTCACTTGAATCATTTGCACAGAAACAGTCGATGCCAGCTGTCGTATAGAGACAACGAGTTGACTTTTGGCTCGGTTGAGTTCTTGAATGGGACCGCCATTTTTCCACTTTTCCCACACCGATGTGTAATTATCCAATGTTTCCTGAGTTTTTTGTGCTTTTTCTAAGAGTTGATTTAAATCTGTTGCGGGCTTTACAATTTGAGATTTTTTTGCCAAGTCGATGATGGTGCGTGTACGAGTGAGACCGGCATCCAATTCTTCAATGTAGAATGCCGCATTTAAAAAGTCGGTGTCATTGCTTGATGGCGACATGTTTCGATCGATTTGTTCTTGTTCTCGTTGCAACTGAAAAACGATGATGTCGAGTTTGGTGGTCTCATCGGACACCGGTAAATAACAGGCATTGATTGCATAGAGACCTTCACCAATTTGTTGGAATTGGCTCAGTGCATAGAGAAGGGCTCCACCGGATGCGATGAAGGATAGCAGGAACAATATGATGATGCGGGTTCTAAGTGACTGAAACATGGTTTCTTGTAAATGGTTTGTCTATTCTTGTACCGGAATGAACTTGATTTTCATGTCGGTATGAGTATATGTTGAAATGAAAATGTAATTGATTGGAGATGCTATGACTGCCAAAACATTGTTGTCCACCGTATTCACACTGAGTCTCATGGGGTGTGGAGAAACTGAACAAAGTCAAACCGAGACCAAAACAACGACAGAAGTCAATGGTGAAGTTGTCGCTACCGTAAATGGAGCGCCCATTGGTTCTGAAGACTTTGCGTTGTTGGCGACGCGTAAAAGCCCAGGAAAGGGAAGTGAATTGTCGTTGGACGAGCGCAAGGAAGTCTTGGATGACCTTGTGACTGAAGAGTTGCTGTATCAAAAAGCCTTGCAAGAAGGGTACGACAAAGATCCAAAGGTCAAGAAAGTGATGGTCAATGCCCTAATTCGAAAGGAAATTTATGATTCCATCAAGAATTCAGATTTTTCCGATGCTGAACTCGAGGCCTATTACAACGAACACATTGTGGAATTTACTGTTCCAGCAAAAGTGCAGGTTTACTCCATTCTCATCAAGGTGACGGATGACCGATCCGATGAAGAAGCCAAAGCCAAAGCAGAACGGTTGTACACCCAGATTCGCAAGGACACTTCAAAGTTTAGAGACATCGCCAAAGAAGAGTCGGAGTCCCCATACAAACGTCGTGGTGGAGATGTGGGCTTTGTGCCCAAGACCGGTAAGCCTGGCTTGGACCAAGAGATCGTCGACAAGGCTTTCGAGATGAATGTTGAGACCTTGGCCAAGCCTTTCAAAACAAAGAGTGGTTGGAATGTGATTTATGTCCCAGCAAAGCGTGAAGCAAAGGATCGCTCCTTTACACAGATGAAAGGGTCGGTGTTGCGCAAAATCAAAAATGAACGCGTGAAAGAAATGTACGACACCTACACCAACGGACTGCGACAAGGGGTTGAGATTTCGATTGATGATGCCAAATTACAGGCAGTAGAAGTGAAGAGTGCTGGCAAACAAAGATTGACCATGCCAAATGGTCTTCAAATGGGTGGAGAATGAGTCTTGCTTTGTGGTTGTTGGGGTGGTTGCCTGTTCAAGCCGCAACGGTTGACCGAATCGCTGCAGTGGTCAACGACGATCTCATAGTGCTGTCGTCTGTTTATGAGGTCGGTGGAGAGTACCTAGCCCAAAGCATTGGGACCGATAATTTGCGCAATGCCGAGTTGGAGGTGTTGGACACTTTAATTCAGCGAACCCTCGTTTCTCAAGAACTTCGAAACCTTGGTATGGATGTGACCGATGAAGAAGTCGAAGGGGCGATGAACGACATTGCGGAATCAAACAACATTGCCCGCACTGAATTGCAAAGTGAGGTTGAAGCGTCGGGGTTGGACTGGGATTCTTATCAAGATGAGATTCGCGAATCATTGCGTCAAATGAAGTTTAACCAGCTCATCTTGCAGCCGCGCATTGTGGTCGATGAAAAGGCGATCCAAGAACAGTATCGGCAAGTAAAACTTCAGCAACCGGATGTAATTGAGTTGTATGGGATTTTTCTGAAGAACCCTCCACAGACAAAACCAGCAGCCGAAGTGGCCAGCGCGATGGGAATCAGCCTTGAAGAAGCACAGGAAAAGTTGGACACCATGCAACTGCAAGGGATGCAGGATAGAAACAAGACGTTGAACAAGTTGCAACAGTTGCTTGAACAAGGAGTACCATTTTGGGAAGTGGCCAAACAGTATGATCAGTCGGGATTGGCTCAATCTGGCGGTAAGATGGGGACGTTCGCCCGTGGTCAGTTGAGAAAAGACCTTGAACAACTCGCCTTCAGCATTCCGGTCGGTGGCGTTAGTGAGCCTTTGGAAATGGGCAATGGCGTGTATATTTTGTACGTTAAAGAGCAGCGCAAGCAAGAAGCTCCACCCTTAGAATCCCTGCGTCCACAACTGATGGATGCATATTATGCATCGCGTTTTGAGGAAGAGATGGCTTCTTGGTTTGAAGCAACAAAGAGCCGTGCCGCCATCAAAATTCATTTGGATTCATCTCAAAATCCATCGTCTGGTAAATGAGGGACATGATGAAACCGATAGCCCTCACTGTCGGCATGGGGATTGGACCTGAAATCGCCGTCAAAGCCTTGGGTGAACTTTCAAGTCCCACACTTTTATTGGCCAAGAAAGGTACGCTTACTGAAGCGGTCGAACAACTTGGTTTGGACTGGACAAATTTGTGGAACAATCGGGCTGTACAGATTGTCGAATTTGAAGACGGTGAAGAACCAGCCGAAGTGCAAGCCATACGCACTGCGGTTGAATTTTGTCAACGGGGTCAATGCTCGGCTATGGTGACTGGACCAATCAACAAAGCCGTGTTGATGGAGCGGGGTTTCTCCTTCCCAGGACACACGGATTTTCTAGGGCATTTGTGTGGTGTCGAGCGTCCGGTGATGGCCTTTAGCGGTGGGGCTTTGCAAGTTGTATTGGTCACAACGCATATGCCGTTGTCTCAGGTGCCTGCTGCACTTCGCACAGAAGACATTGTCCGGGTGGTTGATATTGCCCATGCCGCTTGGTTGAGTCGTGGTCAACGAGCTCGATTTGCGATTTGTGGTCTGAATCCACATGCTGGCGAACAGGGTAAGTTGGGTACTGAAGATCTTGATATCATTCAACCTGCTTGTGTGCGTCTACGGGCACAAGGAATAGACGTGACCGACGTTGTATCTTCAGAGACAGCTTTTTTGCTGGCGCGAGATGGCAAGGTAGATGTGGTGGTCGCGATGTACCATGATCAAGGTCTGACACCATTGAAACTGGTAGACTTTGGCAGCTCTGTCAATTGGACATTGGGGTTGCCCATTGTTCGAACAAGCGTGGATCACGGTACTGCAGATACCATCGTTGGACAAGGGGTTGCAAAACCGGACTCTTTAATTGCAGCCTGGAACTTGGCCAAGAAATTGGTAGAGAACCGCACTAATTAGACTCTATTGACGTGAGTACTTGCTCTGTTCTGGGGCATGAGGGTAGGGGAACGGTGGCCCATACACTTTCTGTAGCCGTATCCTCTAGTTCTTCATCGACTGACAAATCACGTTCATCAAAGAAGACGTCTGCACAGTCTGTGATGCCAAGGGTTTGAGGGTGTCGTATTGCAACAAATACACTTGGCACTGTACCCTCCGTACAAGAAAAACCCGTACTGCGACCCGATTGAGCATCTCTCCAGTCGGAGACAATGTCTAACTGAATTCTGACTTGGTCAGCGCTGCCGTCTGGTGCGGCTGACACAGAGTACAATGAATGCCGCTCATATCGTTGTCCATCGGTCAACCAAAGCAAGCCGTTTCCTGTCCAACCCGTTGTTGTTACGTCGATTTGCCAACGTGTGTTGCCTTGGCGACATTGGACGACAATATCATCAATGGTTGGATTGCCGTACTCCAGTTGCCACCGTCCTGTATCGAGTACAGTATTTTCTGTGCAGGCACTCAGTAAGCTCAGGCACCAAAAAGCAATCATTCTTTGGGCTCAGCACGGATTTGAAACAAACGTCGGTAGATTTCGTCAATAACTGTCGACAAGTTGTCTTTGGTGATGGCAGAGCACAGCAGTGCATTGTATTTGACAGCGCACTCGACCTGCTGTTCTTCAGAGATCGTGTCACTTTTGTTGAATAACAGTAGTCGTGGTATTTGATCCGCTTGTAAGGCTTTAAGAGTGGTTTCGACAGCTTGAATGTGGGTGTCCATTTCAGGGTCTCCAGCGTCCACGACGTGGACAATGAGGTCTGCTAAGGTGGTTTCTTCAAACGTCGATTCGAAAGCCTGCATCAACTCTTTGGGTAGGTTACGAATGAATCCAACTGTGTCTGTGAGAATGATTTCTCTGTCTAGCGGAAAACGGAATCGTCGAGATGTCGGATCCAGCGTTGCAAAGAGTTGATCCTCTGCCACCACTTTCGATTGGGTAATGGTATTCAAAAGGGTGGACTTTCCAGCGTTGGTATAGCCAACCAAAGAAACCTGTGGAACATTGTTGCGTTGGCGTCGTTTGCGCTGTTCTTGTCTTACTTTGCTTTGCTTCTTCAAGTCTCGTTCAAGTTTTGATAGGCGTTCATCTGCTCGACGGCGGTTGATTTCAAGTTTGGTTTCTCCGGGACCGCGCCCACCAATACCACCTGTCAAACGACTCATTGCAGTGGGCATGATTTTCAATCGCGGTTTGCGATATCGAAGTTGCGCAATCTCCACCTGCAGTTTTCCTTCTCTCGTTTTGGCTCGTTTGGCAAAAATATCCAAGATTAATTGAGATCGATCGATGACTTTGATGTTGGTGGCGGTTGCAATATTGCGCAATTGCGAGGGGGTCAGTTCTTGGTCAAAAACGAGGGCATCGGCATCGAACTGCATCGCTTCAATTAAAATATCTTGAAGTTTGCCCTTTCCAACAACCAATTTGCTATCGATCTTTCGTCGCATTTGCAGGTGCGTTCCAAGGACCTGTAAGTCTGCAGTATTGGCGAGTCTGGCGAGTTCTTCAATGCTGGAACGGGCTTCGACTTTTCCTTTTGTACCCACCCCAACCAAGATGACGCCGTCTTTACCCTTGATTTTGACAACACGATCCTTTTTAGAGAACTGGTTCTCAATATCTTCGATGAAGACCAAAAAGTCATCTGTCCAATCAAAAATCGACTTCCGAGTTTCCACTTTCCAAGGTTTTTTCCCTTCTTTTGCCTGTGGGTTTAAGTACGCGTATTCCGCCCCCAATGGTTCACCATTCATCGCGGCATGAACAACAACAACTGTATCCAAGCGAAGCAGACTTAAGTCGGTGAGGTCATCTTGATTGAGGTTTTCTTTGCGGAGGTGGGTGTGAACCAGTCTCAGTCCTCGAAACCGATTGGAACCAGCACGATGTCTCGATAAGTCAGGGATGAAGATTTGATGGGCATCGCCAACAATGACGTGGGTGATTTTTCCATTTCGATCAATGAGCAGCCCAACTTGTCGACCAATACTTCTCGAGATTTGTGTGACTTGTCGACCCAAGTGGGCATCGATGAATCGATTGCGTGCGGCTTTGCGGTTATACAACTGTTGTAGGGTTTTGTATTCGTTTTTCTTCAACCCTTCTGTTTTTCCATGAACTTGTGAAATGTGACCTCCCAGTCCTTTGTGCACGCAAACTTGAGTTTACCATGCTGACACGGTTTTTATCTTCCATGCCATTGAGTCCCATTCTCCCTTTTCATCAAGGCTTGCATCGGACCCCAACGCTATTGGATTCTTCTGTTTCTGTAACCTACTTGGGAACGGCAGGGTTTATTTTTTCTACACCAAACAGAGACATCGTCGTCGATCCTTATGTGACACGTCCTCCACTCAATCAGCATGCTTTTTCAAGGCTGAAACCCAATGAGAGTTTGGTGAAACGGGTGATCCCCAAAGCCGATGACGTGTTGATTGGACACGCCCACCACGACCACATTCTGGATGCACCGTGCTTATGTGCCCAAACCGGGGCGCGTTTGATCGGTTCCGAGGATGTTGCTCGGGTTGGTCGCGCGGCTGGCTTGCCTGAAACCCAGATACTGTCTACCCAGGGTAGGGAAGACATCTCTTGTGGTGGCGACGCGATGGTTCGTGGTATACCATCGGCGCATGGAAAAGTGTATTTCAACAAAGTCACTCTTCCAGGTAGTATTGGGGCAGATTTTTCGTGGCCGGCCTATTATTGGCAGTTTCGACACGGTCATGTATTGAACTGGTATCTTGAACTCAACGGTTTACGGGTGATGCATGTAGATTCAGCTGAGTTCTTTGCAAAGGAATGGGATGGCATAGAAGTCGATGTGTTGTGTTTGTGTGCAATTGGTAGAGCCGCTCGACCCAATTACATATCGGAGGCCATCTCATTGACCAAAGCAAAAATTGTGATGGCTTGTCATTGGGATTGTTTTTGGATTCCGTTTGATGCGGAGCAACAATATCTCCTACCAATGGTGGATTTGGAAGGGTTTATCGAAGAGGTAGAAGAAAATGGTGCTGAACCAATGGTGCTTCCCATTGGTTCAACCGTTCAACTCTAGGCAGTGTGTAGGAGAATGCCCAAAAAAAGAAACAGAGAGGACATGCCTCTCTGTCTTAGTCGATCGAACTACAAGTTTACTTATTTGATTGCGATCGTTTCCACGTTTCAATGAGTGCAGGGATGTCTACCCCAACGGATGCGCGAACCTCTTCGTTGAGCCGTGCAAGGTTGGCGCCTGTAGAATCAGACCCGTTTCCAGAAGGAAGCACAGTGACCTTATCGACTTCAATGTTTTCAATAGAGGAAACCATCGATGACATGACCGATTGCAGTTTCTGCATCAAGAAGATGTCTCGAGCATTCTCTCCACCCGCTTGCCATGTGGCAATCATTTCGTTGAGAACTGCGACCGTGGCTTTACCGTCTTCGATGATTTTGGCAGAATCCCCTTTGGCCGTTGCAATAGACGCTGTCATCTCGGCTTTGGATGGCTCAATGAGGTTGGCTTCCAACTCTCGACGAATCTGTTCAACACGGGCCTTCTGTACCGTGATTTCAGCGTGTGCACGAGCAATTTGAGATTTGATACGTCCTTGTTCCTCGGCAACCAAGGCGGCCGCTTTGGTATTGGCATCACGAATCTTACGCTGGGCTTCAGCTTCCAATTCTTTGCGTCGGTTTTCAATCTCTGCCATTCTGGCACGTTGGAGGTTGATGGCGTCTTTTTTGGTTGCTTCAGCGTGTGCTTGAGCTTCCGAAATTGTGGCCGTTTTGATGACTTCAGCGGAACGGATTCGTCCAATGGAGTCCAAGAACCCACGGTCGTCGGTTACGTTTTGAATTTTCAACGTATCGAGAACCAATCCCAGTCTCGCCAAGTCGTGATCGGCTTCTTCGAGCAGTTTCTCAGCAAAACGGGTTTTGTCTTCATTGACCTCTTCAGGCGTCAGTTGACTGAGGACACCACGAAGGTTTCCTTCCAGCGTTTCTTTGGCAATTCGAATGATTTCTTTTCTGGACTTTCCAGTGAAACGTTCAATCGCATTGTCTAGGTGAGGAGACTGTGACGCAATCTTAATGTTTGCAACACCGCTGACCGAAAGGGGAATACCACCTCTGGCGTAGGCATTGCTGACCGCGACATCAATGATCATGTTTGTCAAGTTGAGGCTGTCGACAGTTTCCAACAATGGGATTCTCATCCCGCGACCACCACGAATTACGCGGTATCCACGCTGTCCACCTGCAGTCTTTGTAACCGAACCAGCAAAAATGAGAACCTCGTTGGGACCACACACATAAATGAGGTTTCGCAAAATGTATACCACGGAAGAGACTCCAACAACGGAGACCACCATTCCTGTGACCAAAATATTCAATAATGCATCATCCATGACTTATTTCTCCGTTTGTGAAGGTAGATTTTTGTTTCCAGACAGGATGCCAGTGACATCTACTCCGGTAGACGCACGCAACTCTTCTAGAACTTGTCTAATGGCAGCCGGGTAACTCGAGATGTAGGTCGGCAGAGCAGAACCATCGCCGCTATCCAACAGAACAACCTCAGAAACAGAGGAGCCTTTCACGCGTGTGACGACCGTTTCTAAGACCTCTTCGAGTTGTTGAATCAAGAAGATATCTTTGGCGTCAGAACCCGCGCTCAACCAGGCTTCTGTCATCATCTTGAGAACTTCTGCTTTTGCTTTACCACTTTCTTCAACAAAGGCGGCAGCACCTCGGGCGGCATTTTCCTTGGCAGTTTTTTCGGCTTCCGCTGGAAGAACTTGGTCTGCTACAAGGCGGATTTGCTCCAACTCCCGTCGGATTTCTTGCAACTCAGCTTCTGCTTCTGCTTTGGCAGCACGGGCCGCCGCAAGTGCTTTTTCCTTTGCCGATTCTACGTTCGCATCCAGTTTGGCTTGCAAGGCGCGCAGGTCATTCTCTGCTTCGACAATGGTCGTTTGAGCTGTTTCCATAGCGACCTTTGCTTCTTGTTTGTACTGAGACTCACGTTCCTTCGATTCTGCCTTTGCAGTTGACTCTGCGATTTCAGCATCTCGAATGACCTCTGCAATTCGTCGTCGACCAATGCTTTCTAGATAATTGGTGGAGTCCGTGACATTTTGAATCTTTAGGGTGTCCAAGTGCAAACCAAGTTTGTCAAAGTCTGCGTCGGCTTCATCCATCAGTGCCTGGGCGAACTTCAGACGGTCATCGTTCACCTCCTCAGGAGTGAGGGTGGCCAACACGCCGCGAAGATGCCCTTCAAGGGTTTCTTTTCCCACACGTTGAATTTCTTTCGAATCTTGACCGAGGAAGCGTTCGATGGCATTTCCAATGATTTTTTCATCGGAAGATACTTTGATGTTGGCTACCGCGTGTACATCCAACGGAATTCCACCGCTTGAGTAAGCATTTGTGACGCGAATGTCGATGGGCAAGGTGATCAAAGGCATTCGCTCAACCCTATGAATAATGGGGATACACAGGGCGCGGCTTCCCCCAATGAGTGTTTTGTAGCCAACGGTTTTACCAGCGCTGTTTGTGGTGGCTCCCCCCGAGAACACCAATACTTCATTGGGGCGTCCAATGATCAGTATGCGTTTGATGATGCCGATGCCGAGCATGATGATGACGGCAAGGACAACGAAGAATGAAATGGCTTCCATTACTGCTCCTTTTTGCGAGTGTTGTGTCTGTAATTGTTAACTGTGACCTATTGAGAATCTGTTTGTTCAACCTTGAGTACTGGACTTACGATGGCCGTACCATCCTTAATTGATACAATCAGGACCTCAGCGCCTTCTTCTATGGGGTAAGAAGTGGGGTTCTCTGCAAGTATATCCACCAGTTCGCTCCCTTGATTGATGCGGATCTTTCCAGGACCATTTGCTTTCATGGGCAACAATGCAGTGGCAATCTCTTGAGTATAGGAATGGGTGTCGGTGTTTGACGTTACCGAATCGTATTTCAACTTTTGGAACAAATAAGAGATTGGATATGCCATCCCAAATCCCATAACACTCGAACTAACGAGCGTAATTGACTCTCCTGTTCCCAATGTTGTGAGTAGCACTCCGCTGAGTCCAAAAAGTCCAAGAAAGAACGTCCAGAAGCGCAAACTCAAAAATGGGAGCCACCCCATGGAATCAAAACCATCAATTCCTGCTTCACCGTCCAAGTCCACATCCAAAGAGATATCTTTGTCAAAAGAAATGTCTTTGTCCATATCTCCATCGCCATCACCATCACCGAGGATGATGGACGACGCAATTAGTATGCCCCCAAAGAGCATTGTTCCCCAGTATATTCCAAGCATTCCAGTCATTGAAACTCCTTTCTGAAAGCAGAATGAACACAGTATATTCAATTTTCAACAAAAGACTTTGATTCTTTGGAATAAATTCGCTCTTGGATGAGTTTGAAATTCTAGACAATTTAAGATAAAGTCTTTACATGTAAAGAACAAAGTTCTATAGTTCCCTTAAATACTCTCTACTTAGAGGTCATTTATATGTTTTCCCTTCACCGTCATTCAGTCAGTTCTAGACTACTTTTGTTGTGTAGTACACCCTTATTTTTCGCTGCCAATTGCAAAGACCCTTGCGTAAAACCCTTTTTGGATGAAGAAAAGTGTCAAGCGTTGGATACAGACGAACCTGTGGAGATCATTCAACCCACAGTAGAAATACGAGTGACAGACTTCCAACCGTCTGAAGTGGATGCGGGGGTGTCTTTTGATGCGACTGTATACGGTAAGGGCTTTGAAGAGGGCGCAATGGTTCAAGTCGGTGAACAGAGCTATTCCGCTGAGTATGTAAGTGAGGGGGAACTGAAGATTTTTCTCAATCCTATGGATACAGGCAGTTACAACGTGACCGTAGACAATCCATCAGAAACCAAACACACTTTGTATGAAGCATTGCAAGTCGGAAATCTGTCGGAAGGCGAACTGGAAACCTGTGAAGATTTGACTTTGTATTTTGAGTTGAACAAAGATGGGTTGACTGCAGATTCTGAGCAGGCAATCTTTGAAAACAGTGAATGTTGGATGCGGAACAATGTTCAGTTGACGCTTGAAGGCCATTGTGATGAACGAGGGACAACAGAGTACAACATTGCATTGGGACAGCGCCGTGCCGACTCTGTAAAACGATTTTTGTTGACCCAAGGGGTGACTGAAAGCAATATGAAGACAGTTTCTCACGGCGAAGAGCAACCGGCTGTGCAAGGTGCTACAGAATCCGCCTATCAAAAGAATCGTCGCGTAGAGATTCGGGTTCGATAAATTTTCGAATCTGAGATACAATCAAGGTATCACCATAGAACCGGAGAAAGGATGATTGGAAGTTGGATGCTGGCGTTGATACTTGGTTGTCCAAAAGATCGTACAGGGACGTCTTCGACGCAGGATTTGATGAACAGTGTGACCGAGGTTGAAAGTCTCATCTTGAAAATGAACGAGGTAGAGCAGCGCATTGCCAAAATAGAAAATGTCACCCGTGCTCGTGGACAAGATGAAATATTGAAACTGGAAAGCCTCGATGAGGTTCGTGTCGAAATGGCAAATATGCGTGGTGAATTGGAACGTATGGGGTTCCAACTTGAGCAACTTGACGGGACAGCAAAAAGTCAACAAGCCGATGCTCAGTTTCGATTGGATTGGCTTGAACAACGGGCTTCTCAACTAGAAGGATCTTTGGGGATGGACACCCCACCACCAACCAGTGACGTTGACACCGACAACAATGTGTCAGTTTCTACAAGCACGACACCCAATCAAACGGATGGACAAGGAAAGAAAAATTTAGTTACACCCGATTCTGACTCCGCTCCAAAAGGGGTTTCTGACGATGGTCAGACTGTAGATCTGTCGAGTTCTGCAGAAGATCTATTGACACTAGCCAAAGAACATCTTGTTGCCGGTAGAGAAGAAGCTGCAGAAGCCGTTTTGAATCGTGTGCTCAAAGAATACCCAAGATCCAAAGTTGAAGCCGAAGTGCGGTATCGCTTAGCCGAGGCGGCATTCAACAGCCAGCAGTATCCAGAATCGGCAAGGCGGTTTCAAGATGTCATCAATCGTCATCCTTCATCTCCTTTTGCCTCATGGTCACTTCTTCGTCAAGGGGAGTGTTTTGACGCTTTAGGGCAACCTGAAAATGCTGCTATTTTTTACAACGACGTGATTGCTGAATATCCCAAATCGAAGGCCGCCAAAGAAGCCAAAGCCAAGCTTAAGTAGTTTTCGAGTTATACAAAGAATACCCTGTAAAGTAATTTGTACAATTTTACGTTGTACCATGCCATCATGCTTATTATTTTGCTATTGGCGCCCCAGAGTTGGTGATATCAGCATCTCGAGATGACTCGAGTGGTGTTCAAGATGCTGGTGCGGTCTTTGCCTTTGGAAATTTATTTCAATAACGCTTCAGCAACATGCAAAATCTGTTGATTGTGTGACGTTCATTTACAACTTTGTGAAGTTCGATTGAATCATGTTATGAAGATTGTGGATTGACGAGTCGGAGTCTTCTGCGTGCAGAATAAAGCCAACATCATCGCTGTTGTACTTGTGCTATTGTGTTTGATAGCACCGATGTTTATCATCCAAGAGATGACGCAGGGGATTGAAGAAGCAACCAGTGCGGCAACTGCTACTGTTGCGTTGGGTACCATTATTCGATCAAATGGTCGCAATATATTGAAATCAACGTTTATGTCTGCGGTTCGGACTGGATTGAGGGCTGTGACTCGACGGTTGATACGAACCATGTTGCCAATGCTGTTGCGATTGTTTCTACCGACAATGAGAACATCAACCAAACGGACAGTGAATGCGTTGGAAGATATGGAGCAACCGTTGTTTTTGGGACTTGGGTTGGGACTGGTTTCTCTAACGTTGTCGTTTTATGGTGTGGTACAATGGCACCCATACTTAGAGGCCGGGAACTTTGCCAAGGGTTTGTCACTGTTCACTTTGTCATTGTTGGCGGGTGTAAACATTGTCATTCATTATGCCATTATGGCTTGGGCAGGTCTGAAGTATGGTGTACAAACTTCATTGCGTACTTCATTAGACGGTATGATTCTTCAAGCGTACTTTACAGGCGCTTTGTCCTACCTTCCACTGGCTTCGGATGTCGTTTTGAAAGGGGAAACCAAAGACAAGGCCAATTGTTCTACGATGGCACTGTTGTCTTTGCTGGCGTTGTCCTTGTTGCTAGACACGTTGGGTGTTTTGTTGGGATGGGTGATCCTAGAGATGTGGGCTGCACAATTGTTGCTGTACAGTTTTGTGATTTCTTTCCCACTCAAGCCTCTTGAAGGCTCTGATATTTTCTCACACAGCCGCTTGAGGTGGGCAGGTGTCTTTTTCTTGGTTCTGTTGACATTTTTACTCAATATGCCGGAGACCTTTTATGCCATCCTCTAAGTCCACAGATCCAACTCGGCAACGCAATCGTGCAAAGATTGGGCAAAGCATCGTTTTGTTGTTGTTGGTGTGGGCTTTCGTCTTTAACGTAGTTGTCAAAGAGCAGACGGGGATTGTCGCTTTCTTTGAAGTGATTGACACCATCACTGAAAATCTCGTGATGGGCTCAATCGTCACTGTCTTGATGGGATTTGGAATCGTTTCGGTATTTACGATTACGAAACTGTATACGCAGATCATTTCTCAAACCAGTTCATTCAGAATTTTAGAGCAGGTTTTCATCGAACTCAATCAGACAGGGGATTGGAAGATATTTTTTCGACGTTTGTTGCATTTTGAAGATGAACCTGAGCCTGAAGAGGTGGTGCCTGAGCATTTATCGTCCATTCTTATCTCTCTGTCTATGTTGTATCTGATGAGTTGGGTGTATGTGCTGTTGTTTTCTGAGGCACTATTCTTTGTTTCTTGGTCCGCAGGGGTCGACTTACCCATCACCGTTGCCAACTTGGAGTTGTTACCCACACTGGCATTGGCGATTCCGTTTTCAGCAAGGGTCATGGCGTATCTTCGATATCCATACGCTCAAGACTATGCAGACTTCATGCCGGGGGCGGTATTTGTCTTGTTGCTAGTCGGGTCTTTGGGGTACTTGTTTCACTCAGATGATCAACAGTTCTTTTTATTGCGGGTATGGCATGATCAACATTTGTTAAGAGAATTCTTGAGATCTGGATTGACACTGGCCTTTGTCCCTGTTTTTTCAGAGTCGTTGTTTTGGATGTTTGACATATTTTTGAGTGAGGAGGACGAAGAATGATGTGGCTTATATCAACCGTCCTTGCAGCTCCAGTGGAGAACTCTGAAAGTGCCGACAAGGCCGAGGTGCAGCGGTTACGAGAGCGTATGAATCGCTATCAAGAATCTGGCGCACTAGAGTACAGTGAAAAGGTCTACAGGCAAATGTTGGAAATCGATCCAAAGAATCAGTGGATGACGGACGGGGATCATCTAGCAGGTGCGGTAGCCTCAAATGCAAGGGGTGATTTGCGAACAACGTTGAAGCGGTTGGAGCGTTGTCGAGATTCAGAACGAGCAACCAAGTGGAAAGTTTTTCTATGGGAAGAGACAGGTTCGGTTAAACTCGAACGCATTGAGGGGGCTGAATTGTCAATTATGATGGGGCTGATGAATCCCGATCAATTGGCCGCCATCAATTACGCCAACGAATATTTGACAAGGCACAAAACCTTTGAGGGTCGCTTGCCCAATGGGGCATATCAATACGGACAGAGGCAGTTTCTGGTGAGTGCTACAGGCTTGACCATGGCGGGTGATGTTACAGTGAATGAAGCGCTTTCCAACAACACGTCCTTCCTATCTACGGTAGGTTCCTTGGTCAATTCCGGCACTGTTTCCATCGCCAGTGATGTGGGTGGATGGAGGATTTCCGCCGGTGATATCGTCGAAAGCCAAGTTGGGCTGCCTGCTCAAACATACACCTCTTTGCGGGTTGAACCCATGGTCAATCTACAATTGGAGCAATGGTTGGCCAGGGCTTTTGTGAGTGGACGTTTGGCTACTCGGTCAATGTCGAGAACGTATATGTTTGGTTCAGGTGTTGAAGTGGGATATTCGTTTGGAGACTTTGTACCTACGATGGGATTATCGGTTGATGTCGCTCGTCTAGAATTTAACGCGCAAAGTTACATCAAACGGTCATTGGGGTACAGTATTCGAGCGCGAACAGGATACACCCTCTCCGAACAAGTGCATCTATACACATTTATTGATGCTGGTATATTGGGGTCCCACAGCACTGTGGGGATGTCTTTCGGTGGACAATACTTTTTTTGATGTGACCAGTTGATCAAGACTGATGGACAGTGACCATTTTTGAGTCACATACCACTCGAACGAGTTGCACAGTTGGGTGATTACTGGTTGGATTCCGGTTGATAACGCGCACGAAGTGTATCCACGTCCTCATTGGTGGCCAGTCGTGCTTCAACAACTGTAATATTGAAAGTTATCGTATGACCAGCCAAGGGATGACCGTACTTTAATCTGACATCGTCACCCACAACTTCTAAAATCATTCCCGGAACATATCCACGCCCTTCAACTTCTACTTCGAATATCATACCTGGATCCAAAGGAAAGTTTTCAGGAAAAGAAGAAACGGGGACCACACCCACGCTTTGTTCCACGGGCAATGCTTCACCATAGGCTTCTGAAGGGCCGAGTACAATACTGCCTTCGTAATCCAAGGGTTTACCCAACAGACTGGCACCCAGGGCTGGAGGATCTGTTTCCATCATGCCAAGAATGAACGACAACGGTTCACTGTCCCGGGTTGTGCCAATCTCTGAATCATCTTCCATAACCATGTCATAGTGCATGGTGACAAAATACCCCTGTTGAATGCTGGACATCTTTCCTCCACTGTTGAGAGTAGGTAACTGATTTGAACAGAAAAGGCATCCAATTGGATGCCTCGTTGGTGTATCGAATAATCAGTCAACTATTACAATCGAATGTACTCGTACTCGAAGGGTTGACCATTGATTCCGCGACGGGGTGCAGCAATCCAATTTGCGCAGTGTCCTTTGTCATGAACTGGTTTCATCAAAGAGATAACGTACTTTCGGTCTTCATCCGTTGGAAGCCACTCGTCATGGCGACGATTGAACTCGGCCTCAGTAATGATGTTGCCTTCTGTATCGAAGAAGTTGTCAGCATAGATGCCTTGTCGTCTATGGAAGCGTGGCGATGGTAGCGTAACGCGGAAATCGGTTCCTTCCTTTTGCAATGCACGGTTCCATGAACGCAATACGCGTTCGCAGTCTTCGCGGTAAGACTCACGCAGCACTTCATTCATTGCAGAGCGCAAAGAAACGTCTTTCTCAGTTAGACGGTCATTCTCAACAACAGTGATGGTTTTGCTTTGGCCAAGTGCACTGTGGTCTGTAAAGTCTTTTGACTCTCTCCAACGGCCTTTGAGTCCAGAAGCGAAGAATTCTGAGGCGTTGTTGGAGATTTCAGAACCGAAAAGGTCCAAGCAATAGGAGAACCAGTAATTGATGTATTTCTGAATTGTTTGGAGGTCGATTCCACCTTGGTTTCTTACGTCACCATTCGGGTCTTCTCTTTCAAGCTGGACCGCTCTTTGAAGAATGCGTTCGATTCCTTTTTGACCGACAGAAAGGTGGTGTGCTTCTTCAATGAGCATGAAACGACAAGTGCGCGACAATGGGTCGAAAGCAGATTCCGCCAATGCGCCAAGTTGATATTTTCCATCGCGATCAGCGAAGGTTGCGAAGCAAAAGAACGTGAGCCAATCTGAGCAAGGCTGATTGAAAGCATCCAAGATTCGAGGTTTGTCGTCGTTTCCAGATTGACGTTCCAAAAGCATATCGGCTTCTTCACGTCCGTCTCTTCCAAAGTGTGCGTGTAGAAGATAGACCATGGCCCACAAGTGACGCCCTTCTTCGACATTGACCTGAAATAGGTTTCGTGCATCGTAGAGACTCGGCGCTGTACTTGCCAACCATCGCTGTTGCTCAACTGACGCGGGTTCCGTGTCGGCTTGGGTCACAATCAAGCGTTTCAAGTTGTTTCTGTGTTCTCCAGGAACCTCTTGCCATACAGGTTTGCCTGCGTCGTCGCCAGCCGGAATGACGCGGTCTTGTTCACGGTCCGCAAGGAAGATTCCCCAACGGTATTCTGGCATGCGAACATGACCAAATTGCGCCCAACCGTCACGGGTCACAGAAGTGGCTGTACGAAGATAAATTTCGTTGTTGGAGAAAATCTGTGGACCTACTGAACGCCACCAGTCCAAATAGCGAGGCTGCCACTTTTCAAGTGCACGTTGAAGTCGACGGTCCGAAGACAAATCAACATTGTTGGGAATCTGTTCCTGATAGTTTATGCTACTCATTGTTAGGTTCTCCTGTAATCGAAGATGGGTTGTTCTGGTTTTTCATACATTGTCAAGGCTCCACGCTCACCGACTGCATTGGGTCGTTGGAATATCCAGTTTTGCCAGGCCGAAAGACGTCCGTAAATTTTATTTTCCATGCTTTCAGCACCGCCAAAACGCAAGTTCTGTTCCATGCCGGTGAGGGCGTCGGGTGAGAAAGAGAGGCGTTCCTCAATCGCGATTCGAACTTCGTCTTCATAATCAATATCGTCCAAAGCATCGCTGACCAAACCGCAGTCTAGTGCATCTTCTGCGACCAATGCTTCGCCAATTTGGTTGGTTGCTTCAGCCAAACTGTCTGCATCATTCTGAAAACGGGCAGCCAAGCGAGTCCAGCCGTTCGCCATTTTGAAACGACCATTGTTTGCTTCTGTCAATTCCACAGTATTGTGCTCATCATCATCCAAGAACATGTAAATGCGATCTCCACAGAGTGCCATTTCGAAAAGGGTGCCGACAAAGCAGGACCCTTCTTCAACCAAAGCAAAAATGGATTTGGACATGTTGTCCAACTTTCGCAGTGTACGCGCTTGGAACAATTCGATTTCTTTGATGAACCAATCGTTGTCTGCGTTGTCTGCAACCCAGTTCTCATGCAATTTGACGGCCTCAGCAGAGCCTTCAGTTTTCACAATGAGAAGCCCAACTGGGAGATGGTTGAAACGCAACCGAATCAATGCATCTTCCAACTCTCGGAACATCTTCAAAGACCACGTTTCCACAGAGCGTTCGGGTGCTTGTTCACTTGAGCGTACAACAATCGTCGCAATGCGATCAGTGATGGTGACCGTTACAAACTCGTATGTCCATGTGTCATCGGAGTCATTGCTGGTAATTTTGGGCAGATTCATTGGAGACAGGTCACCTTTTTTGTCGACTGTTGATTCAACAATTTCATCTGCGACCCCACTCATGCCGGCAGCCCACTTAGATTTGGGGAAAGCTCCGTCAATCAGTTTGTATTTCAAAGCTTTTCTTGATCGAAACCCTTCTGCTTTTGTGCAGAACAAATCACTAATGTCTCTTCGAATCTTACGTTTGTCAGTAAGACGAGTCAATCCTCCAGTTCCGGGTAGAACACCCAATAAAGGGACTTCAGGCAGTGAGACTGCCGCATTTCCATCGTCGATTAGGTAGATTTTCTCACAAGCCAACGCGAGTTCGTATCCACCACCCGATGCTGTTCCGTTCAGGGCTGCCACCCAAGTTTGACTCGAATGCAGTGTCGCATCTTCAATACTGCATCTTGTTTCATTTGTGTACTTACAGAAATTTACCTTGAAAGCGTGTGGAGAAGTTCCAAGCATTGGAATGTTTGCACCAGCGCAAAACACTTTGTCATTTGAACTAGAAACCATGACAACCTTGATTTCTGGGTGTTCGAACCGCATTCGTTGAACGATGTCATTCAATTCAATGTCCACTGCCAAATCGTATGAACTGGATTTCAGTTCGTATCGACCTTCCCACATTGGTTTATCTATCTGTACATTCATGATTACAGTTGCGACAGGACCATTGTATTCTACTGTCCAATGAACATATTGAGAAGGGTCTGTTTGGAAGTCGATTGGTGGATAATTGAACTCTGCCATTGTTGCTCCATATAGTTGTTGGTAATGTAAAGGATTAAACGAGTCTTGACTTTCAATAAATGAGCACTAAATTTCAATAGTGCAGTATATTGTTTCTTTGTAGGGTAAATCTATCTTGTTTCCCTGATTATGACCATTTTTAGACTCAAAGCGAGTCTGTTGGTTGTGCTTTCATAACTTTAGTTTTTCTTTTTAGTTCTTTTCTTAACGTAGAAGGTTCAATATCATTGACTTGAACGATGGTAGGGCTACATGAAATTAAATTATTCCTAGGATATTTCATGTTATTAACCACACTTGGTCAACGTTTGCGCAG
>CBFICN010000018.1:0-31676 GCA_965661045.1 uncultured Myxococcota bacterium
TGGGAATTAGGTTGTCTACAAGACCGGAGACAGGACAAACTCAATCCACCCTTGTTGACTCTCATTTTTGCCTTGATCCGTCAACCGCTCATCGTCGACAGAAATGGTACTGTTCCATTCTTGAGTATAGACATTCATGGCACCGTCAAGGGTCATGCCACAAAATATTGCCTCGCTCAAGAGCAGGGGGAAGGGCGAGGTCTGTTTGGTGAGTGTGTTGATGAATGGCAGTTGATAGACGGTGGGAATGTCAAACTGAAATTTGGCGTTGGGTGGGTATGAGATTGTGCCTTTCCATTTTACATCGATGACAGGACCCTCAGAACCAACATATGCCTCTTGATGGATGGTGCCGTCTGGTACAACCAAGGTCAACGGGACTCGCAGATTGTCTTTGGCCATTAAAGCGCCGTAGTACCCATTGTCATCGGTTCCGTGATTGAGATCGGTTTTGAAGGCAACAGGTTTTGGAGAAAACTTTTTAGGGTTTCCAGCAGAAACTTTGTTGGCTCTTTTTACGTTTTTGGCAACCAACTTTCGAATGGTGCTTGAAGTAAACATCCAATCGCCGTTGCCTCTGGAAACGCTTTTCTTTAGGGCTTTTTCGCCACCTAGGCATTGCTTTTGTCGAACCTTTTTGCTTTCATTGACAATGCCTGATTCTACAGGGTCTTCAGCAAAACTCATGTACAGTGTTTCCCATGCCACTTCCGGCAATCCTGCGACAAACCCACCGGTGGCAAGCATGGCATTGAAACCGTGTACACCAAGGTGCTCCACTGTAGAAAAAATGGGTCCGTCTTCGTGTCGCGCCCCTTTGGTAAACGCATCGGGTTGTAGACGACAAAATCCTGGTTTGACGACTTCCCCCCTGTTGGAAAAGTATCCGACGACCCGACAGTGCAGGTCTATGGTCTTTAGGCCGTACTCCACCAGACCAACGTTCCAAATCACGATTGGAGAACACAAAAGAATGGTGGTTCCTTTCCAGCCTTTTTTCTTTTCGCGGGGTAAAAATACCCACAGCATCGCGCTGGCATACACAAAGGAAATGTACATCTCATATGTCAGCATCCACAGCATCAGTACAAACCAAACGCCAGACAGCAGCACTCTCAAACCTTTCATTGTCTCTCCACAGTTCCGTAAGGGTTCAGTAAGGCAACGATGTACACGTTGTAGAATCAGACGTTTGATTCGTCAAAAATCGCTAGATTGACGGTGTAGCCCATGGACTCTGATGCAGATTCTGATTCATCTTTTTTGAGTATTTAGATACGTGGAACTGCAACACACCTAAACTATTTCATCTGCCACATAACGCCTTCACCACCACCCATCATGGTAGTTGGGAGTTTTCCATCCCAGTTTTTGGCGCGCATGTAATCTGCAATGTGTGGGTTGTTTTTGATGGCGGTGGCCATTTGTCGGATGGCCTCTGCTTCTGCTGTACCAATGGCCTCAATCGCTTTGGCCTCTGCCTCGGCTTCTTTCAATCTTTTATAAGCCAAACCGTCGGCTCGAGCTTTTTCAGCATCTCTTTCTGCCTCAGCCGTGTTTACAGCCTTTTGGGCTTCGGTCTTTTGTTTGGTCAATTCAAATTCAGCACGTTTGGCGGCTTCATAGGCTGTCATTTTGGCCTCAACAGCTTCCAAGTAGCGAGGTGGCAAATCGATGTTTTCAATTTGAGGAGAGTCAATGACAATTGGGAAATCGGCGAGTGCTTCAACCATCATTGTTTGAATTTCATTCACCGCGAGGTTGCGATTTTTGATCAAGTCTTCTGCCGTGAAGGTGGCAATCGCTGCTTTGGCAACGGAACGGAGTTTTGGATCGAGAATGCGCTCTTCAAACTGTGGAATCCCGCCGTATTTAACATACAAGTCCAAAGCACTGTCTTTGTTTGCAGTCCAGTTGATGGACACCGTGGCCCGAAGCGGAAGTTGTTCAGAGGTTGCCCCCGTTAGTTCTTCGACATTGCGTCGTTGGCGCACTTCGACTTCTTCGATGGTCTGCACAAATGGAAGCTTGAAATTTAATCCGGGGTCCAATTGAGCATCGGCGCGTCCAAACATTTTTTTGATGCCAACATGTCCCTCGGGTACGACAACGAAAGAACCCAAGGCTGTGAGTGCAGTCAATCCGATTCCGGCGACGAGTATGATTGCTTTGGCTGGATTTTGGCTCATGTGTTCTCCTGAGAAGTATTGTAGATGTCAATTGTAGGACCGATTCTACATGAAGTGCCATTTAGAGTCAAGTAACGTAGAATGATTGACGTTTCCATTTGCTAAGCCATAGGGACAGGCCCTAAGTGTATTTGGCGACAAAGACTTTACATAAGAGAATAAACAAAAGGGCCGACACAAGCCGACCCGTTACTTTTGAATGATTCAAACCGAATGGTTTTAGAAAGCCTCAACGACAATAGCAATCCCTTGACCACCACCAATACAAGCTGATCCAACACCGTATTTTTTCCCACGACGCTTCAATTCATAGAGCAAGTGTGTTGTGATACGCGTTCCGGAGGCAGCAAGAGGATGTCCAATTGCTACACCACCAGAGTTCACATTTGTGATGTTGCGATCCAAGCTCAATTCCCGTTCGCATGCGATGTATTGCGTCGAAAATGCTTCGTTGATTTCCACCAAGTCCATTTGACCGAGTGACATGTTGGCATGCTTGAGGGCATTGCGAATGGCTTCTACAGGGCCAATTCCCATCAGCGTTGGTTCAACACCTGCAACACCGTATCCAACGACACGACCAATGGGGTTCAATCCACGTGCTTGAGCGATGTCGGAGGTTGTCATTACCATTGCACCAGCACCATCGTTGATACCAGAAGCATTGGCCGCAGTGACTGTACCGTCTTTCTTGAATACCGGACGAAGTTTGGCCATAGATCCAGCCGCGTCACTTTCGAAACGGGCTCTGTTCTTTGGGTTTCCAATTGGAGACAACTGTGGATGTTCATCGATTTCAACAACAGTATCACCACGACGACCTTTGATGGTAACAGGTGTGATTTCATTGTTGTAATAGCCATTGTCAAATGCATTTTTCCACGCCAGTTGAGAGCGTAGACCGTAGGCATCTGCATCTTCACGGGTAATGCCATACTTTTCACCTAGATTTTCAGCAGTGATGGCCATTTCACATCCAGCATATGGATCGTACAAGCACTCTCTTAGCGCATCTGTAAACTGCGCATGACCGAGTTTGAAGCCATTTCTAGAGCCACGAACCACGTGGGGGGCTTGAGACATGTTCTCTGTACCACCAGCAAGAATCATAGAGGCTTCACCAAGCTTGAGGCGTTGCGCGGCTTGGATCAGAGACTCAAAACCAGACCCACAAAGGCGATTGACTGTCAAAGCAGGCGTTTCAACTGTTGTTCCCGCTTTCAATCCGATGTGCCGAGCACCGTAAATGGCGTCTCCACTGGTTTGCAACACGTTGCCAAAGATGACGTGGTCAATATCGGTGGCTTCAATACCCGCTTGTTCGATTGCCGCAGTACTGGCTACAACACCCAAGTCGAGTGCCGATACGGAAGAGAGTGAACCCAAAAAGGTTCCAAAAGGGGTTCGTTTTCCAGACAAAAATACGATGTCGGACATGGTTTTGCTCCTAAGATGAAGGTGTTCAAAAGTTTATACATCACACAACCAGAGCGATGTTGAGTCCCTTGTATCCGAGTATTCATACTTGGACAACTGGAAGGAGAACAGCCCATTAGAGAGAGGGCTTTCTCTAGTCTTTTGAATTCCGTTGCTGATACTTTCGGTCTTCCAGAAATCGTTGAAATCGCAAGTAATTTCGAGCCGCATGGTAATAAAACAACAGACCCACCAGCCAATTGATGACGTTCAACTGGCCTTCAAATCCAGGAATGCCCCAGATTAGGACCCACGAACCAAAAAGAACGCTGGACAACTGTAAAAACCAAAATATTCCGATGTTGTTTTCCCATTGTTTGGTGCGTATGACAAATTGATTGATCGCCAACAGGGCGATGAGGATCATGAAGATAAAGTCTGTATTGCTAGCGTTCATTGGGTGATTCCAGATTTTATAGGTGCAATTTACAATTGTCAATCAGTCGCGTACTGCCCAAATATGCTGCCAAGCACAGTTGAGTATTGTCGGTCACTGTCTGTACAGGCTCTAGGGTGTCCGCATCGACAAATGCAATGTAGTCAACCGCATCCACTGTCAACGCGGATTCTACCAAGGAAGATAATTGTTCTGTACAAACAGTTCCGGAGTGGATTGCCGTTTGTACTTTGGTCAAGGATGCTGATAGGGACAAGGCGCGTTTCCTTTCGGTATCAGAAAGGTAGGCGTTGCGCGAAGAGAGCGCAAGTCCATCGGACTCTCGAACGATGGGGGCCCCAACAATTTTGACGGGGAGGGCCAAGTCGGTCACCATACGACGAATAACTGCCAACTGTTGAAAGTCCTTTTGTCCAAAGACCGCAACATTGGGTTGGGTGAGTCCAAACAATCTGGAGACCACTGTTGTGACCCCATCAAAGTGCGTGGGTCTAGAGGCTCCACACAGTCCAGATGTGAGTCCGGTTACGGCAACAGTGGTGCTGTGGTTGTTTGGATACATTTTTGTGGGGCGAAATACAATGTCCACATCATGCTCTGCACACAAATGATGGTCGGCTTCCGGTGTGTTTGGGTAGGTGTCGAGGTCTTCATTGGCACCAAATTGAAGGGGGTTGACAAATATGGAGACGATGAGAACATCACATTGCTGACGTGCGATGTCCATGAGAGAGGTATGACCGTCATGGAGGGCACCCATGGTGGGGACAAACCCAATGGTCTTTCCCAAAGTTCGTTGTTCCAATGAGAATTGTTGCATTTCAGTGAGGGATTCAATGATCCGCATAGGCACCTCCAATGTGTTGTCTGTTATCCGAGATTTCCTAAGAATTCAATGCTTTTTATGTGGGTTCTACCTGCGAAAGTCTAGATTGTCCATTCGCTTTCAAGAGGCTTCAATCCACTTGGGTCGACTGAAGGTATCTGTAGTGATAAAAGAGATTGTCCACTGTACATTTGACGGTAGGATTTTTAACTTTACATAACTTATACTTTGAGACAATCATGACAAAACAAAAAACGGTACTGGATCTTCAGCGAATGAAGACCAAAAGCCAGAAAATTTCCATGATCACAGCCTACGATTACTCGATGGCCAAAATTGTTGATGCAGGCGGTGTGGATGCAGTCCTCGTAGGAGATTCTGTTGGAATGGTCTTTCAAGGGCATTCGGATACGCTCTCTGTCACCATGGAGGATATGATCTATCATTCGAAGTGCGTACAACGAGGGCTGAAACAGGCGCATTTGGTGGTGGATATGCCTTTTATGTCCTATCAAGTGAACGTAGAAACAGCTGTCCGAAATGCGGGGCGGCTGATCAAAGAGGGAAAGGCTCAATCGGTAAAGCTTGAAGGGGGCAAAGAAATTGCACCTCAAATACAAGCAATTGTACAGGCGGGTATTCCTGTGGTGGCGCACTTGGGATTGACTCCACAAGCAATTCACGCTTTGGGAGGGTTCAAAGTACAGGGCAAAGGAAGCAAAGCACGAGCAAAATTAAAATCGGATGCCTTGGCGGTCCAAGATGCTGGTGCAAGTTTGTTGGTCCTTGAAATGGTACCGGCTTCTCTCGCCAAAGAAGTGACTGAACTGTTGGACATTCCCACCATTGGAATTGGGGCGGGTGTAGACTGCGATGGTCAAGTGTTGGTGTGCAATGATTTGCTTGGGATGAGTCTCGACTTTGCACCAAAATTTCTAAAGCGGTATGCAACTTTGGAAACGGAGATGGTGTCGGCAGTTTCTCAATATGTAGCCGAAGTCCAAGCACAGCAATTTCCGACTGATAAGCATTCCTTTGGCGTCCGAAAAGTGCCCTCAGTATCGGATGAGCAAGTGGAAAAACTTTATTGAGTCATTCCACAATCCAACTTTGTTCTCGTCTGAGTACATTATCCCATAGATGGTTTTGTGCCCATGTAGAGGAATGGTACGTACTTTCGAAAGACCAGTCTTCGCTGGGTGGTGCGTATATTGACATTCCATTGGTATCGATGGAGTTGACGATTAGATTCTCGGTCACCAGTATATCGTGTGCCATAAGGAGGTCGTCAATTTGACCTTGCAACAGAATTGAAGCTTCATCATGCTGCAGTGCCAATTGTACGTTCATAAACAAAGAATAGAAATCATGGTCATTGCCATACGCCATTCCATCTGGAGAGTACGTTGTGCTGGACGCATCGGTAATGATGCCGATGGGCATATCCAATAGAGTTTCAGAAACCGCATCGAAATGTTGATTGAACATGGGGATCTGTTCGAGGTCGATGGTGCTGATGCTTCGGTCACCGCTTCTGTAAAATTCTTCCGCAATCAGACTGCCCAACATACTGTCGTCCATTGAAGGTGTTTCTGAAAGAAAACGAAGTATTTGATGATAAGGCCACCCATCGATGTTTACGTAATCTTGGGAGGCAACCAAGGTGCTTGCGTAGGGGGCAATCACTGTCGCCATTTCCCAAGACTGCATTGTGCAGGCGTCCATACCCAGTAAGTCAATGGTCAACCCTCTGTCCACTACCGTGGATAAGATGTATTCAAGTTCTCCTTCTGCCACAGAAATATCATTGTTTGTGCTGTCATCTGACAGGATGCCTTTTTGGTTTCCGGGCTGTAGCGACCAAGACCAACCGTGGTTCCAAAATACTACGGCGGTTCGTTGTGCGGGGAACAGCTCTGTTCCCCATTCTAGAAACTCTATAATTGTTTCTGGTTCACCAGAGTCCTGAATCCCTAAGTCTGCCAGTTCGACAGAGATCACTTCACTGTCCTCCAGTTCCATTTCTGGACTCTCATGATGGGTCGTGTCTTTTACAACATAAAACCGTTTGCTACCACTCCAGTCGCCATGACCACTGTAAAAATTTGCTGAACGGTCAAGTTCAACCACAACGTTGACATGTTCATTTGACCCGACGAGTTCCATTTCATTGATGTCTAGCAGTGCGGCTTCTTCAAGGTTGTTGTCGGCACCCATGTACACCAAAATGGTCCAATCAGCAAGTTCTGGTGCCGTATGGGTTGTGATGGTGACGGTTGTGGTGAACGGCTCAGAGGCGTTGGCTGCATCAACATGAACGATACAGTCATGACTGCCTGCCTCATTGGTGACAAATGAAATGGCAGTTCCTTCTATAAGATCTTGATTGTCGCACGACCATTGTATTGGCTGTGTAATTTCGAGTCCTTCCAAGTCATCTACTGCCACAGCCAATGATACGGTGTCCCCAAGCCAATAGTGTCTTTTGCCCACGATGGAAATCTCTTGAGGGACTGTGTCTTCGAGTTCCATTCCTGCCGTATCATCAGTGTCTATATTCATCATGGGTGACTGAAGGGTGCTGCGACACCCAAGCCAGAACAGAATCAGCATTTGACCTCCATACTTTCAGTGTAACGTACTGATTTTATCCATCCTTGATTTATCTCTTTCTATGGTTAGATACTCATTAACCACAAACCCAAAGGAGAAGCCATGCATCCCAGTCCTGACAAAGTCCTAGTCTATACCAAAAAGCCCTGTGGTTTCTGTAATGCAGCAATCAGATATTTAGAAACTGTAAAAGGAGTAGACAACGTAGAGGTTGTCGATTTGACTGGCCAATATGACAAACTGCGAGAGTTGATGCAAATGAGTGGCCAACGTACAGTTCCACAAATTTATATCTTTGGCAATCATGTGGGTGGCTATGACGATTTGCGTGCAAAAGATGCTGTTGGCACCATCGACAAGTTGTTGTCTGAGAGACCGCAGTAAATTTTGAAAAAAAATTTTCTGATCTACGATCCCCTAATTGCCGATCAATCCAAAAAACCGATGTGTTGTTGTCAAATTATTTTTTGCAGATCACTTGACGTGTAAAGTTTTTGATCCTATACTTTATTCATCAGGTTTCTGATTTCCCTCAAGTAAATAGCATCGCAGATCACACCGAATTCCCCCCTTCATTTCCCCTTAATTCCCTCCTTGGTTGTGTTTGCGATGCTCCCTCTTTTTCAAGGTGAGTCATGCAAGAATGTATTGTTGTCACATCGGGCAAAGGTGGTGTTGGCAAAAGCACTGTCTCAACCAATTTGGCCACAAGTTTGGCTCAATCCGGCAAGAAGGTTGCGCTGCTCGACGCAGATATCGGGCTGAGAAACTTGGATTTGTTACTCGGTATGGAGCGTTCTATAGAATGGGATGTCGTTCAATACGTACAAAATCTGTGCTCTCTAGACGATGTTGTTTTATCGGTTCCCAATATCGAAAATTTGTACTTTGTACCAACGTCACAAACCGCTGACAAAATGGCCATGGTGCCAGATGATTTGATTGACGTGGTCGACGAACTGTTTTCAACCCTTCATTTTGATTGTGTCATTGTGGACTGTCCGGCGGGTATTGAAAGGGGATTTGAAAACGCTGTTGCGGCTGCCAACAGAGCCATCGTTGTCGTGACACCGGATGTGTCTTCCGTACGCGACGCTGATCGAGTGATTGACATTTTGCAAAAGAGAAAGATGGCTGATATTCAGTTGGTGGTCAACCGCTATCAACCAGATTTGGTTCGTCAAGGCTGCATGTTGGATTCTCAGGACGTGTGGCAGATTTTGGATACACCAATATTGGCCGTGATTCCCGAAAGTGTTGAGGTGTTGAAAGCGTCCAACAATGGTGTGCCGTTTGTGTGTCAGCAAGATCATTTGCTTCATGAGATTTTCCTGCGCTCTGTGAAAAGACTGTGTGGTCAAGATGTACCGTTTGTAGACCTCAACATTGACTTGGACGAAAGTGTTTGGGGAAAAGTACGAAACTGGGCAAAAGTGCAGCTGGGAGCCTGAGATGATGACCTTTTTGAAATCATTGTTTGTTCGCTCTCAGTCTAGTAAAGATGTTGCGAAAAAACGGCTGCAGTTGTTGTTGATCCACGATCAAGTTGATTTGACCCCGACTCAAATGACGCAAATGAAACAAGAAATTGTGGACGTGATTGAGCGGTACTTGAGTATTGAAACCGAAGATACTCATGTTGCACTGGACCGACTGGACCGACAAATACGACTTGTTGGCTCCATTCCTATTAAAGATACCCAACAACGCACTCGAAAGAGTGGCTGAGAATAGATAGCCACTTATACACCTAGACCTTGTGTCTACCCATACGCATTGGTTACACTGGGTGATGGACTTTATCCCATTGGGGTTGTTTTGCGAGGTGTCTATGTTGTGGGTGTTGCTGGCTTGTATTGGTGAAGGTGAAAAGACGATGGAAGAGGCACTGTCCTTGTCCGAGCCATTGTCAGACAGTGAGGTGCGCGCGGGAGAAATATTGGATGCCGCAGCATTGTTTGGAGGCACCGCGGCCGAAGGGACCATTGGGGATTTTAAACTGTACAACAACAAAGCCCAGTTCATCATTCAGTCTATTCGTCCGAGTGCCTATTACATTGAGCAGGGTGGCGGGTTGTTGGATGCCGATGTTGTACGACCTAATGGCAGTCAGGGGCGTGACATTGTGGATGAGCACACACCAATGGCGGGCTTCGGTCGGATTCTGGAGCCGGAGAGTATTGAGGTGCTGTCTGATGGAGCAGATGGTGTGGCCACTGTGCGTGTCACCGGACACGGGACGGGGTTTGAATTGTTGGCTGGCGCGGTTGAGAATGACAATTTGGTTCCCAATAAAAACATGGAGTTTCAGGTTGATTATCGACTTGCTCCAAACAGTAGTCTTTTAGAGATAGAGACAACCATTACTTGGCTTGACGAGCCATATTCATTTCAACCAGCCAATGTCATCTTGATCGGTCGAGAGGTCATTGAATGGTGGAATCCCGGTGGTGGACTCCATGGAGAAGCCAACAATCAGTGGTATGGTGCTTTGGGACGTGAAAATGAAGTGGCGTTGGCGCTGTTTCCATCTACCGACAGTTTCGATAGCAGTGTCATTCAACCGTTGCTTGCCGATGCAACACCGGCGATGAGTGGCTTTGATGAAATGGTCGATTTTGACAATGGAACTGTGCATACGTTCACTCACTATGTGGGGGTGGGGGATGACTTTGCTTCATTGACCGATGAATGGTATGCAAAACGAGGTGTGGTGACAGAAGAATTGAGTGGAACGGTCACCGCGGGAGAAGGGGGTGTTTCCGGTGCGAGAGTCCACATATTGGATGAGGAGCAAGCCCCATTGACATTGGCAGTCGCGAATGAGAATGGAGAGTGGTCTGCAACGGTTCCGTCCGCTGTGTCCGCTGATTTTCAAGTCACTGGACGCGGGCAAGGGTTGGTCTTTGATCTTCCTGTTGATGCCGGATGGTACAGCCTATATGGAGATGCGTCGGTCCAAGACTCTTTACAAATGTCACTCTTGCAACCCAGCGCTTCCGTTTCCGCAAAAATGGCCGAGGGCTATGGGGTTGCGGATTTAAATTCCAATGATCTGGTTGCTCCTGGTCTATTGATGGTGTCGGTGAGTGACAACGGACCTGGGGTTGTGTTGGTAGAGCGTCTAGACGATGACGTAGATGCGAATACTGATTGGGCGCCTCGTAGACCCAGTGGAAAGCAAATGATTGGCTATATTCGAGATGGTGATGTTCAGTTGCCATTGGAGCCGGGCAACTACCGTGCCATTGTTCATCGTGGTCCGGAGTGTGAATACGTGGAGGGTATTTTTGAATTGACGTCAGACCAAGTGGAAACGTTAGAAGCTACGATAGACTGTCTAGACTTACCGAGTGGTGTGCACAGTTTTGACCCACATTCTCACTCCTCTCCATCTGGAGACGGACGTGTGTCGACTGTTCAGAGGTTGATGAGCCATGCCGCCCATGGGGTGGATATTCACATTGCCACCGAGCATGATCATTTGGCGGATTATACAGAACTTATCGATGGGCTGGGTCTGAATGAAGATCTCAAGACTTGGTCTGGCGCTGAAGTCAGTCCACCTTTGAGGGGGCACCACAACATCTATCCCGTTCCACCGGTGTATGGAGAAGTCAACAACGGGGCTGTGTCGTGGTGGTCTGAATGGAGTACCACAGAGAATTTATTCACCAAGATGCGAGACATTGTGACGACTGGTATTGTACAAGTCAATCACCCATTGGGGTCTGGTGGTCTGATTGGTTCTGCTGGGTACGATTTGGATCAGGGTACCATATCCAAGCCAAATTTTTGGGCTGACGACTTTGATGCGATGGAGGTGATCAATGATGGCTATTATCAAGATTACTTGCTGTACTATTTTGATTTGCTCTCTCGTGGGTACAAAGTGTCTGCGATGTCCGTTTCGGATTCGCATACCCATTCCAGTGGTGTTGGCATCAATCGAACCTATGTATACTCTGAGGCTTCTGATGAAACATCGTTGGTGACCGCAATGAAGTCTGGTTCAGTGGTTGCTTCAGTGGGACCCTATGTTCACGTCACCATTGAAGATCAAATGGCTGCGGGAAAAACCTTCGTTGGGTCTCAGGAACTCTCTGTGGAAGTGTTCCACCCCAGTTGGATGGATGTTGATCGCTTGGAACTGTACGAAAATGGCACTGTGGTTGAGACAGTTGAATACACAAGTGGCACTGCCTTGTTTTCTATCAATCCAAGTCGCGATGCACATTACGCAATCGCTGCTTCAGGTACGTTTCCGATGTTGCCAATATATTCAAACTCTCCGTGGGCAATGTCCGGAGCGTTCTTTGTCGATGTGGATGGTGATGGTTGGACACCACCGTTGTCGTCACTGGACTAATGATGCGAGTTTTCCGCAAACTGTACAGGAAAATGTCTGTGCTTAAAAACCATCGTGTACAAATGTCAACCGCCGACCAGCGCCTTGTGGCCCCATTGGTTTCACTTTTTTGTCATTGTGTCTCACTTCTACTGCCAACAAATCACTGAGTTCAACGATGGCTCGTTCACCAAATTGACACTCTAACCGATCATTTCGCTTAACCAGCCCTCGCTTTACGATGTGACCGTCACAGGTGAAAACGATTCGACTGCGCTCTACAACGCGCAACTCCAGTGAATTTGGACCTGTTGGACCTACCGGTTCAGGCTCTTCGAGATCTGTCAGTAAGTCGGATACCAGTGCATCTAGATTCCCTTGTGAGTTGGCTGTACTGGCTATAGATGAAGCAAGGTTGGCAGGAGCGGTCAACGTGTTGTTTTTGGGAGAGATTGTTTCACTTGTTTTTTCTCTTGTACCTTCCGTGTCCGCTTCATTGAGTTGTGCAACCATAGAGTCCAGCATGCCATCAAAGGAAAAAGACGGGTTGTCAAAGGCTATGGACAACGTCTTGAGTCCGACCACCATCGTTGCCGCAATTGCAAAACCAGTAAAAATCGATCGAGAGGTTGTTGGGGCTACAATCTCTGTGCTTCCGGTTCTAGAACTTGCTTTCGATGATTTTTTGCGTTTGCGTGTTGGTGTCTTTACATCGAGTTTGCAATGCTTGGAAAAGCCAAGAAACTTTAAGTAAGCCTGCTTTGAATGAAGTAGTTTTTTTCCTCGCATCGACTTTGGCACAACACCCGTTTCCAATGCTTCAATGTGGGCGAGTGGTATGCCCACTCGAATGTGGATGTCTTTACGGGTGAGTCCTTGCTGGTGTCTTTGCACCCGTAGATTTACGCGTTTTTTAGTGTCATTGTTTGGTTGACTTCGATTTTTTTGCTGGCTCATCTTTTGACTTGGGGAGGGAATGTTGAGGGGAGAAGGTGAGGGACCATAAATGGTTAACGCGTTCGGGTTTATTTTCGGACAAACTATCGACAACGTTCGTTGTGGAGACTTTCGGCGCGTTTACCAAGTTTACTTCGTCCCGCTTCGCGAATGACTGTACGAAGATGATTGCAGGCACCTGGCGTGTCTTCTAGTTCGAATAGAACCTCCGCGGTGTGGTAATAGGCTCCAGTGGCCACATCTCCACACAGCGTAATCACCTCTTCAAAATCTTGGAGCGCCAAATCCAATCGATCGATTTCTTTGTAGGAAAATGCTCGATTGAATCTTGCTTGACACATATTTGGGGCACGATCAATGGCTTGAGAGAGGGTGGTGATCGAAGATTCATAGTCTTGATTTTGATAGTAGGCCTGACCCAAATTGCTCAGTACCAACGCTGTGTTCCGATAGGTTAAATCTGCCAGCGCAACGTTGAACTCGGCAATGGCTTCGTCAACGAGACCTTGATCCAGCAACATTAAGCCGTAATTGTTTCGGTATTCAGCTTTGGTTGGGTTGATCCGGATGGCTTTTTCAAATGCTTTTTCTGCTTTGTCTGCCGCATTTTTGGAGTAGTATGCCAGGGCGAGTTTTTCCCACGCGTCACCATTTCTCGGATTGAGCTTGGTGGCTTCCTCTAATGTTGCAATTGCGTCTGATGGGTTGCCCTCAGAGAGATAAGCTGCTCCAAGAACGGTCCGAGTTTGAGAACGCTCAACCCTTTGTGGTGTGACGCAAGCTGCCAGTAGAGTAAACCATATCATTGTTTGTCATCGTCCTTCGACTTGTTGTTTTTCTTGATGTAAGGACCCAAAATGCATCGTAGATCATAAATGCGTTTGGGTGGCCAGTGAGCTTGTTTTGTGAGGAATGTTTTTTCTAGGGCGCCTTTTTGAGGTGGTTCTTTGGTATGTGCTGCAATTTTGGGGATGATTTTGGTCAAAATTTTCTGCGCAGTTTGTGTGTTTTGACGGATAACCTCTTCAATACTGGAAACGTCCACATTGGATTCATCCGTTCGCCAACAATCATAATCTGTTGACATGGCAAGTGTAGCATAAGATATTTCTGCTTCGCGTGCTAATTTTGCTTCCGGGAGGTTTGTCATACCAATTACTGAGGCTCCCCAACTTTGATAGAGTCTCGACTCTGCGCGCGTTGAGAAGGCCGGTCCCTCCATGCACACATATGTTCCACCGTCGTGTACTTTTTCAGTGACTTCTCGTGCGCTCTCCAGGATGTATTTGCGCAACACGCCACAAATGGGATCGCCAAAGGGCATATGGGCAACAATTCCATTGTGAAAGAAGGTTGACGGACGCCCCTTGGTTCTGTCAATGAACTGATCGATGACAACAAAGTGTGTTGGTGGGATATCTTCTCTTAGAGAGCCTACGGCTGAAACGGAGATGATCCAATCTACCCCAATGTTTTTCATTGCCAAAATGTTCGCGCGATAGGGTACTTCTGATGGAGTGAGTTGATGATTCTCTCCATGTCTTGCCAGAAAGTATAGTTCTGCATCGACGCCATCCATTGTACATTTCCGAATGGGGGCTGAAGGTCGACCATATACATTGTTCTGTGATTCGATAAATTTGACCTTTTTTTTCAAGGCCTTTCGTGCAATCGACTCTTCTGTATCTTCTTTCTCGATATCAATGACTGTTGAGAAGTCAAAGTCTTTGAATATGTCGAGTTTGTACAGCCCAGAGCCACCAATGATGCCTATTTTGTGAGTCATGTTATCTCCATATAAGGGGGTGATTTTGAAATTTGTTGAATTGTTTTTCCAAGTTGACCACAGGCCGCAGATATGTCGATGCCCCGTGTGGTTCTAACAGAACAATACCATCCTCGACTGACCAAGTAGGTCTGAAAGGCTTTGACTTGTTCAAACGCAGGGCGACGGATTTCTCTATCTGGATTTTCGTTGTAGGGGATGAGGTTGATCTTGGCTGGGATGCCATACAACAGATTGGGTAAACGTGCAGCGTCCTCTAAACTGTCGTTGAACCCTTTCATCATAACATATTCGAAGGTGATCTTGCGTCCCTTTTGGTTTGGCAACTGTGCGATTTCTCGACAGGCGGTGAGCAACCTATCCAAAGAATACTTTTTGGTGATGGGCATGACCTGTCGTCGTTGTTCCTCTGTCGAGGCGTTCAGCGAAATTGCAATGTTTACAGGCAGTTCAGTTGCCATCCTTTTAAGTCCAGGTACCAAACCAACTGTTGATACTGTAATTTTTCGGTTGGACAATCTCAAAGCGAAATCGTGGTTCATCGTTTTCAATGCCACTACGAGTTGGTCATAATTGTGCAGTGGCTCTCCCATGCCCATCATCACAATGCTTGTAATGCGTTTGTCTTTTGGAAGGGTCTCTGAAACTTGTTGTATTTGCCCTGCAATTTGCCCCGCAGTCAGATGGCTTTTCAACCCAAGGTCACCCGTGAGGCAAAATGAGCACTTCATGGCACATCCCCACTGGGAGGACACACACAGTGTCATTCGATCCGAGTAGCCACCGGTGCGGTTTTCATCTGGAATGAGTACGCTTTCGATTACGCCGCCTTGCGGGATGCTCCATAAAAACTTCTTTGTTCCGTCGGTAGAAGGAAAGACACCGGCCGATTCTAGAAATGGAATTTTAGCGTGCATTGTCAGTTTTTGTTGATCAGACTTTGCGATGGTGTCAATCTCTGAAAATGAGCGCACGTTCTTTTGCCAAATGGCTTGGTAAATTCGTATGGCCTTGGTGCTTGGAATCTCAATGTCTTCTAAGAACGCTTCAAGCATCGCAAGGTCCAAACTTTTTATATCAATCTTTTCAGTCGACTTGGTGATGGTGAGCATAGAACACTCTCATTGAACGTACAAAATAACAGAACACACTATTTACAGATTTCCCAAATGTCTGCTCGAGACCAGTCGATGCCTCTCTTTTGAAGGCGGGGGTCGTTGTCTGCTGTCATCAACACCTCGTCGAGTTGTGTGCAAGAACTCGCAGTACTATACAGTGTTTCAACAGTGCCTTTCCGGACAGGAAAGGGGGGACCTTGCTCATCCTCAACAGGTGAGTCGTATGTAATCAAGAGGATCGAACCTCCCGGTTTCAATAAGGACAAGCAATGCATCGCGTATCGTTGACGCATCTCAAGTGGCAAGGCAACCAAGGCCGCACGATCGAAAATGGCGTCTACTTTTCCGGTGTGTTCAACGGTGACAGTGAAGACATCTCCATGAAAGAGCGTGTGTTTTTCTGTTGTGAGTGTCGTGAGGTTTTCGGTGCGATGTTCGACAGGAGGTAGACCTTGCTCACTGCAATACTCGTCCAAAGCCTGTCTGACCAAGTCAACTCCAAATATGTGTGCTCCCTTCTCGGCTAGCCACCGCATGTCCAATGTTTTGCCGCAGAGAGGTACAAATATTTTTGGTGCTGGATTTTTGAACAGTACGCCATGGTGATTTTGAAGGTTCTGGTTGACTGTGTCGTTGTGCCATCCTGTTTGTCCTTGCTCCCACCGTTCTTTCCAAAAGTTCATACTGCCTCCTACGTCGACTTATCCTAATTCCCTACTGTTGCATTGACAAGTGGGGTGTTTTCGAATAATTTACACCACCAAATGTGATGATGGATTCGAATTTTGAGAGCAACGTGAATGATTGACAAACTGCTTGCACCTTATGACTATGATTTGCCAGATGACCGAATTGCAGTCCACCCTTTGGAAAATCGCTCTCAGTCCAAGATGTTGGTCCTGCCTCCAACAAGCCAGTTGGAAGATTCAGTGGTAACGCGGCTGCCAGAGTATTTTGAGCCTGGAGATGTTCTTGTTCTCAACAACACCAAAGTTTTGCAGGCAAGGGTTGAAGCCTGTCGTTCTACTGGAGGAAGGGTTGAGCTGTTCTTTTTGAGCGAACACCCAGACTCAGAAGGGGCCGTAACGGCACTCGTGAAACCTTCAAGACGCTTGAAAGAGGGAGAGGTCTTGAATATTGTTGGTTCTGCAGAGGGGAGCGACTACAAAGAGACAGTTGAACTGGTTCAATCGATGGGCGATGGTGAATGGAGAGTGCGTCCTTCGACCAGCACTAGCGAGGTTATGGATGCTTATGGCTCTGTACCGATCCCTCCCTATTTAAGACGAAAGAGTGTGGAGGCAGATCAAGATCGCTACCAAACAGTTTTTGCCACTGAGAGAGGGGCGGTCGCAGCACCGACGGCAGGGTTGCACTTTACATCAGAGATACTGCAATCCTTGAAAGAAAAAGGAGTCTCCATTCAATACATCACCTTGCATGTGGGTATTGGTACATTCCGCAATCTGCGTGAAGAAGATTTGGAACGCAATGCATTGCACTCGGAGTGGTTTAGCGTACCAAGAGAAACAATGGAGTCAATCCTTGAGTGTCGACGAAAGGGGCAGAAGGTCTTTGCTTGTGGTACCACCGTTACGCGTTGCTTGGAATCCTTATCCAAGGACGTGGGGTTGACCGACAATCTATTGAAATTACAAGACAAATTTCCCATTTCGGGATACACCAACATCTTTATACGCGAGGGCTTTGGCTTTTCAGTTGTGGATGGACTTCTAACCAATTTTCATCTCCCTAAAAGTTCGTTGCTGATGCTGGTGTCTGCTTTTGCCGGAAGAGAACGAGTATTGGAAGCTTATCGCCACGCAATTGAACACAGATATCGTTTCTTTAGCTATGGCGATGCCATGCTACTTCTTCCAAACAGAGAGCAGAGTTGAGTTTATGTCTCCAGTCCAAGTGACCATTGATGCCACAGCCGGTGCAGCGCGTACAGGAACGATGACCTTGACCCACGGAGAAATTCCGTTTCCTGCTTTTATGCCGGTTGGAACCTATGGCACTGTTAAATCAATGTTGCCAAGAGACATCAAAGAAATTGGGGCCAGTCTGATTTTGTCCAATGCCTATCATCTGTGGGTTCGACCTGGACACAAACTGATTGAGCGCATGGGTGGTCTGCATCGGTTCATGGGTTGGGACGGTGCAATCTTGACGGATTCCGGTGGGTATCAAGTCTTTTCACTCAATGATTTTACTGAAATCTCAGAAGAGGGGGTTCGATTTAGAGCGCCGTTGGATGGGCAGTATAGAACCATGACACCCGAAGTGTGTATCGAGATTCAAGAGTCATTGGGTGTAGACATTGCAATGGCTTTTGACGAATGCATTGAATGGCCGGCATCACGTGATCGAGTCGCACAGTCGACTGCCCGTACCACTCGCTGGTTGAAACGTTGTCAGCAGGCGAGAACCAAAGCGAATACAACCGCACTGTTTGGAATCGTTCAAGGTGGAATGTACGAAGACATGCGCATTGCTCATGCCCAAGAGATTTCAGCGTTGGACTTGGATGGGTACGCTGTCGGAGGTCTTTCTGTCGGAGAACCCACCGAAAAACTATTGGAAACAGTCGCTTGGACAACACCACACTTGCCAACAGACAAAATACGGTATTTGATGGGCGTTGGATATCCATGGGATATTATTGAGGCTGTTGTTCGGGGAGTTGACATTTTTGACTGTGTTATTCCAACTCGAAATGCTCGAAATGGCAAAGTGTTCACATCTGTTGGAATTGTCAATATTAAAAATGCCAAATATGCAGAAGACCAACGAGGACTGGATCCCAACTGTGGCTGCTTAACTTGCCAAAATCACTCGCGTGCTTATCTTAGACACCTATTTGTTGCCAAAGAGATTTTGGGAGCGCACCTTTTGACCCGACACAACTTGCATTTCTATCAAGGGCTGATGCAGCAGATTCGCACAGCCATTGTCGAGGGGGAAACCTCCTTGGAACAACTTCGACAAGAGGTCAATTCTTGGAATCGACCTTGTTCAGACTGAGAACTGCTTTTCACCGTTCAACATTGATCATTGAAACCAACCGAGAAACAACATGAAAATCGCATTGCTGACACACTTTGTACTGGCCACTGAATTCGCTCAAGAAGCACAACAGGGTTCTCCTTTTACCCAGATGTTGTTCTTTATGTCGTTCATCTTCTTGTTGTATTATTTTATCTATGCGAGACCAGTTGCCAAAGACCAAGAGAACCATCAAAAACTCGTCAGTGGTTTGATTAAAGGCGATAAAATTGTTAGCATTGGTGGGATCCACGGGAAGATCGTTGAGGTTCAAGAGCAAACGTTGTTGTTGGATGTTGGACGAGGGTCTTTGTGTACCATCAGCAAAACGGCTGTGAAGGCAAAATTGGGAGACAACAATGCGTAATCCATGGATGGTCCGATTTATCATTATCTTTGCCGTCATGTTGTGGGGGGGCTACACGATCACCCCTACACTCATGGAAGAAGACAGTGAGACATTGTTGGCCAAGCAAGCAAGTGAAGCTTCGAATGCAGGGGCAACCATCAACGTCGATGAAGACCGTTTGCCACAAGCAAAGCACTTACCGCCGTCTCTGCGAAGCTACGTTTTGGAGAACACCAAGGATTGTAAGGCTGCTTGTAAAGGATACTCGTCAGGAGACGCTCAGTATCAGTGGGTGGACAAGTACTTTGACCAAAGCAGCATTGATCCAGAAACAAAGAAAACCAGTCAAGCCAAGGGTACCCTAGCGTTACAACGTTGTGCTCAAAATGAGATTGAATTCGATGTTCAAGAGCAGTGTGCAATCGATGCGTTGAAAACATGTGTGCAAACCTGTGATGACGATGCAGTGGACCCACATTCTGAAGCAGAGTGTGCAAGTGCTTGTTTGAGCGTACACAATGAAACGTTGGACGCACCGGACTGGGCGGCCAAATATTATGCGCAAAGTGTGAATGACTCCTACAAACAATGTATGGAAACTGCGTCAAAGCCATTTTTGCAAGCCGACAATTGCATCAATCAACAAGTGTCAGCATGTGTGTCGGAATGTCAAGCACAGGGCGAAGAAGAACTGTCGGCCGCTTCTGCGTTCATCATTAATTCTTTTCCGAAATCGAAGCTTTCTTTGGGGTTGGACCTCCAAGGTGGTATCGATATGGATTTGGAAGTAGAGGTTGGTGAAGCCGTGTTGTCAAAAGTCCAGCGTGAAGTTGCTTCCGTACTGGAGAGTTTGGAGAACTCAGGTTTGTCAGTAATTCAAGTGCGTCGTCAAGTAGGTGAAGCAACCTTAATGATTCAAATGGGCGAGGGCAGCTCTCTCACCGACTTGCAAGGTGTCATGAGCAACCGGTTTACCAACTATGAATATGTAGATACGGTGGTCGAAGATGGCACAACAGAATTTGCGTTTGCCATGAAAGAGGAAGTCAAAGAAGACATCGCGACAAAGTCCATTCAGCAAGCCTTGGAAACATTGCGCAACCGTATTGATGAAACTGGAGTGAAAGAGCCCAGCATTGTTGTGAAAGGCGGTGCCAAAATCAATGTTCAGCTTCCCGGTGTCAAAGATGTTCAGCAAGCAATGTCTGTTATTGGAACGGCTGCGGTTCTTGAGTTTATGCTTGTTGACGAAGAGGTCATGGCGAATCCACGTGATTTGGAGCGTGCATTGTTGGACGCTGAAAAGATTTTGGAACAAGATGTGTACAACGACGACAGTTTGTTGACCAACCATTTGTTGAAGCAAAAGGCTCTTCCACCCAATACCAGAATTCTCTGGGAGTACAGAACTGTCGCAGAAGGGCAGAAAGAGCGCGGACGATATTACGTCGTCAAAGACAATGTCATTTTGACAGGTGACGATATCAACGATGCTCAGGTCGCAATGGACCAGTACAATCAGCCATACACCGCAATGGAATTCAAGCCGGTCGGGGCACAGATTTTTGCTGACGTGACAGAACAAAACAAAGGAAAGCGCTTCGCCATTGTGTTGGATAAGGAAGTGAAATCCGCGCCGTATATCCGAGAAAAAATTGCTGGGGGGCGTGCATCTATTGATATGGGTTCTGGGGATTATCAACAAGCCTTACAAGAAGCTTCTACTTTGTCTTTGGTTCTTAGAACAGGTGCATTGCCCGCGCCAGTTACCATTGGTAAGGTGAGAATGGTTGGGGCTTCTTTGGGTAAAGATGCCGTTGAAGCAGGAAGACAAGCAACAATGGTTGGCTTTGGTTTGGTATTGTTCTTTATGATGGTCTATTACGGAAAGTCGGGAGTCGTGTCGGTTATCGCCTTGTTGGCAAACGTTGTGTTGGTGTTTGCGTTCTTGTGCACCGCTGGAGCTACCCTGACTTTACCGGGTATCACTGGGATTGCACTGACCATTGGTATGGCTGTGGATTGCAACATTATCATTTATGAGCGAATCCGAGAAGAACTTCGGTTGGGTAAAAATGCCCGTTCTGCTGTCAAGACAGGTTTTGACAAGGCACTGTTGGCTGTGTTGGATGCAAACATTACAACCTTCATCGCCGGCATCGTTTTGTATACCTATGGAACTGGACCCATCAAGGGGTTTGCAGTCACGTTGATGATCGGAATTATTTCAACATTGTTCACCGGTGTGTTTGTGTCCAGAACTTTGATGGACTTCATCACCCGTAAAGCCAATGCCACACTCAATCTATGATGATGGCACAGTAAGGAGAGGTAGAGATGGCAAATTGGTTGGCACCAAAGAAAAGCGTTGATTTTGTTGGCATGCGTAAGTTCGCAGCGATGATGTCTGTCGTTCTGGTAAGTGTTTCATTGGGGTTATTTTTCTTAGTGGGGCCCACTTGGGGAATTGACTTTACAGGTGGTTTAGAGATGCATTTGAAGTTTCAGGAAGATACCTCAATTGGGGAACTTCGTGGGGCACTTTCGGAAATGGAAATTTCGGATGACTCAGTGCAGCAGATCAACGACCCTTCAGCGAATGAATTCGTTGTTCGCATTCAAGATCCTGAATTCGGTACTGAAGAGATTAAAACAGAAATTCTCAGTGCGTTGTCCGGTCAGTTTGGCCAAGATTGGATTCAAGAGTCAGAGTTTGACGCTCAAATCGGCGCCCGGTTGATGTTAACGTATGGTGGTGACCCACAGAGCATCAGCGATATTCAAGCCGCCATTTCTGGTATTGATGGTGCTGTAGCTGAAGAGTCTTCTGATGCAAACAAGATCTATGTCAAGGTCCCCGGACTGAGCAGCAAGCTGGAAGCTTCGCTTCAGGAAAAATTCCCAGGAACAGGCTCCTACACCAATGACAAAGGGGAAACAGTCTCCAATTTGTCCGTATTGCAAGTAGATTCGGTGGGGCCCAAAGTAGGGGCTGAACTGCGTCAACAGGGAATGATTGCCATTTTGGCGACGCTGGCTTTGATTCTTGTGTATGTTGCTTTGCGATTCAATTTGTCCTTTGCGCCAGGTGCGGTACTCGCTCTTTTTCATGACGTCAGTATTGTTGTGGGGGTGTTCGTCGCGCTTGATATGATGGGGATTACGTATGAATTCAACCTGCCAATGATTGGAGCCTTGTTGACCATTATTGGATATTCGTTGAACGACACAATTGTAATTTATGATCGATTGCGCGAAAACATGACTCGGTACCGCAGAAATGATTTGGAAACGATGATCAACGTGTCCATCAATGAAACATTGGGGCGTACCCTTGCCACCTCTGTAACGACGCTGGCGGGTATGACGGCATTCCTTGTCTTGGGTGGAGCCGTCATTCAAACATTTGCCTTGGCCATTTTCTTGGGGGTCATTGTTGGGACATACTCGACAATTTTTGTTGCTTCACCGACCATTTTGCTCATGCAAGACGTACAACCTTGGTTGGCAGAACTTTTTTCACCAAAAGGGCAGTCCAGTCAGGCTTCTGAAGACTCTTGATTGGCGAGTTGGAGATAGACCTTTTGGGAATGGTCTCCGTTTGTTTGTGTAGAATATAGAAATTTTGTCACGTGTATTGGGAAATCATGTCAAAAAAAACATTGAACAAGTCTGATATCATTGAAGAAATCGCGTTGATTTTCGAACTGCCAAAGAGCCGTGCGGAGAAAATCGTCAACAAGCTTTTTGCTGAGATGATTCAATCTCTGAAAGATGGTCAACGCATTGAGTTTCGGGGCTTTGGTTCTTTTGCAGCCAAAGAATACGATGGGTATGTCGGTAGAAATCCAGACACTGGTGAAGAAACCATCGTTCCAGCCAAGCGAAGGTTGCGCTTTAAAATGAGCGAAGTTCTGTTTGCTGAGTTAAACAAAAATCTGGATGGCTGATTCCGGGTGGTGTGATTGTATGGGGTTCACCATTGCTGGTAAGCCGAAATTCTCATCTCCAACCTGAAGTGTGCCATGGCCAAATCAAAGAAACATCGCAAAAACAAACGCTCAACCATCGATCAACTCGAGGGGCGAAACATCATCGTCGAAGTCCTTCGACGTAAAAAGCGTCCGGTTCATCAAATCTGGTTGGATGCCCGTGCCAAGCAAGACCACAAAATCGCTGAAATTGTTTCCTTGGCGAGGAAGCGAAAAATTCCATTGACACAAGTTTCCAGACAGGAACTGGATGAAAAGTCGGTGACAGGCGTTCACAATGGGGTCATCGCGACGGCAGATCCGCACCCATCCTACACCGCACTTGAGATCATTGATGCGGCGTATGACAAAGGCGAGCAGCCATTTTTGGTCATGGTGGACGAGCTCAATTACGAACAGAATTTGGGCGCCATTATGCGTTCCTCTATGGGTGCGGGTGTCCATGGTGTGATCATTCCAGACGTTCGAGGAAAGGGCCTCACTCCTGTTGTTCAACGCGTTGCGATGGGGGGCAGTGAAGAAGTGCCATTGGTGCGAGAGGGCTTATTCAATGCCATCAAACACATCAAAAAGGCTGGCGTCACCGTGATCGGTGCAGATATGGATGGTGTGCCAATTTGGGATTTGCCATTGAAGGGTGCTGTTGCATTTGTATTTGGTGGTGAGTCCAAAGGGTTGTCGCCCACGTTGCGTAAGAAGTGTGATCACATTGCATCTGTGCCCTTAAACCTGGGACTGGAATCCTTAAATGTTTCTGTTACAGCAGGAGTATTCTTGTTTGAGAAGAACCGTCAGGAGAGAGAATGAGCATTCTACCTGCCATTGCATTGATTGCCATTTTGGTGTTCGTTCACGAATTTGGTCATTTTATTGTCGCCAAGATGTGTGGGGTGCACTGCACCGTGTTGAGCATTGGGTATGGAAAGCGACTCTTTGGGTTTGAATGGAAAGGAACAGACTATCGAATATCTTTGTTGCCGTTTGGTGGCTATGTCTTGATGAGTGGGTCAGATCCCTTTGGTACTGGAGAGGCCTTGGATGAAGATGTTGACCCCAATACTGCGTTTATGCAGAAGTCTGTGTGGAAACGAATTCTCATTACTTTAGCTGGCCCCGCATTCAATTTGATTTTGCCGATATGTTTGTTCACGATGTTGTTGATGAGTGGAGAACGCCAGCCCGCACCGGTAATCGGTGAGGTGGAATGGGGGACGCCAGCCCACAATGCGGGGTTGATTGCCGGAGATGAGATTGAGCAAATCAACGGTGTCCACACTCCGAGTTGGGAAATCGTCTACAAGCAGCTCGACACCCTGCCGGAAGGCAAATACAGCATGGTGATTGATCGCGACGGTCAGCGCAAAAGCTTGAGATTTCGTCTCAAAAAAGAAGAAGCCAAGGATGCCACAGAAGGATTGGCTGCAAATTTCGGTATCCAATATCTTAGGCAAGCGGCTGAGATTGGCGTGGACAGTCCAAAATCCCCAGCGGGCGTTGCGGGTCTCCAGACAGGTGACATCGTCACTATGGTCAATGAACAACCGGTGGCAGATTATCCAGCTCTACAGTCGGCTTTGCAACAAAAGAACGGTCAGTTGAAAGTGCGGTTTGAACGAGGTGGAGAGTCTGGTACAGCAATCTTGAACTTCAATCCAAGTTGGCAGCCAGTGGGTTCGGTAGAATTCTCAGGACTCAATACCAAGTGGGGAATTTTACCAGCCACTATTTTTGTCGACACCGTAGCAGAAACCGTCACGGTTGACGAGTCTGGATTCATGTCGATGATCGGTGGCAATGAAGAACAAAGTCCAGCATATTTGAAAGGGTTGCGCAAAGGAGATCGTTTTTCTAGAATTGATGGTCGTGTCATACATTCGTGGAGAGATGTTTTGGATGCGATAGGGGAAGCCAAGACTGGTGAGGGTGCAGAGGCCGAAGCCCGCTTGATAAAGTTGGAAATCGTGCGTGCGGGGTCTCTAAAAACGATTGAAATCATCCCCAAGATGATCAGGGATACAACATTGACCGGTGAGTATCGTTATAGACCAATATTGGGAACAACTCGAGATGGTTCCTATGCCCAAGGACCAACCATCTCTGTCAAACATTCATTTACAACAGCGGTTGAAAAGTCTGTTAAAGAAACAGGGATGATCATTCAGTTCATTCTAAAGCAACTGAAGAAACTGATCGTTGGAGAAGCGGCTGTCCATAAGAATCTGGGGGGACCGGTTGAGATAGTTCGTCAAGCCTCCGATGCTGCTGAAAGAGGTGTATACGCTTGGGTTCAGTTGATGTCGTTGATTTCAATTTCTCTTGGCGTCATGAATTTATTGCCCTTTCCTGTATTGGATGGTGGTCAGCTCCTCTTTTATGTGTTTGAAGCGATTCGAGGAAAGCCATTGCCGATTGCGTGGCGAGAACGCATTCAACAAGTGGGGGTGCTGTTTTTGGTGTTTCTAATGCTCTTTGTGTTGGTGTTTGATATCGAACGCTGGATCAGTGGAGGGTAGATGAACGTTCTGGGTATTGATACTGCGGGGCCTGTTCCAGGGGTTGCATTGGTCACGCCTCACAAGGAGTGGATGTGGAGCAAGCGAATCGTCAAAGGGGCAGATGCACTCTTGTTGGAACAACTCAATCGAATTGTCAGTGAGCAAACGATAGATCTGGTTGCGGTGACCACCGGACCTGGGTCATTCACCTCTTTGAGAGTGGGGGTGTCCATCGCATTGGGGTATGCACTGGCAAAAGGCATACCTGTGGTGCCTTTGTCATCGTTGCAAGTACGGGCAGCAATGTGGCCACATGAATTTTGTTTGTCCTTACTCGATGCTAGACGAAGCAAGGTATACGCGCAAGCATTTGATTCGACAGTTTCACTGCCCACACCATTGACTGGCGCGACGGATGTCCCCTTGACCGACGTGTTGCCCAAACAAAGTTTCATCGCCGTTGGAGAAGGGGCGGTGGTGTATAAAAATGCAATCGTTGAACGTGGTGGGTTTGTGCCCCGAGACGCGTCGCGTTCTCCAGCTCTAATGGTGGCTAAAATGGGTCTAGAAATGGCGGATTCGGCGATTGCCCCAAGTGAAGTATCGATTCAGTATATACGGGGCGCGTCTGCAGTTCCGCCCAAAGCATTGGGTGTTCCCGTTGGAAAGCCAGCCTCGATGACAATGCCTCCAAACAATCAACAAACATAAGCAAGGTGTGGGTATGAGTTTTGAAACTTCCTTTGGATATGAAATTGCCATTGTTGGTGCAACAGGGTGTATTGGGCGTGAGATTGTACAAGAGTTGGGGAATTTTGTGCCCGTTCGTCAGTTGCACTTGTACGCTTCGTTGGCGAGTACAGCAGAGCGCATTGATGTCGATGGAGAAACGTATGTGGTCAACGGAATCGATGATGCAGGAATTCCCAGTGAGGTACGCTCAGTATTGCATGTTGTAATTTTATGTTGTCCTCCTGAAGTGGCCTTGAAAATAGGGGCTGAGTTGTCAGAAGACGGCATCGCCATTATCGATGTGACAGGGGCTTGGGCCTCCCATATTGGCTTTAGTTTGGCAGGGTTGGCTGAGAGGGAAGATGACTTTCAGTCTCATCGAATGGCTTCTTTACCCTCTCCAACGGCGGCGATCCTCGCTCGTTTTTGGCAAAGTGTTCACACTTTTCAACCCATTCAGATGTCTTCGGTTGTGTCAATTAGTGCTTCTCGATTTGGACAGCGGGGCATTGATGAATTGGCCAAGCAAGTTCGAGGGTTGTTGAATTTTCAAGATGCACCCCAAGCCATTTTTCCCGATGGGTTGGCGTTTGACGTGCTCCCAAGTTTGGTGGGGCTGCAAAGTTCTGAATTGTCAGAGTCAAAGGTTGGGGAGGCATTGGCCGATTTGACACTGCTTGAGCCCCATCGTTTTCGAAATCGCATTCAAGTGGCACCAATATTTTCCGGTATTTCGATGCACGTAAGCCTTTCGATGGCTGGGTCTCCGAACCGAGAAGAACTGTGTGCAGTGTTGAATGAATCGTCTTGGCTAGATGTGCAAGACGTTCTACCAAATTTGAGAAGTACGATCGGACATCCAAAGATATTGGCTGGTCGCATAGAGTTGAATCCTTGGGTCCAGGGGTTTGAGGTCCAGTTGTGTGCCGACAATGTCGCATTGACTGTGCACAATGCACTATCTCTATTGCAGCATTTTCATGTACAGGAGTTGCTCTAATGTTTCTTCTGTGGTCGTTGTTGAATGTTGGTGTGGCTGAGTCGTTGCTGTTTATGGAGGAGCGAAGCACGTCTTTTGAAGATGTGGTGGCTTCGGTTGATGAACGGTGGGTGGCATTTGGCACTGGCAGTACAGGCCAAGTACACATTCTCTCTACAGACAGTTGGTCATTGGAAACCATGGACGTGTGCTCTGGTTCATTGGGGGCATTGGCGTTTGATGAAACTGGATATTTGTACGCTGGTTGTGATGAAACTGGCCTGCTCCAAATTAATTTGGATTCGGGAGAGGTTGAAGCCGAAATTCCCGTTGATGCCTCCAGCTTTTATTTCGCGAGTTTGTATGCAGGAAATATTTTTGTGCTCGGTGAGAATCCAAACGGAGGAAATCCCCGGATTCATTTGATAGACCTACAGCAACTCGCCGAACAAACAGAAGGCAACTTCCCAACAACGTTGGGGTATGGAGCCCCCAAAGACATGGAGCGCGTTGGCAATTACTTGATTGTGGCGCACGGTTCAACCAGTATCTCCAAGGTGGACCCTGTTTCTGGTGGTGCAACCCGTGACCAAATGGGGCCCACAACGGGCTCTTGTGAAGATGTCTTGCCTGAAGAGAATGCCAGCAATGCCTTGATTTCTGGTGGAACGGCTGGGGTGTATCGCTTCTTGTATTCTAGCAACCAGTTACAGTTTGCCTCAATGGGTGCGGACCTTGACTTGGTTACGGCATTGGTAGAGCATGATGGCTCCCTCTGGGTTGCAGACTCGACCTCAGACTCTCTCAAATCTTTTACTTACAATGCTGGTGGCGCCACAATGGGGTCCGAAGTCTTGTCTGAAGTCCCTCTTGACTTGAACCGCTCGATTCAAGAGATGGTCAGCGTGCAAGGGTATTTGGTCGCTGGGACAGAGGATGGGGCAGTAACCGTTATTGGAAACGGCCCTTGGGTAGAGGCTGAAAGTCCAGTGCCAGCAGTCTTGGAAGACGAAACTGAATTTTCACTCACTTTTGAAAGTACCCTGTCAGGAACCTATGAACTGTTGCTGCATGGTGGGGCCAACGACGATGGTGTCCTATTGGCTTCAGGCAGTGTGAACGCCAATGAACCCACAGTAGAAAGTCTTTCGCTCACATCGGATTTTTTGGAAGGGACCAACAATATTCGCATTGTTGTCTCTACAGATGAAGGTTCTGGACACGACACGGTACAGATTTCTGTGGATACCCCACCGACAACCCCTGTTTTGACCAGCACTGAACTTGGGTATGGGGATGAGCAAATCATCTTGTCAGGGACAGCGATTTCCGATTCTGACGTGGCCTACTACCAACTCTATATTGCCAAAGAGCCTTTCGTTGCAACAGACTTTGAAACGGGTGGCCCAACGTGGGAGGCACATTCAGAAGAAGAGCGTCAGTTTGCAGTCGAGTCCAGTACAGAATATCAATTTGTGTTGACTGGATTGGAGAACGACCAAACGTATTTTGTTGCGTTGCGTGCCTTTGACGAGGGTGGCAAGTTCAGTGCTCTGTCTGATGTATTAGAAGTGACACCGAAGGATACGTATTCTGCATCTCAACTTGTGGGAGAAACAGGAGGGTTTTGTGGAGTGTCGACCATATTGGATGCCGGGACGATTGCACTGTCCATTGGTTTCATCTCTATGAGGCGACGACGGTGGGGCAAAGTTCGCAGAGTGTGTTAGGCTAGAGATACTTGAAAGAGGAAAGGTTATGACAATGATTATCGGTTTGTTTTCTATCAGTACGGCAGTTGCAGCATCTCAAATGGATTCTGTTCAAACGCTGAATTCAGTTGAGCCTGAGAAAAAGCCCATAGTGACTTCATTTGCAGATGTACGCTATGGACCGATTACACTTCAGTCAGAGGTGCTCAACGCTGTGTTTACCGCTTCCAATCATCAAGTGTTGTATGCTGAAACGGGTGGCGCACTGTACAACATCCTTGGGCTATCTGTAGGGGCCGGTCTCATGCGAGAGAAGGGGTTCTTGTTGGGGGTGGATGGGTCAACCAGTACTCAAGAAGACATGTTGTCCGTCATTCCATTGCAGGCGAGTGGTTTTTTGCGATTGGATTTCTTTGAGGACCAGGTGTTGGTTCCCTATGGCAATGCCGGTGTAGATTACTGGATTTGGCAAGAGAAGTGGACCAACGGCGACTTGGAAGAGCAAATGTCCGGTGGCAAAATGGGGTACCACTACGGGTTTGGTGGTCAGATTTTGTTGGATCGTTTTGACGAAGCGTCAGCCTCTTTGATGGAAGTGAGAAGGGGAGTGGAAGACACCTATTTGTCTGTTGAGTATCGAGTCCAAGAGTTTGATGGTGAAGGGCTGTCTTTCAACTCTAGTTCACTGACCTTTGGTATACGCTTTCAGTACTGATGCCTTGCTATCGCATAGACCTATCTTGGGATGGAACACGGTATTGTGGGTGGCAACGTCAACCTCAACCTGAAAATCTGTCCATTCAAGAAGCCGTTGAACAAGCTTTACAAATTATTTTCCCCTTTGAACAGATAGTTGTACAAGGTGCCGGGAGAACAGATGCTGGTGTTCACGCGCTTCAGCAAGTCGCCTCCTTCTCTGTTCAACGACCCAGAGAACCCAGTCAGATTTTACGAGGCTTGAACTCCAAACTTCCTTCAGATATCGTTTGTTTACAAGTTCGAGAGGTAGAAGAACGGTTCCATCCACGCTATCAAAGCAAAGAAAAACTATACAGGTATCGAATACTGCACAGGCCGCTGAGTTGTCCATTTCGTCGATACTATACTTGGCACATTTCAACCTCCTTGAACGTTCAACAAATGCATGAGGCCACACGGTTGCTCGTTGGTACACACGACTTCGACGCCTTTCGAGCACAGGGGTGTTCTGCCACGAGTACAGTTCGCACCATCGTTCGTGCTGAGTGTACTGTTGTTGACGATGAAATACAGTTTGAGGTACAAGGGAAAGGCTTTTTGCGGCACATGGTGCGCATCATGATGGGCGCGGTGGTAGCCGTTGGGAAGGGGAAACTGACGGTTGAAGAGTTAGAGGGGGTTTTGAGCAATGGGCAACGTTCGAACTTGGGGGTCACTGCACCGGCTCACGGACTTTGCTTGGTTTGGACTTCTTTACTTGACAAGGGTCATGAAATCGAATAATGCTTTGTAGTTCTTATTTATAATTCACCATTTTTAATTGAAAATAGGGTAGAAAATGTCATCCACTATTGCAAATTCAGAGTCCGTACAACGAAACTGGTACGTGATCGATGCTGAAGGTCAGACCCTTGGTCGTCTGACAACTCGTATTGCTTCTGTTCTTCGCGGAAAGCACAAGCCAACTTACACACCACACGTTGACTGTGGCGATTACGTTATCGTTTTGAATGCCGATAAGATCGTTTTGACAGGCAACAAACTGGACCAAAAAGAATATTACAAGTACTCAGGGTACATGGGTGGTCTTCGCTCATGGACTGCTCGTGAGTTGCTTGACACTTACCCAGAGCGAATCATCGAGCATGCTGTGAAAGGAATGCTACCAAAGAATCGCTTGGCACGTCAAATGATCAAGAAGTTGCGCGTTTACGCTGGAACTGAACATGGCCACGATGCCCAAAATCCTCAACCATTTCCTTCTTATCTGTGAGAGTAAACCATGCCTGAACAATTTTATGGAACCGGTCGTCGAAAGACTTCTTCTGCACGCGTATTCCTTCGTCCAAACAAGAACGGTGGAAACATCATCGTCAATGGAAAGTCTTTGGATGAGTACTTTGAAAGAGACACTGCAAAGTTGATCTTGAAGCAACCGTTGGAACTTGTAGAATCTGAACTGGGAATCAAAGCAACAACCATGTTTGACATTTACTGTACTGTGAAAGGTGGCGGTAAGTCTGGACAAGCCGGTGCTGTACGTCTTGGTATTTCTAGAGCGCTGTATCAGTGGGCTGCTGTCGAGTACAACGCCGTGATGACATTCGACGATATTGATGTCTCATCACCATTGGCGAAGTCATTGGCCAAAATGGAAAAGTACGGAACAGGATTTGGTTCACACTTGTTGAAGTGGGAAGATGCCCTTGAAGGCAATGAAGATTTCTTGGCGTTCCGCAGTTTGCTTCGTCGCAATGGCTTCTTGACACGTGACTCTCGTAAGGTTGAGCGTAAGAAGTACGGACAGCCTGGGGCACGTAAGCGGTTCCAATTCTCGAAACGTTAATCAACGTCGCAGAATGGCGCCTATTAAAAAGGGCGAGAGTGGATATACTCAAGTATAATCCATCTCTCGCCCTTTCAAATTTGCCCTCATTCTGCGACGTTGATTGTGTTGATT
>CBFICN010000019.1:0-31031 GCA_965661045.1 uncultured Myxococcota bacterium
GTTCTTTCAAAGAAATCTTGGATGGAAAATGCGACGACTTGCCAGAACAAGCATTTTACATGGTTGGCTCCATTGAAGAAGCTCGAAAGAAAGCGACTGAACTCTAATTTACCACTCTTCAGTTACCAAGGGAGTCACTATGTCTGACATTACAATCCAAATTGTTACACCAAAAGCCGTTGCCTTTGAAGGCCAAAGTGACATGGTCACAGGACCTGGTTTCAATGGACTGTTTGGCGTGTTGAAAGACCACACACAGTTTCTCACCCTCAATGAACCCGGAATCATTTCCTTGGGGAAAGATAGACCTGAAGCATCTTTCGCCATCGGAAAAGGGTTTGCAGAAGTAGCAGACAACGTGGTGACTTTCTTGGTAGATGAGTGCATCTCTGCGGAAGATGCAAAAGGCTCATTGGAAGACGAAGTGGAGAAACTCAAAAAATAGGCGAATCCCAAAGATGTAGCCAAGAAGCAAAAGGAAGGAATCCCCTTCCTTTTCGTTTTTTTGTACAAACAGTACCGCGCACCCTTTAATAAATACAATCTAGCCTCGATAAAAATACTTGTAAATTCTTGTACAATGGTAAAATGGGTGATAATATTGAATATGACATATGTCAGAACACCAAAACTCACTACACCATTGGAGCATACCATGGCAAAAACAAAAGCAAAGAGCACCAAAGCCAAGAAGCGTGGTCCTGGCCGTCCAAAGGGCAGCAAGAACAAAGCCACCAAATCCACCACCAAAACAGTCAAATCTGGTAAAAAACCAATGACCGACGCATTGAAAACAAAATACAATGCATGGTTGAAACGGTTGGGCCGTACGATTGCAGGCATTCGCAAAGACCGAAAACTCACCCAAGCCAAGATGGCAGAAAAAACTGGTTTTGATATGAAATACTACCAAGACTTAGAATATGGCCGTCGTCCGATTACTACCCGTACATTGTTCCAACTGTGTGATGGAATTGAAATGAGTGTACAAGACTTGATCAATTTGGCAGAAAAGCACGAAGACTAATCTTTTGCGCTTGATGTTGACTATTGAGAGGGGGGTCGTTGACTCCCCTTTTCCATTTTCACCGCTTGAGAGGCAATGTTCACCAACGCCTTCACAGCATCTTCAAAAGGGGTAAACTCTTTGCGGTCCTGTCTCAGTAACGTTTCGATCTTTGAACGTAGATCGATGGCGATGTCCACTTCTGGATCGGAGCCTTTCTTGTACGCCCCCAATCGAATGAGTTCTTCGTTCTCTTCAAAGATTGCCAGATACCGACGAACAATGGTGGCTGCTTGTAAATGCGTTTCTTCAGCCGTCGCCGGCATGGTTCGACTCAAAGACTCCAACACATCTACAGGGGGGTAATGCCCTCGACTGACCAGTCGCCTCGACAGTACCAAGTGTCCATCCACAATCGAGCGGACAGTGTCCCCAATTGGATCATGAATGTCATCCCCTTCCACCAATACAGTATTGACGGTAGTGATGGTACCGCGCCCCTCTCCTGGTCCACCACGCTCAAGCAACTTTGGAAGCATTGTAAACACAGACGGTGGATATCCTTTCGAAGTTGGCGGTTCTCCAGCTGCCAAGCCAATCTGGCGCTGTGCCATCGCCAAACGGGTGATCGAATCGACCAACACCAAGACATCTTTCCCTTTGTCTCTGAAGTATTCAGCCAACGCCATTGCAGCTTCCACACCTTTGATCTGTAAAGCGGGCGAAACATCAGACGTGGAGACAACAACAATCGACTTTTGAATTCCTGCGCGGAGATCATTTTGTAAGAACTCTTGAACTTCTCGTCCACGCTCTCCCACCATTGCAACAATGTTGATGTCAGCAGAGGAAGAACGAGCCAGCATCCCCATCAACGTAGACTTTCCAACCCCAGAGCCAGCCATGATGGCAATGCGCTGACCTTTCCCTAAGGTCAACATCGTATCCATCACACGAACACCAGTATACAACGGTTTGGATATGAGTTGACGTTTCATCGGGTTTGGCGCAGCAGACTTCAGCGGACGAGCATGCAAGCCCATCGGAAGTGGTTGACCATCCATTGGCCGCCCCAACGGATCAATGACGCGTCCCAGCAACTCTTCTCCGACTGGAATCGAAAGCAATCCTTTGGTAAACTCCACCCGATCGCCCAATTGGATGTTGCTAATTTCATCGAGTGGCATCAACAGCGTGCGGTTGGCTTGGAACCCCACCACTTCACACATTGAATCCCCAATCTTTGCAAAGGCACCCAAGGTCGCGGTTGGGGCATCGGCTTCGACCAAGTTTCCAACCACTTTGACAACCCTACCCCATTGACGAATGCCATGAACTTTGCGCAGTTGCTTACTCAGTTTGTCGAATCCGAGCTCTTTGTTTACGCTTGTCATGAGGGGGTCTCCGAATCCATCATCCATCCCGTCAAGACATCATCAATCTCGTCCAAGGTGACTTGCATTTGTGCATCCCAAACACCGTTGCTCGATTCTAAAATCGCACCAGATTTAACATCAGAAGAAGCTTCTACCGTCCAACCAGGTTGATCCGCAATGTACGCGCGCGCAAAGTCTACCTGCTCTGGATGAACAAAGACAGTCAATGTCTTCTCTTCAACCAACTGCCCCATTGCTTCTGAAAGCTTTTGTGCCAAAATTGCAGACTGAAGACTGGGGTGTTGCGCTATGTGGTGTAAAGCCGACTGCATAGCCTCCACAACGCCTTCACGAACCTCTTGAACCCAATTGAGCCTGGACTCTTGGACCGCCCCTAAAATCTCTTGAAAGCCTTTTTCAAGCCGTTCTGCTTCAGATTTGTACTTGAGAAACTCTGCTTTGGCTTTTTCGTATCCTTCAGTGTAAGACTTTCTTTTTTCTGCAGCGACATCCACAGGAGGAGGCTCAATAGGTTTCTCCGTCTGTACAGGCTCCGGTGCGATTGAAAATGTTTCAAACCCCTTCTCCGAAGTACCGGCTCCCACCGACTGACCCCACTGAAAAGGCTGAAAGCCTTCTGGACTTGAAGGTGGGATTGTCGTCTTACCTGCGACTTTGCCTCGCTCTGACCTTTTCATCTGTGGAGCAGGCGTTTTCTTACGAAGGTTTTGTAAAAATGGTGATTTCGGACGCATGGTCATTCTCCAAAGTGTTCAAAATGAGAGCAGGCGTTCATCAATCCGTCGGAACCTCATCGTCATCGGGTGCACCCAAATCCAAGAAGATGACCCCTTCTTCCATCAATTTCAGTGCTTCAGCAACGATGTTCTCTTGTGCCAAGCGAATCCTAGAGGCTTGGATTGGACCACTGAACTCAATCTCTTCACGCAAGTCCTGTGCTTGACGCTTGGACACGTTGGACAAGAAGAACTCGAGGATCTCTGGTGGAACATCCTTGAGTGCTTTGCGTAAATCTTCTTTGTCAACATTCTTGAGTAGAGCCTGCATACCCCGTTTGTTGAGTTGCATCAAATCTTCGAATACAACCATACGTCGACGCAACGCTTCAGCCAAATCGCCATCTTCATCTTCTACAGAGCCCAAAATGGGTTGTTGATCGGAACGGCGCATTTTACCCAAAATTCGTGCGGTTTTGTCAATGCCACCCACTTCAATATAATCTTCTGCAGCGCCCAACGCCCTGCGCAAGGATCCCATGATGTCGTCTCCAATATCTCCAGGGATGTGCTTGAGTTTGGACATCCTAAGGGTGACCTCTGTTTGACGATGATTGTCCATAAACCTCAATACCCGTGCAGCATTCTCTGGGCCCATCAATGCCAAGGCAACGGACTGCACCTGCACCTGCTCATCTTTCAAGAGAGCCGCCACAGCTTCAGGCTTGCGTCCTTGAATAAAAAGTTCGAAGTCTTTGTTCACACGGCGGGCGATCGGATTGACAATGCCATCTCGACGCTCTTCTTCAAGCAGATCGGGTAAAATTTCTTTGATGTATCCGGGACCGTTGTAATCGACCAACGCAATATCGGTGAGTTCTTTCAAAAACTCTCCTACAACGGCTTCAATCTCGCGACTGGTCACCTTATCAATTGTTGCCATTGCCATACCAACAGCCCGAACCTCATCGTCACTTAAACGAGCCAACAGTTTTTTGGACGTTTCTCGATCCAAATACATGATTAAGATCGCAACTTTTTGAGAAGATGAGAATTGAATTGGTTCCAGTGCTGTGTCCATGTTGTTTTCCTATCTCATTTTACGCGTTGGAAGAGCGCAACCACCGACGCAAGACTTCGGCTGATGGTTGTTCGTGCATCTCAACCAAACGACTCAAATCCTCAGAGTTTACAGTCTCAAAGTTGTCGACCATTTTTCTTAACTTGCGTGCCAGAGCCAAACTTGAATTTTCAGACTCTTCAAGTGCTTTCTTTTCTTCAGGTGTCAGTTCCGATTCTTCTTCTGCCAAGATTACTGTTGTATATGTCGTCATAATCGGACGAATCACACCGAAGAACAAAAGCAAAATCACCAAAAGCATCATGGCATATTTAACGTAGGCTTCGACATCCACTCCAGAAGCGACAACCAAATCTGTAGCCGTCGACAAAGGTGCGAAAGGTACATAGGATACTTTGACGCTGTCTCCTCTGTCCACAGAATAGCCAACCGTCGATTTAACAGCAGACTCGATTTCTGTTTTAAAGGTCTCTAAGTCCGTTGCACCACCACTGGCATCTACCAGTGCTTGTAAGGCCGTTACGTTGACGACAACAGACGCAGACACTCTTTCTGGAGAACCCAATGTACTTACAATTCGTTCTGCAGTAGATGAATACTCATAGTTTGTTGCAGATTGGAACTTCTCATCCGAGGACTCATCCGATGCGGGCGCCTGTGAAGGTAGATTGCTTTCAGAACCAGGAATTCCAACGGGTGTATCTTCTTTGGAGGAAGATTCCTTGATGCTTTCAGACACTGTAACCTGTGAGTTGGGATCATAAGTCATCTTGTTCGTTTCCACAGCAGAGTCTGCCACATCCACCGTCACGGCAACGGAAACATCAGCCGAAGTCCCCAAGATTGGAGTCAAGTGATCCAGAATGGACTTGCGGAAGCGCGCTTCGTGCTGCTGACGCGCTTGCAACAATGTTGTTGCAGCCATCAACGCCTCGTCTTCCTCAGTATTGCCATTGAGCAACGCCCCTGTCTCATCTACAACCACAACCTGATTGGCTTTCAAGTTTTTAACAGCACCCGCAACCAACGATGCCACACCCTGAACTTGAGCATTGCTGAGTTGCTGACCAGGATGCAACTTTACGGTGACAGACGCTGAACTTTGTTCATCGCGTTTTAAAAAGTCTGACGTTTCAGCCTCAACAATGTGCACCCTCGATGCTGCCACCTCGTCCAGTGAGTTGATGGTCTTGGTCAATTCTCCTTGTAAGGCGTTCAAGTAAATCCAACGCTCTTGTTGTGGAGACGCTCCAAGTTTCATACTGTTCAACACTTCCATACCGGAAATGCTCGATACAGCAGCCGTTGTAATCCGTGCTTGACCAACATGCTCGACAGGTACACGAAGTTGAAAGCCGTCATCGGATACTTTGTAGGGTATACCATCAGACTCTAGCGCCATCTTTGCAGATTGTACTTGTGAACTGTCATTGGATCTGTAAATCGTCTTGTAACTTTCAGCGTTGACCCAAAACAACACGGCGACCAATGCAATTGTTGTTAAAGACAGTGCAGCCACAAACGTGAATCTTTCGCGGGACTCTAGCGACTGGTAAAACTGGGAAATCTGTTCAATCATGGAAGGCACACTCTAGGCGGAGGGCTCACAAACGCACTGTGAGAATCTGTGTGGTGAGGAAACAATGACTAGATAGCCATGTTGATCAGATTCTTGTATGCATCGGTAATTTTATCTCGAAAGGCTGACATTGTTCTAATCGAAATATCGGCTTCTTGCAAGGCGATCATTGTGCCATGAATGTCAACATTTTCACCAGAAACCAATTGCTCCAATTTTTTATCGGACACACGATGCGACATGTCAACATCTTGAATGGCAGTTTCCAAAACATCCGAGAAAGACTTTTCACCTTTTTGTTGAGAAACAGGGTTCTGTTGCAACAATGGGTTTTCCAGTTTGGTGACTTGTGGAATCATGGGGGTAATTTTGTTCATGTCTATTTCCGGCTGTACAAGGACTTATTCGAAAAGGCTCGATGTTCTAATGGGTTATCGACCAAGCTCCAACGCTTGATTGGCCATCTTGTAGGTCGTTTCTGTAACGTTGCTGTTGGCTTCATACGTTCGAGATGTATTCATCAAATCCACCATCTCGTGCAATATGTCCACATTTGGATACTGTACATACCCGTCTTCATCTGCATCTGGATGACCTGGATCAAACACCTCTCGAAATGGGGCTTCTGAACGCTCTACGTCAACCACCTCTACACGTGACAACTGTTGTGCCAACTCAGAGCCAAATGAATTCGCTTCAACCGCTTGGAATACAGGCATTTGACGACGGTATGGAGTACCTTCTTCCGTTCTTGTAGAGCGAGCATTTGCCATATTGGACGAGATCGCCTGCAAGCGAACGCGCTGCGCTGTCAGCCCACTGGCAGAAATTCTCAATGTGTCTAAAATGTTCATACTGTTCCTCTTTTCAATCTATGCTTTCCAATCTCTTGACTCTATCCAGATCACCTTCGACCATCAACGACAAAACGAAGCATCGCCAACCGCTTACTGACCCCACGGGTAATCGCAGAGTACTGTAGAGCATTGGACTTCAATCGAACCATCTCTCTCTCAAGAGACACAGAGTTGCCATCCAAAGCCCACGGAGGCGGCTCTATTTCTTCCACCTCAGGATCGTCGACGGTTCCTTGCATGCCAGCCAAGTGCCCAGTTCGGGTCTGGCGCATGGCCATATCATCGGTTCCCATCGTCGTTTTTAACAATTCATCGAAGGGGATGTATTTGGCCTTATAATTTGGTGTGTCTGTATTTGCGATATTCCCCGCCGTCATCGCAGACTGTTGAGATCGCAAATCGAGCACGTTCCCAATACCGTTGTGTAGCCTATCAAACAATAAGTCCTTCATATGTCACTCTCCACATACACCCAGTCTATTAAAACACGACTGTGAATGTCAACATTTTTCCTACTCTATCCGTCACACACAATCAAATACCGTTGCTTTATCTTGATTGTTTCCAAGTTTCGAGTTCGGTCCAAAAGGCATCTGACTTTTGCTGTTCATCGACCAACTCAACCCAAATGCTTTCTTCGCTTGAATCTTCAACAGCTTCTAAACTGACTGCGTTTGGTTGAGAAAACAACGTTTGCAAGTACTGCGCGTGTTGAATCTCTTCTGGGTCACTGCTGATGTTCTGTAGTTCTTCCGCCACTTCGGTTGCGATGGCATATTCCCCCATTTCCCCCAAACACTGCGCCAAATACAAAAAGGCTAGGGGGTCATCTGTCGTCCGTTCTTCCAATGGTACCAGTGTGGGTTTTAAGTACGCCACAGCGGATTCACAATCGTTGCTTTGACGTGCCAACACACCCAGTGCCACATAGGAAGGTGTTCTAAACTGTGCCGTTTGAGCCGTCTTCTCGAGAAGCTTTTTGGCTTCGTCAAGTTTGCCTTCTGCCAAATAGGTTCTTGCCTCAAGATATTCCAACTCAGACTTCAGTGCCTGAGGCAATCGATCGGTGTTCATCAATTCCAATGTGCGATGGACTTCATAGAAACGGTTCGACTCAAAGTAGAGTTCTGCCAAATACAGTTCTGCTTCTGGCAAATAAAACTGCGAGTTCGTTCCTATTCCAAAGTCTGATATTAGCGCATACAAAGCGCGATCTGGCAACCCCAGTTTGGAATACGCATCGGCAACCATCACCAACACTTCTGGATCGTCAATGACGCGTTGAAGCTCTGGCACCCATCCAAGTTCGTGTGTTTTGGCCAACCGCATCCAATAGTCTTTTTTGTACAAGGCCCGAACACGCTCCTGATAAGCAAGGCTCAGCATGTCCAACACATCTGTTTTTTCTAGGTAGTCTGGATACGTCCGAACATATTCTGCCCACAGTTCTACAGCATCCAACTGCGTTCCATATTTAGAATACACTTGACCAATTAAGTACAGGGCTTCCGCAGCGTTTTGCGTGGTTCCATTCTCAGCGATCACCCTTAACTTGGGTACTGTTTCGACCCAAACATTGCTGCCTTCGTTGACCATGTGCACTTGCATCATACGCACTTGACGAATGTCTGGAAAGGTGCCCCGCCAGTAGACCTGTGCCTGTTGATTGTCTCCTAAGAAATACGCAATGTCACCCAGTCGCAATCGCAAACGCTGATCCAAGTCCCCCTGTTCTGGGTTCGATGAAAACATCTGGTTTGTATACAGTGGCTCCATTATCTCCCAAGCCTCTTGATATCGACCGTCCATTTGCAACAGTTCACCAGCCAACAGCAATGCTTCTGGCTTGGAAGTCAATGAAGCCAACAGTCGACCTGTGTTGCTGCGCGAAGGAATTCCAGTTGCATGACTGATCTGCGCCATACCCTCCACAACAAGTGTTTCATCTGCACCATAATTGTAGGCCTGTTTGAGATTTTTTCTGGCTTCTTTCCAGTCTTTTTGTTGCAGATTGGCACGGGCCTTCGCCAAAAATATATCCATAAAAGGGACATCCCCTGGGGATTGACGCAACTTATTTAGATAAAAGTCTGCTTCCATTGCAAGGCCGGCATTTAAGTATGCAACACCAAGTGCATAGGCAGCATTGCCTCGCTCTGTCAATCCTTGGAGTCCCTGCTGTTGCGCATCTAGGTAGCGATCGCGTGCTTGGTCCACATCTGTCCAGTCGCTCTCATTTTGATCGCCCGTCAGTGACATCATCTCAAAGGGAATGTCCTCCACCTTCATTGGGTAAGCCAAAGCAGATCCAAACATCGGTCTGAGGTCTACACTCGGGGGTAAAACAACACCACCCTCAAACAAATCTTCAAACAAGTCTTCGGTTGTAATGACGGGTTGCAAATCTGTCTGCTCAAACTGATCGTCTGTATAGACGTTGATTTCCAAGACCCCCTCAATGACTTTTGCTTTCAACTGAATATCTGGTCTGGCCAAATCAATCCGCAACAGCCAGGATGATTCTCCCATGTTGATCGGTGTAATTCGACGTATCTCAGGTCTTTTTACCGTATTGAGAGCGTCTACCAAATCCACATCACAATGGGTAATGCGAATCTCAGCCATTTGACTTTTCACAGTGGGCAACGTCTGCACCAATGTATCCTCACTGACCTCAAAACGAACTTGAGACAACGGAGCCCCTTCTTGAGCCTCTGCACTTCCTAGAAACGCAGACACCAGAGCCACTTGTAGAAAATTTGCTATAGAAATCATCATGATTAAAACCGCATGTTCACGCCCACCGACGTTCGAAAGGCATTCATATTCAACCCGGTACCAATTCCAAAGGCTTGATGGACCCGATACCCCATTGCAATTTCTAGGTCTAGCTGCGAAGCGCCTTTCGGCTGACGTGGATGTTGTGTTGTATTGGGCAACATCGATGTCCCAATACGAACACCAGCCTTGGTATCCACACCCATTTTGGTTCCATATATTTGATTTGAATACTCAGAGGTGTAATACCGAAGAACTCGTTCAGAAAATTGAACAAAACCTGCCGACACCGACACAAATGGCTCTCGATTTCGATCACCAAACAACAAAGAAGCCCCCACCGTCACAGGTGTCAGTTGCATCTCATTTCTCATATTTTCAGTTGTCAATCTCGCTGTACCCGCCGTAGCATCCAACGACAAATGTTCATGGAACCGATAGGACAACGAGAGCGTAGGAATCATCTTGCCATTCTTGTCGTAGATTGTAGCAATGGCATCCTCTGCCCATCTCTCAGCAGAAACCCCCACACCAACTCGAATCTCTTGAACGTCGAAACCACTCTGTTCTTGGGCCTGTGCACTGGTTGTCAACCCCAACAACGAGCATAGTCCGAAGCAACCAAGTACATATTTATTCAAAATTCGTTTCGACATTTCTGCAGACATCTTGTCTCCAAGAGTTTGAGTGACACTCACTGTTAAGCTTTTCGATACACAAACCTCGAACGAACCTTTGATTTGTGTTGCCCATATTGCCCCTTGGCGCTTTTACTGACTGAAACACCACGCAACAAAGACTGAAGCTGTTCTTTCTGATCATCCACAAATCGCTCGATTTGGTCAAGATGTTTTTGTAGATTGAAAGCCCGTTCTGCTGTCATTTCTGCTTCACAAAGCAAAATCGCTTGTTGCAACATTATCAGTTCTTGAGTATCCAAATCCACTTCGTATGGCAAATTCTCAACCAACTCTTGGATTCTCACTTCAATAAATGACAGTCCCTTTTGAGCAAATGGGTTTGGGGCTTCCAGATCCACACTAGCCCTCTTGCTTCGACGAAGCAGAAAAAGCCTCAAAGAACCCTTCATAAAGTTGCTCGGCGACTCCGATTGCATTCTCGAGTGCTTGAGCATCCCCATGGAAGCCAGCCGTTGAAATTTCTTTCAAAATGTAAGTGTACAATTGGTGAAGGTTCGCCGAAACATCCCCACCATCTTCATCCAAAGAGGCCCTCAATTCCATGAACAAACGTCGCACTCTGTGTAGAGACTCAACCGTTTCCGTTTTCTTTTCTTCGCCCAATTTTTCTCGCGCTTCCCACATGAGCGTGATCGCTTTCTCGAAAATGAGCAACACCAACTGTTCATTGCTAGCGGTGTGGTGTGCATTCTTTTGATACTGTTCAGTACCGGACATACCGATTATTCCCTCTATCGTTAATTTGCTCTACGGTTAATCGTCAGATTTCTTCGCGAAGAAAGACGTCAAAAAGGATTTGGTACTGTTCAAACTAGAAGTTAGAGCCTCAAGCTGTGTAAACTGCTTGGTCAGACGAGCACGGTACTTGGTGAGACGCTTATTGTGAAAATCCAAAGATGTTTCCAGTCGATCAACAGCATCGTCGATGGTGTCTTGAATGGCCGGAAGGTTTCCATCGGTTGTATCAATGATATCATCAATCAAGTCGCGCATCGAATCGTTGAAAGACCCAGAGGTATCACTAAATACAGATTCTACAGACGTTTGATAGTTGCTTACCGATGTCACAAAGGCCGAGGACGTAAACGTCAACAGTCCAGTGTCATTGGTTTTAACACCCATCTGAGACAACGAAGTACGTTGACTAGAAGTACTAAGGCTCAATGCAGAAGCATAATCGGCAGAAATGATGTTGGCCATTCGCTGCTGAATGTAACGGGGCAAACTTTCTCCAACAAAGCCACCAATGGTCACCGAGTCTTGATTGGTTCCCTTACTGGAAAAACCACTGTTCGCCGTAATGAATGTGACCATATCATTGTAGGCTTCGACAAAGGTATTGACTTTGTCTGCCATCGCACTGGAATCCAAGGCTACAGTGGCCACAGCAACACCTGTATCCACAGCGTTGATTTCAATACCGTCAATGGCTGTGAACTTGTTGGTTGCTGATGTAATGGTTTGTCCTGCAATGGTCGCTGATGCATTGGAAGCGCTCTGAATGGCCGTGTCAGAACCTGTGCTCGCAGTCAATCCCGTAAAATCAAAGGAGAATCTATTTCCACCCTCAAACAAACCAGCCGTCTCAGCTTGAACAAAAAGCTGATACGCATCCGCACCGGTCGCTTCTTCTGTTGCGGTTTGTACAATGTAGGCATTGACCCCATCAATGTCGTCAATGCTCGATGCCAAACTTGCCAAGGTGGTTGAATCATCTACCGAAATACTCTCCGCTGACCCATCTTCAACCGTAATTGAAATGCTTCCAGCCTCTCCAGAAGTAAAGATCGCGGCGCTGGTAGACGAAAAGCTGGTTGTGCCATCCACAGTCAGGTTGTTGATCTGGGCAGCGGCCAAAGAATTGACGGTGATGGTGTACGTACCGGCAACGGCATCCCCGTCTGTAGAGACCGTAAACACATCTTCATCACTGGAGGTTCCAGAGAACTCCCGGAACTTGTCCGACTCTTCAATCGCGGACAGAGCAGTGTCGATGGCTTTGACCTTGGTGTTTAACGTCGTATACAACGAAGACAATCGTTCATAATTGGCTATCTTGGCCGTCACTTGATTCTTTGGACCAGATGCGGCCGAAACCAGCTCATTCACCAACGAGGATGTGCTCAATCCAGTGGCAGCCCCATCCAAACTGACGGTTCCCAATCCAGTAGACAATGATGACATGATCTCTCCAATATTTGTGTGCTTGATTCATTATCGGTTTATTTACGAACAAACTTTAATGGTACAGTCAGCCTACGACGAAACCACACAGCCCATATGCCATTAGATTCGTTCAAACAGACTCATACCGCGTGTTTTGGCTGTCAATTGCAGATTGATCTGATACTGATTCTGCAACATCGTAAACTGCGTCAGTGCGGCAGCCGCGTCAACGTCCTCAACGGCAGACAAACGTTCCGTCAAGTTGGTTTCAATACTAATTGAGACTTCTTCCATGTCTTCAGCCAGATTGACTTCTGCACCAACGCGCGTCATATAATTGCCCATTTGATCAAACACGTCATCAAAGTCCGTAATCGCAGCTTGAATCACAGTCGAATCATCATTGTTCAGACCTGTGATAAAGTTGTCGATTGCCGTAAAGACATCTGTTGATCCCTGAAATACATCTGAGCCATCAAAGCCAACCTCAACTTTCGCAGCCGCAGACACATCAATGCTCACTTCGGTCGTACTCCCAACATAGGTAAATGTGGCATCGAAGGGCTCTGCGTCATACGCCTGTCCAGCAAACACGTACCGTCCGTTGAATTCTGTATTGGCAACCGTCAACAATCGATCTTTTAGATTTGTTGTCTCTTCTGCCATGTTGGCCAAGTCGGCGGTTGAATAGGTATCATTCGATGCCTGAACAGCCAGCTCCTTCAAACGGGACATGATATTGAGTGATTGAGACAACCCATTCTCAGCCTGTGCCAACAGACTCGTTGCCTGACTGGCAGAATCACGAAAGACTGACTGAAGAGAGGTTTCTTCGCGCAACTGATGCACTTGAGAAATCGTCCACGGCTCTTCCGACATTCGCACAAGACGTTTGCCTGTCGCTATCTGCTTTTGGACATGCGCCAAGTCTGTTGACAGTTCTGTGTTCTGTCTAGACATGTAAGAGAGTCTAGAAAATAAGGTGCTACGAATCAACATTTTACACAATCTCCATCAATTCACCCAAAAGTCGGTTTGTCACCGATATTACACGACTTGCCGCTTCATAAGATGCTTGGTATTCCATCAGTTTCACTGCTTCTTCATCCAAATTGACACCGGAAATTGAAGCCCGCAGTTCGTCAATGTCTTCCATGCGCATACTCTGTAATGCAAAGTTGTCGTCGGCCTCACGCACCTGTGTGGCAATGACGGTGTACATGTTTGTCAATTCCTGACGGGCAGTGTACACACCTGTCGCACCATAGGTCGCAGAATCCTCCAACGCGATCAACTGATCAAGAATGTCCCGATCACCTGCGTCCGGAAAACCCGTTGTGGCATTCAACGCACCCGCTACAGCTATGGTCGAAGAGTCCGCCAACACACCCGCATCCACACTCAAAGAACTAGCCGGAGAAATGGCATTCACGGTGAAGAAATCCAAACCTGTATTTCCACCTTGATCGTATCCGGCTTGGTGGATGGTATTGAAGTCAGAAACAAACTGGGTGACCCAGTCATTCAACGATGACAGCATGTCATTGACTTTTGCATAGGCGTTGTTGCGACCACCAAAGCGCCCTTGCATGTCATCGGTAATTGTAATGCGACCCGCATCTGTCTTGACCGCAATTTGGGGATCGCCATTGCTATCTTCGTAGTATTCCATCTCACGGTGGTGTTCATTCTGAACCAAAATGTGACCATCCATATACACTGCGGCTTGTCCATCGGGAGAGTACCGAACGGTCACCCCGGTGATTTCAGCCAGTTCACGAATGACTAAGTCTCGTTGATCCTGAAGATCACCTGCTGAAATGCTTCCACCTGTACTCAAAATCCGCATGTTCAAATTGGCGACCGTTGCCAGTTTGTCATTGATGTGAGACATAGAGGTTTCCATGTCACTCTTCAATGAGTCTTTGATGTCGATCGCAAAATCAGACACTTCGTTGACCGAATTGCTGAATCGAGTTCCGTACATCACCACAAGATCTCTCAAGTTTGGATCATCTGGATCATTTGTCAGACTTCGTAGACTTTCTGTAAACTCTCTATAAGTCTCCAAAATACTACCAGGCGTAGAGTCCGACAACTTCGATTCTACCATTCTCAATACATCATGTGCTTCTTTTGAGTATTGTTGCTGCCCCACTGTGGACACCAAATTTTGATCGACAAAACTGTCGGCAGAACGTGTAAAACTGGCCCGATTCGGTCCTTGCCCCAACCAGGAGCCATTTCGATACAACGGGTACATCGTTGTCACGGTCATTTCGCGTCGAGAGTATCCGTCGGTGGTCGCATTCGCAGTGTTGTGACCAACAACATTGATTCCCTCACTGGCCACGGTTATCCCACGTCTAGCGGCATGCAATGTAGTCAACAATGACATCTTCTGTTCTCCTAAACTCTGGATTCTCTAGGAAGGCAGCTCCCCACACATCCAGTATACCTTATTTTAAATCTTGTATCCTGAAATGGTGCCTTTTGCAGTATATGTCTCAGGCGATTTTGAAGGATTTGCGACACGACAAGCATCGTTGACCATTTCCAGCACCAACATCAACCGATCGTCAATTTGTTTGAGTTCCTGTTGAAGTTCTTCCAAGTATGGAGTGGGTTGAGTATGCGGAATCTCCAAATCCAACTGAAACAACAAATCTTGTCGCCGATTGGTTGCTTCACTGAGTCCGTCGGCGTCCATTTTCTTTGCGTGTTGGAGTTGCTTATAGGCGGTCTCCAACAGGTGTTCAAGAAGATACTCCGCTGGTTGTTTCTGCTCTGGAAGCCCCTTCTTAATTCCATCTTCTTTTTCAGACGACATATTAGAGCTCTTGCAACAGTGCGGTAATTGCTTGTTGAATATCTTCTTCCGAACCCAAAAGCCCGTTTGCAATGTCAGCTTTTGCTTTGGCTACCAGTTCGGCTCTCGCCGGTTCTTGACCTTTTGCACTTTCTCTCAACGTCTGGATCAGAGCTGAATCATCACTGAGGTGAACCCCGGTTGCTTGACCGTCATTGCTGCTCGAAGAGGAACCACTTTTCACGGGTTCTTTGTCTTCCTTACTCTCTACCACGTGACGGGTACCCAAAAATCCAGTTTTGATTTTCATATTCAGCCTCCATCACGATTGTCGGATGAAATTTTAAAAACTTAAGTCTATTCCTCAAACAACCATGGAAAATGTTTGAGTGGATCAACCGATACTCCGTCTTCGCGAATTTCAAAATGCAAATGGTTTCCGGTGGATACACCAGTACTCCCAACCTCCGCGATCTTATCACCGGCAGCCAATGCGTCTCCCACATTGACAAAGACTTGATCACAGTGGGCATACACCGATTCTCGACCATCGGTGTGCTCAACAATCACGGTTTTACCATACCCACCTTTAACCCCGGCAAACGTCACTGTTCCGTCCATGACAGTCTGAATGTCCGTGCCCTTGGCGGCAGCAATATCAATCCCGTCGTGTGATCGCCACTCTTTGGCGATTGGATGCAAACGCATTCCAAACTTGGATGTCAATCGACCAAACACAGGTTGCAATACATGTGCATCGTGCGCGTGAACCTCATGACGGTGCAAGTCTTTCAACACTGGCTTCACAGCCGTGCGAAACTCACGAATGCCTTCTGTCATCTGGTGTTTTACGCTTTCACCTTGTCCCTTCACATCGCGAAGCATTGCTTCTGCAAAACCGAAGGATCCATTGGCAGCCAACTCTTTGGCCAAAGCTTGATCCATCATCTCCGTAAAGGTGTCCATCGCCGAAGAAGAAAACATGCCCTCGGGAATGGTCTTGCGCATTTCTTTGATCAACATTCCGATGAGGTACCCTTCAAATTCTTCGCTGGCAATTTCTTGACGCTGAGTATCTCCCAACTGGGAATTCATGATTCGGCCAATCGCCAACGGGTCAACGCCTCCACTGCCCCCAATCGAGTTCATATAACCTCCAGTTCAGCTTGCAGTGCACCCGAACTTTTGATGGCCTGTAAGATTTGACCCAAATCACGCGGCTTTACGTCCAACTGATTCAGTGCTTCTATCAAGTCATTGATGGACACATCACCACCAACCAAGGTCAATGTTCCATCTTCTTCTTGAGTTTGCAACGTTGAATTGTCAACATTCGCTGTGGTCCCACCCGAAAATGCATTCGGTTGAGACACTGCTTGATTGGACCGCACTTCAATCGAAATTCCACCATGGGCAACCGCCACATTGGATATTTTCACATCGGCTCCCATCACCACTGTTCCTGTACGCTCGTTGAAAACGACTTTTGCAGGTGTATCCACAGTCACGTCAATCTCTTCGACCAAAGCCAAAAAGGAAACCACATCTTTGCGATAATCTTGAGGAATCTTTACGGCTACCGCACTCTCATCAACCGCGATCGCGATTTCGTCTCCAATCCCTTGATTGATCGCATCGGCCATTCTCTTTGCCGTCGTGAAGTCAGGCTGATGGAGCAAAAAATCCAACTGGGTTTGCTCCAACAAGTTCAACCGGTTCGGGTTTTCTCTTTCCACGGTTGCTCCCAAAGGAACTGTTCCCACTGTTGAGTGATTCTTTTGGGACAGTGCACCACCTGCCTGCATTGAATAGCCACCGATCGACAACGGACCTTGCGCGACTGCATAGGTCTGACCGTTTGGTGCCAATAGCTGCGTCAACTGCAACACACCACCCTGTAAGGAAATTGCATCTCCAGCACTCGAAACCGTCACGTCAACTCTCTGTCCAGGTCTGGCACTGGATGGCAAGCGAGCCGTCACCATCACAACGGCAACGTTTCGAGACCGAATCTGCTCTGGCGTCAAGGTCACCCCAAGTCCCTGCAAACGTTTGGAAACCGTCTGAATGGTTGCTTGGTTGCGCATGGTGTCTCCAGTTCGCTGCAACCCCGTCACCAGTCCATACCCCAACAAATTGTTGTCACGAACACCATAGATGTCTGAGATATCTTTTACACGGGCCGCATCAGCCGGTGTACCCACAAACAACACCGTGGCACACAGCACCAACAATCGCCCCATCCATCTTCGCATCTCTTCTCCCACTTTCCTTGAACTCAATATCTTCTTGTTTAAAATGGCCAAACGTGATCCATGGCACGAACCCCAACCCCTGGAGCCTGCTTGTCCGCAACAACGCCTGAACCCGTATATTCAATCCGCGCTTCCGCAATCAGATCACTGGGAATGGTGTTGTCCGCTTTAATATCCTGAGGACGAACCATTCCAGACAGGGATAAATACTGAGTCTCTTTGTTGGACCGAACTTCTTTCCATCCCAACACAACCAAATTTCCATTGGGTCGCACTTCCACAACTTTACAGGTCAGGGTTCCTTGAAGGGCCCCTTCTCGCGTCGTTGTACCGTCTCCTCTAAAGTCCGAACCAGAAGTGGCATCCATTTCAATCTTGCCACCCAACTCTGGATACAACGAGAACAATTTCTGCTCCAGTCCAAAGATACTCCCTATTCCAGCAGACACCTGTGAATCTCTCGCTGTTTGCGTCCCTGCAATCACAGACGTTGATGTGCGCTCAGAAATGGTGACGGTTATTAAATCGCCCACCATACGCGCATTTCCTTCCATCCCCACCAACATTCTTGCGCGACCGTCACTCCAGAGTGAGCCCGAGCTGGCTGAGGTTACTGTTTCGGCTCTGACAGCAGGGTCTTGAGCCATTGCTGTCATTATCCCAAGCATCCAAATCATTTGGGTCCCCTTCACCATTGAATCGATGTGCACTTCAACTCAATGACTGTGTTTGAATATTCAATTTCAGTTTATCGCATCCGACTCATTTCAGCAATACAGAACCATCTTCTCTTATTTGACCTTCCAATATGGAATTGGTGGACAGACTGCGTACTTTTACCTCGTCACCCACAAAGGCCCCCCTGAGAAGTACACCTTGAACTTGAACCCTCAACGCCCCTTTGTGAACAACGACCACCACCGTCTGCCCCTGTGCAAAATCATGTTTGCGACGAACGTGATTGCGCTTTAATGGTTCTCCCTGCTTCAACGGAACAATCGCCAACAGAGTCGCGTTTGTCAACTCTGGTGTCCAAGCAAACAACGGTTCACGAATGGTATCCAATCGTGCACGTTGCCAATCCACTTCTAAGGCGTCCCCCGCATCCACGGAATATTTGACAATGGGAATCGCACTCCAAATTTCGACAGTTCCTTGGACGGTCCATCGACCACACATCGCATCGCCGTTCCACCCTTCAATGGAGATCAACGTTTTGCCTCTAAAGTCTTCCCGCTGAGGAATATCGACTTTGATATAGTTGGCTTGACTGCACCGAGATGTATCTCCCATTCCGAGATGGTGAACAGTGACATCTTCCAACGGTATTTTCAACCGCTGTGCGATTTCTTCTTCAACGAGTGCGTGTACTCGCCCCATGAAATCTGCTGGAGAAGAGAATGACCAACTCGTCAACCACCAGTACAGGAACGCGAACACTACGCACCCACGTACTGAAAGGCTTCAGACATCAAAGCATTTATCGTTTCAAGTTGTTGACAATCTGCATGGTCTGATCAGCACTTTCCACGGCTTTGGACGTCAGTTCAAAAGCTCGTTGGGCGGTGATCATGTTGACCAACTCTTCGGCAACGTCAACATTGCTGCCTTCAACGAACCCCTGACGAATGCTGTAATCGTCCATGGAGTCCAAGTACAATGCCGAACCAGATTCAGGTGTTGCCGAATACAGGTTTCCACCCAAGGCCCTCAAGCCCGCAGGGTTGATGAAATCGGCTACTTGAATTGTTCCAACCACAACCGGATCCGGTGAACTGTTGTAGATTGCCGAGATGGTTCCGTCCTGATCAATCTGAATGTAATTGGCATCCGAGGGGATCGAGATTCCAGGGCTTACGATATTTCCAGCTTGTGTCACCAATTCTCCGTTGGAGTTTGTTCCAAACTGACCGTTTCTGGTATAAAATTCGTTTCCGTTCATGTCTTGTACAACAAAAAACCCTCGACCGACCAATGCCACGTCCAACTGATTTCCAGATTGCTGCAAATCACCGTTGGAGAAGTTTCGTGTGATTCTGGCCAAACGCACACCCGAACCAATCTCTAAGTTGCTGGCGCGTGTTGTTCCAAGCCCCGCAGAAGATGTCGACAGTGTTTGATACAACAAGTCCTCAAAGTTTTCACGAGACTTTTTGTAGCCCACCGTTGAAACGTTGGCCAAGTTGTTGGAAATGTTTTCAATCCGACGTTGTTGAGCTGCCATTCCGGTTGCGGCTGTGTATAAAGCTTTCATGTTACCCTCTTCACTCTCTAAATGAATCTATATCAATATCTGTCGTTTACAATCTATGGGTCATCTGGTTCAACGAAGAATCCATCTCTTTGGAAGCCTGCATCGACTTTTGGTACATTTCAAAGTGGCGTGTTGTTTCCATCATTTCAATCATGGTGCGAAACGGATTGACGTTTGAACTCTCCAGCATCCCTTGACGAACCACAAAGCCCCCCATGGGAACTTCTCGCAGGTTGTCGGCACGCCATCGAGTCCCAGCCAATGGTTCTAAATTGTCACCATCCATGACAAGCAACCTTGCAAACTCACCACCGCGCTCATCCATCAGTCGTCCATCTTCAGTCAACCGAAATTCTTCACGTTGATACTCATCAAACTGAATCGGCCCAGTCACCGTCATGACTTTCTCGCCCATCGCATTGACCAAGAAACCATTTTTGTCCAGTTGAAAGATGCCAGCCCGCGTCAACAACGGCTCACCAGAAGCACTTTGAACCACAAAGAAACCCGTACCTTCCAATGCAAAGTGGGTCGGATTGTTGTCCTGAATCAAGGAGCCAGATTCAACATTGATCTTCCCCTCTGTGATTTGTGTATACCCTTCAGACAAAGGGCCGCGTTGCGCATTTGCAAGAACAGATTCAAAAGATATGCGACGCTCTTTAAAGCCCGATGTGTTCACATTCGCAAGATTGTGCGAAACGTGCTCAAGGTGCTGTAAAGAAGCGCTGGCAGCAGTCATTGCTGGATACAACTCTCGACTCATTTTGTCCTTCCTTTTTTGTCAACCACAGGCGGCGAGATGAAAATCCTCACTATCCATGAACAGTATAGCACTTCCTTTACTCTCGTACAAACCCATACAATGTGGCGATCTCTTGAAGAGATTCTCTCAGTTCTTTTCGAGCCGCAGACAACACTTGACTGACCCTTGAAGGCGTGACGTCAAACACCTCCGCAATCTCACTCAAGTTTAGGTTCCGTCCATAATACAGCAATACACAATCTCTCTTTCGATCAGACAGCTGAGATATTGCTTCACGAACCTGAAGTCGAAAATCGTCTTCCATTGCCAAATCTTCTGCCTGAACGCTGTGTTCATCGGCCAACGCCTCCAAGAATGGACGTCTTCCTTCTTCATCTTCATAATCAAGAGAGACAGTTTGCACCGACTGCACTTTGCCCTCAAACACAAAGAACTCTTCTAGATCCATGCCCATTTCGAAAGCCAACTCCTCAGCTGTTGGTGGGCGACCCAATCCATCTTCCAATATACGGCGTGTTTGCGCCAACATTTTGGCTTGGTCACGAGAGTACCGACTAACCTCATCCAATGACCGAATGGCATCCCACATCGCCCCACGAACTCGATAATCCACAAAGGTTGAAAATTGATTGTTGCGCTCTGGATCAAAACGCTCGATTGCTTCTAACAGACCAATCGCACCGTAGGACACCATGTCTTCAAACTCCAATGGGTGATTGGCTGGAATTTTTTCCATCAATCTATGGGCAATCTGATAAATGCGCTTTTTGTACTGCTCAAAGATGGCTTCTTTGTCCATCTTTTCTACTGCTACTGGCGCCGTATTCCGTTCAGCAGCTTGCTTGTACGCATGTATGCCATGTCTATTTCTTGTCATGATACCAGCTTAATCCCTTTCATTGTAATTAAAGCGACTCTTTTGATATCGACAGTGGATTGAATTTCTTTAGCGGATAAAAATACAGGGGGTTTCTTGATGCTGCGTTCAGCCATTCTACGCAGCGCACCACGAGTAAAATGAGGACACAGAATCTGGGCTTGAGGAAACTGTTCAGCCCCCGCTTGAATCCCCTGCAGGACTCTACGCTGAGCATCAATGGGCAAGTTCATGACCACAGCACCACTGTTTTTGTCTGCCTGCATGGCCCGGTCCAACACTTGCTGCACATCAGGGGCAAACGCGATGCATTCAATTTGACCTTGGTCGTTGACATATCGATGGGTAATGTGACGAGCCAACCCCTGACGCACAAATTCGCTGAGCATATCGACATCTTTGACTTTTGGGGCATACTCAGCAACAGCCTCAAGAATGGTTTGGGAGTCTCGAATGCTGATCCCCTCACGCAACAAGTTCCTCAGGACTTTGAACAGCCCCTGTGCTGAAATCAACCCTGGAATCAATTCTTCAACGAGCTTAGGTGTCCTGGCCGATACACGCTCTAAGTACTCTGTCAGTTGGGCGCGGGTAAAGACCTCATCTGCATGACTTCTCAGCACCTCTGTAAAGTGAGTCGAGATGACAACATTGATATCAACGACAGTGTACCCCAATGACTGTGCCCGCATTCGCTGTCCTTCTGGAATCCAAAGAGCATCCAGTCCAAATGCTGGTTCATACGTTTTCTTACCCCGCAAGTTTCCGCGAGCGTCACCTGGATTGATCGCCAACAACTGTCTGGGCACAACATCAAAGGAGGCTACTTCTTCTCCACGAAGCAATATACGATACAAAGAGCCTTCGATATTGAGATTGTCACGAACGTGAATCGGTGGCACCATCAAGCCTAGGTCCTCTGCCAACTGGGTTCGGATCCGTTGAATTGAGCGAATGAGATTTCCACCCTTTTTCTCGTCCACCAAAGACACCAAATCCATTCCCAATTCCAAAGACATTGGCTCAACAACCAATAGGGCATCGATGGGGACTTCTTTTTTCACCATCTTTTCTTCAAGTTCTCTTTTTGTCTTGAGCAGTTTGGCTTCTTCTTTGGCTTTGTCATTTTGACTCTGGTTGAAGGCCATCAAACCCACCGCTCCAGCAATGGTCAAAAATGGAAAGCGCAACCCTGGAATCATGGCAAAAACCAACAGGGCCCCTGACAAAAACATCAACGGACGAGAACGACCAAACAGTTGATCTGCGATCATGTCTGGCAAACGTTCTTCATCATCACCAGGAACCCGAGAGATCAGCAAACCTGCCGCACCACTAATTACGAGTGCTGGAATCTGACCAACCAACCCATCACCAATCGTCAATACGGTATAAGTCTGCAAGGCGTCGCCGAACAACATGCCTTGTTGCACAACCCCAATCAAAATACCACCAATGATGTTGACGATGGTAATCAGGATTCCAGCAATGGCGTCTCCGCGAATAAACTTCGAAGCACCATCCATGGCTCCATAAAAATCAGACTCTTTGGCAACACCCTTTCGGCGCTTTTTGGCCTCGTCTTCATCGATCAACCCAGTATTGAGATCGGCATCAATCGCCATCTGCTTACCCGGCATCGCATCCAATGTAAATCTCGCTGCAACCTCGGCGATACGACCCGCACCCTTGGTAATTACAACAAAGTTGATGGTCACCAAAATCACGAATACCACAATTCCTACAACAGCGTTGTCCCCGACAACCAGCCGTCCAAACGTTTCAATGATCTTTCCGGCTTGAAACTCTCCGCCCTCAGAAAGCAAAATCAGTCGTGTTGTCGCCACATTCAAGGACAGTCTATATAGAGTCGTACCCAGCAACAACATTGGGAAGATGGATAAATCAACTGGATTTTTGATGTAAATCGTAACCAACAGCACCAACAACGCCAGTGCGAATGACAAAGACAGCAAAAAATCCATTAGCAATGTCGGAATGGGTGCAACCATAATCAACAGCACACCAATCCCCAACACGACTAAAACAATGTCTTTCTGTTTGAAGATTTCTTGTAGAAACTTAGGCATAAACTCACGAATGGTATGATCCACGGTTCAAGGGTAATCAAAATTTGATTTTTTTTCCAGTGACAACCATGGAAAATCACCAATTAGAGTGCCAATTGAAGAACCTTCACACTCTTGTAAAAGCAAACTGTGTCAGTTATCTCAATGACAATCAACCATTGCATGGTCTTTTATCAAGTACAACATTGGAGTGTCCATGAACCTGCTCTTAAAAATTGGAAAAACCCTAATTCGGCGCGCAAGCACTAAATTCATGGACAAGGTCGGTTCAAAGATTGTCTCTCGGATGACCGATACATCTTCTGATGCACCGAACGCTTCTTATGAGCCGAAACGCAACAAAACCACAAACACATGATTTTTGGAGGAGGTATGTCACAAGCGCGACACTTCTTGTTCTTGGTTACGCTGTCCTGGATATTTCTTTCAACACCTGCAGAAGCTTACGAACCAGATTGCACCACCCCCGTTGAGGCCACCAAAACCTTTTTGAAAAATCTGATTGGCAGTGAGATCAATCGAGAAAAGGCTGCAACCTGTATTCAAGGCGATCAAAAAGCGACTCTACAGTTTAAGCAAGTGTTGGATGCACGTGGCATCTATATCGACTACAGCAAGATTCCCAGCGAACCCAATTATGTTGATGAAACTGGAAATGCGATTGCTACCATCGATTCTCGATTGCCACAGATCACGTTTGAGAAAATAGAAGAAGGAACCAAACAAGGCCAGTGGCAACTCAGCGACAACAGCATCCAAAACATTCACGCATTGTACAGTGATACATTTTCTGGTTACGTCCGCGCAATGCTGGAGCGACTGCCGGCTAGTTTTTTTGAAACCATTTTCGGCCTTCAAATTTGGCAATACTTGCTGTTCAGCATCATCATATTGATCTCTTGGCTGGCTGGTCGATTGGTTGACAGAGTTATTTATTCCCAGGTAATCGCATTCATCGACAAGCAAGAGTTTTCGTTAGACCCTAGTCGACTTCTGCCTCTCAGAAGCCCTGTCGTTTGGCTGGTCATCTCCATACTGTTCATGGCTGGGTTGCCAGATATCCAGTTGCCAGTGCGCATTAGTGAAGTGTTGTTCTTTCTTGCGCGTCTGGTCATGTCCTTTTCCGCCGTTCTCTTCTGCTCTAGAATCATCGATCTATTGAGCGACATTTTCATGAGCAGGGCCGACCTCACGGAATCCAAACTCGATGACCAACTCATTCCATTGATCAAACGGTCTGGAAAAACACTGGTATGGATTTTGGGCATCGTCTTTATTTTGCAAAATATGGGTGTACAAGTCACTGCACTTGTTGCCTTTGGTTCTGTCGGTGGTGTTGCCATTGCATTGGCTTCCAAAGACACGGTCGAAAACCTATTCGGTTCATTGGTTGTGTTTGTTGACCAACCGTTCCAAATTGGGGAATACGTCATCATCGATGGCTCGATTGAAGGTGTCATCGAAGAAGTTGGATTTCGAAGTACACGAATCCGCACGCTAGACAAAACGCTCATCTCGGTGCCCAATGCGAAAATCTCACACTGTACGGTGAACAACTTTGCAAAGATCCCTGAGCGTCGCTTCAAATGCACATTGGGTCTTCGATATGACACAACACCAGCGCAAATGGAAACCTTTATTGAGTCGTTGCGAACCTACCTGTCTGACCATGAAATGGTGAATTCGGAAACTGTCCTCGTATACTTCTCCGATATGAACAGTTTTTCTCTGGATGTGTTGGTGATGGCATTTATTAAAAGCAATGCCTGGATCGACCTGGTCAAATTTAAACACGACGTTTTTCTTCAGTTTATGAAAATCGCAGAAGAACAAGGTGTGGGGTATGCGTTCCCAACCACCACCATCGAGTTTGAAGATCAACACACCACAAAATAGGATTGTCATGCGCTTTCACGAAGAAATACACGGAATTTATTTTGATGACTTGGATGTGTTCGGGGTTCTTCACAATGCCCGATACCCACTTTTGATTGAAAGAACCATCGGTGCATTTTGGAAGAAGATGGGCTGGGGAGGACTCTCCGAACTTGAAAGAAACCCCGATCAATTTCATTTGGTTCGAGTCAACCATTTTGAGTACATTCGTGCTGTGGAAGGAGTCGATGAAGTTCGTGTCCGTGTTTGGGTAGAAAAGATGGGGCGCACCAGTCTCACATTTGGATTCTCGGTGTTGCCAATCGATGAAGACACCCCCTATGCAATCGGACACCGCGTTTTGGTTTGCGTCGACCCCAACAAACGCAAACCCAATCCGTGGTCGCAAGAATTCAGAGACCAACTGGCCCCCTATCGAAAAGATTTACACACAGACGTTTGAGGAGCACCATGAGTCAACAGTTTGAAGAAGGCATCACACTGGATCGGTTCATCTTTGAAACCACCAAAGCCCATCGAGAAGCACAGGGAACACTGGCGACCCTTCTACGACAGATTGCACTGGCAGGTCGACTGGTGTCAAGTCGAGTGAACCGAGCGGGATTGGCTGGGATGCTCGGAGCGACAGGAGAGACCAATGTGCAAGGTGAGTTTGTGCAAAAACTCGACATCTACGCCAATGAGGCTTTCAAAAGAGCCTTGGAACACGTGGGAGTTTGCTGTGCGGTGGTATCCGAAGAAGATGAAGAGCCCTTTCTGATTCCCAAGCCGTTTCATTCAGGACGCTACATTGTGTGCATTGATCCACTCGATGGTTCTTCCAACATTGACGTCAACGCAACAATTGGGACCATCTTTGGCGTGTTCAGACGCACTACACCAGAAGGAACCCCCGCCCAAAAAGAAGACTATCTACGTTCTGGACGGGACATGGTCGCTTCTGGGTACATCATTTATGGTTCTGGAACCGTACTGGTCTTGAGTACTGGAGAAGGCGTCTTTGGCTTCACACTCGACCCCTTGGTTGGTGAGTTCTTCCTATCACACTCCAATATTCAACTGACACAAAAGGCATTCACCTATTCCATCAACGAAGGGTATGCCGCAAAGTGGGACCCCAAACTGCGTCAGTACATTGAAGGCATCAAAGACTCTGCCGATGCTTGGAAAGCGCGCTACATTGGGTCGTTGGTGGCAGACTTTCACCGCAACTTGCTCAAAGGCGGCGTATTCCTCTATCCTGGCACTCTATCGAACCCCAAAGGAAAATTGCGGTTGCTTTACGAGGCCTTTCCATTGGCATTCTTGGTTGAAGCTGCCGGTGGACGAGCCTCCAATGGCGAACAAGACATCCTCGACTTATTGCCCACGGAGCACCATGAGCGCACACCGTTATTTTTGGGCAACCGAGACAACGTAGCCGACATCGAACAAGCCCTACAGTCATCGTGAGCCCATCTGCATCCAACCCAGACAGTAGAGTTAAACAGATTGAGCAGCACTTACTGGACATTGCCTGTCCCGATCGAGCCAACATTACGAAATCGTTTTTCAAAACTGGGACTGGAGAGTACTCTAACACAGATCTGTTCATTGGCATTCGGGTACCCACATTGCGCAACATCGCACAGCAACACACATCCCTCTCGCTTCATGAGGTGGAAAGTTTGTTGCACAGCCCCGTTCATGAACAAAGACTCTGCGCCCTGTTCATCTGGGTCTATCAGTACAAGAAACGCACGACGTCCACCGAGGACAAACAGTCCATCTACGATGCCTACATCCGCAACTCGATCTATGTAAACAACTGGGACTTGGTCGATACAACCACCCCCCACATTGTCGGGGAACACTTATTCGATCGAGATCGAAGTTTACTAGACAAGTGGAGTCTAGACAACAATTTGTGGAAACGAAGAATGTCGATTGTGGCGACGTGGGCGTTCATCAGGCGCAAAGATTTGGACGACACCTTTCGGCGTGCCGAGGTGCTCTTGGATGATTCTGAGGACTTGATGCACAAGGCAGTTGGGTGGATGTTGCGAGAAGCCGGTAAACGTGACCAAAATCGACTGACAGAGTTCTTGGAAAAGCACAAGTCCAACATGCCGAGAACCATGCTACGATACAGTATTGAAAAGTTTGATCCACAAACGCGAAAGTATTTCCTACGCACCTCCAAACCCTGAGAGCACCATGGCGCTATTCCTTTGTCCAGACTGCAACCAACACATTCGTGTCAAAACTGTTTGTCCCAATTGCCACCCCCGCACGTACTCCAGTGGGCTTCCCCTTGCACTGTTATTGGGCATCGGCTGTCACAAAACAGAACCAGCCAAGCCAGAAGTTATGGCGCTGTATGGAGCGCCCCCGATGGAGGTGTTCGAACAATTGGAACAAGACACGGATGACAAACAAGGTGACGAACAAGGTGGCGAACAAGGTGGCGAACAGGATGATCAAAATGCTGAAGATGTAGACGGCAATCAGACAGACACAGAAGACGGAGAACAATCCAAACCGAACACCGATGAAGACTCGACTGACGGCGTAAACAACGGTGATGAAGATGGCTCCACAACTGACAGTGACAAAAATGTGGAAGAAGCAGAGCCCGTCAAACCTGTGGTAAAACCTTTGTATGGACTGCCAGCCCGCCCAGACCCCACCATCAAAAGACCATAATCCAGTCCAATTATCATGCACAGAAAACTTATATACACATCAACGCTCATAACATTGCTGAGTTGTCGCAATGAGAAAACAACAGCCATTGATACCAAACCACTGGATACCTCTGTGGAACAGGTCGATGCAGACGGCGACGGCTATTTTGATGATGAAGACTGTGACGACGCGTCTTCGACCACCCACCCCAATGCTCCAGAAGTGTGTGATGGAGTGGACAACAACTGCGATGGACAGGTCGACGAAGGTGTGCTGAGCGAGTTTTATTTTGACAACGATGGAGACGGATTTGGCGACTCCAACGAATGGATTGAATCTTGTCAAGCCAGCGATGCGTATGTCCCCAATGGCAACGATTGTGATGACGATGATGCAAACAGTTACCCATCGGCCCCTGAACGCTGTGATGAAGTGGACAATGACTGTGATGGCACGGTTGATGAAGATATCCAAGTTGAGTGGTTCTTGGATGAAGATGGGGACGGTGTGGGTTCCGACTATCAAATAGAAGCCTGTAACCCACCCGAAAATTACGTAGACAGCACTGGAGATTGTGACGATGAAAATCCAGAGGCATACCCAGAAGCCGAAGAGATCTGTGATGAAGTGGACAACAACTGCGATGGAAACACCGATGAAGGCCTGACCATCTTGGTGTTTGTGGATGCAGACGACGATGGGTTTGGCGATGAAGCCTCGTTGGTGGAAGTCTGTGAACTTGAAGAAGGATACAGTCTAGCAGGGGGAGACTGCGACGACATTGATTCCAGCATCAATCCAGATGCCGATGAACTGTGTGACGGCATGGACAACAACTGCGATGGAAACACCGATGAAGATACGGCAATCGATGCGGTCCCTTGGTACCTTGACAATGATGGGGATGGATACGGCGATCTGAATGTAGATACTTTGGCTTGTGACCCACCGACCGGCTATGTCAATGACGCCACGGACTGTGACGACAGCGATGCAACGCTCTATCCCAACGCCCCAGAATTGTGTGACGGTCAAATCAACGGCTGTGGTGGGACGTTGCCCACAGATGAAACCGATGACGACGGAGATGGATATGTTGAGTGTTCCATCGATTCAAACGGATGGGACGGAGCATCGATCAATGGCGGTGCGGACTGTGACGATGCAGATCCAGCCCTGTTTCCCAATCAACTGTGGTATGCAGACTTGGACGGCGATGGATACGGAAACGCTGCTGTATCGGTCATGGCGTGCACCCAGCCACCCAACATGGTTCTGGACGCCACGGATTGTGACGACACAAACGCCAGTTACTTCCCTGGTCAAATGTGGTACACCGATGGCGACGGCGATGGATATGGTGACTCTTCGAGCACAACCACGTCGTGTACGCCTCCTGCCAATACGGTCTTGGACAACACTGATTGTGACGACAGTGATGCCAACCAATTTCCTGGACAAATCTGGTACGTTGACAACGATGGGGATGGACACGGAGATGCTGGCAACACCATTTCGTCCTGTCTACAACCACCCTCGACTTTGTTGAACAGCACCGACTGCGACGACAACGATGGCTCTGTTTACCCAAGTGCACCAGAACTGTGCGATGGTCAAATCAATGCCTGTGGAGGGACCTTACCCACCGATGAAACCGACGACGACGGCGACGGATATGTTGAGTGCACCATCGATTCAAACGGATGGGATGGAACCTTCATGAACGGTGGAGAGGACTGCAACGACGCTTCAAACAGTGTCTATCCAAATGCTGTGGAACAAATTGGAGACGGGATTGATTCCGATTGTGACGGTGGAGAAATCTGCATACTCGATGCCGACGATGATGGCCATGGGAACCCAGATGGACTCACACAGGTTTCTACAGACCCAGACTGTCAAGATGCTTTTGAGGCGCTTGCCGACAACACCGATGACTGCGATGACAGCAGCCCACTGTACAATCCCACGGTTGGGTGTTTTGGTGCCGACTGCCAAGATATACTGGACAACGGCTGGGGTAGTCAAAGTGGCACCTACACCATTGATCCCGATGGCAGTGGTGGCAATGACCCCTATGATGTCTACTGTGATATGCAAACCGATGGCGGTGGATGGACGCGCATTACCCACCTACACTCCAACCGAAGCATTGGCTCGATCAAACGAAACGCCCCGTTCTTCACTGCGGCGTGGGAGCAAAACAGCTCCACCTTTAGCAACACCAGCAACGACAATCTGGTATTGGATGCCAACACCTACGGTATGTTAGAGGCGACCGACTTCTTACAACAAGCCACCAACATTCGCCTCACCTGCAACGACAACACCCGCAACCTGAGTGCGCGCGCCATCTGGACCCCTTCGAGCACGCAACTCAACACATGGCTGGCTGAAGGCACCGATCAAAATGAATATCAAAGTTCCCCGTACACCGTATCCCTGTCTAAAAACGGTGGCGCTTTCAACAATGCCAACGTCTATTTCTCGCACACCGAGAATGCCTATTTCGGTTCTTGGCACGTCTGTGGAAGATTGTCCGCCACTTCTGGAGGCTTCCAGTTGGGCTTTTGTCACAACGGTCCTGGCTCAGGTGACTCAGGCATCAGCAACGCCAATCAAATCATGCTTGGGTACCACGCTGGCTTCAATGGTCTACGATTGGAGTGTACACGGGACACCCCCTCCAACACTGCGATCATCAACGGTAATTTGTCAATTTGGGTGAAGTAAGGACTGTCACCAACAGTATTTACACAAGAATCCGAATGGCTAATTCCGACCTTTAGATTGTTGTGGATTGCGTGGAACTGGTGTTGAATGTAGGATATGAACGAATTTGGTTTTCTAAAATAACGGTCGAATTTTAGAAAGTGGGAAAAAAGTGGGAAAGAATGGTCGTCCAATAACGTCTTGATACTTTCACACTTTTTCTGTTTTGTTTGACCTAATTTTGCTTTGAGCACAGTCAGAAAACCATTATCCAATCGTTATCAAATCATACTGTGGAATGATACTATCTGAAGTTAGCAAAGGGATATTTTTATTCTGACAATGCGCAATAATGATTCGATCAAATGGATCTCTATGGTGATAAGGCAAATTAGCCGCTATGATACCAATTGTACTGTGAATA
>CBFICN010000020.1:0-30088 GCA_965661045.1 uncultured Myxococcota bacterium
CAGCCTGCGTTCATCATCTCAGGGTTGTTTGATTGTTTCGATGTGTAGATTCATTTTGATGCTCGTATCTATCCGTCTCTATTGATGTTTGAAGTGTCATTGAGGTGGGTACGTATGCGTTCTTGTGTGGTTTGGTCTATGTTGAGAGCACGATAGAAGGCTCTATCCAAACGTTTACACTGTTCTTGAACCAAGGTCTCTTTGTGTTCTTCATCGTGTGGGGAACAGCGTTTCACCTGCTCAATTCCTTCTCGGGTCAACTCTGCAATCTCTCCTTCGAGGGTTGGAGTCAGTCTGGGAATCGGAACAGACTGGAGTGGACCAGCCAAAAATTCCAACACATTCCCCTTGGATTTGCCTTTTAATCGATACCAGCACTCGAAGAGGCTAGAACTGAGATATCCAAGTAGATATGCGGTGTCTACTGGAACTGGGTTTGTCTCAGTTGTTTCTTTTGAGGGCGTGATCAGTGTGCAGTCTGAAGAGTAATGATATCCGCGATCATTGAGTGCAAATCTGAACTTAGAACTTCGATACGGTGTCACAATGGCGTCTTTGGCGTAAATTCCAGGGTTTCTGGGCCAGGTCAATGACCACCAAGGATCGGATGAAGACAGTCCAGTGCGTGCCTTCAGCAGTTCTTTAAATTGATCTAGATGTTGCCAAAGTACGGAGGTGGTTGGTCTGATTGGCTCTAAGTCTTTGTGCAAATAGAGAACGTATCGTTCAATGTTTTCAGAGACGCAAAAACATTGAACTTCCGAACTTTTACGTAGGGGTTTGAGAATATCAGGGTATAAAGTTGGGTCTGAAGCTTGGTTTGCTTCTTGGTTGAGTGCCTCCATCAGTCTTCGATCGTAAGCGTAGCCAGCATCCAAGACAAAAATTCCATGGTCTTCCTTGGCTTGCAACTTAAAATTTAAGCGTAGATTGTCTGTAATTTGGTTGGCTCCCGTGACCAACCCTTGATGTACGCCGGCTATATCTCCAAGCTTCCTACTGTGGGTCTCAATGCATGCAAAAAACTCTCCCCAATGTTGTTGATCAATCAATCGAATGGTATTGGTGGTACCATAGAACAAAGAGTTTGTTTCTTGTACAACGTAAGAAAGAGGGGCATTGGAAGTGAGCCAGCGTTGCAGCTCTTGCTTTTGAAAACGATGGGTAGCAGTGTAGAGAACTTTGTCTGCTGTGTTGGGTTTCTTTCTTGCACAAAAAAGTGCATTGTGCAGTCCAAATTGTGAGGCAGTTAAGCGATTGTCGTCAAGGTTGACCCAGTGTGTCAAATGAAGTTTATCTTTGAGCAGTGTTCTGGTCTTTCGGGCACTTGTATTGGTCGCTATGTAATTGCTTGCCAGAAAACCCAAGCAACCGATGGATGTTGTGATTCGACTTCCAAGTTGAATGAAATAGGAAGGGGCATCTATGCGAGAATTTAACACTTTTCTCAAACTAGAGTGATTGATATAGGGGTTGTTGTCTTTGTCTGTTGTATTGCTGTCTTCTAAAATATAGGGTGGGTTGCAGAGTACAATATCAAACCCAGGGTTTTCATGAATAAACACTTGTGGAAACCGCAGTGTCCAAATACAAAATGAATGGTGCTCCAAACGCAGCTTTTTGACATTCTTGTCATCTAAATTTGTTTGCACATGTAAAAGGGTCAGTTTCCATTGTGTATCCAGAATCTCTTTGAGGCGTTCTGTCGGGCGTTCAGAATAGGGGTAATGTTTGATTGCATTTACAAGATTGCTGCGCAGTTCTAGGATCAGTGGGGCAAACCTTGAGTTGATGGATTCTAACGTGGCATTTGCTTGAAAGGCTGGTGCATCAAATGTGGAGATGCCAAACGGTTCATCCCAAAGGCTGTTTCCTCGAACAATGTTGCATTCTAAATTTAGGAAGGTCTTTGGTTGCTCACGATCCACAATCCACGTAAGCCACAGTGTCAAATGGGCAACTTCAACGGCGTGTGGGTCGGTGTCGACACCAAAGATGGACTTTTGAATCAAGGAATGCTTGACATCGCTGGCACTAAAATTTGCATCTGCATGATTGAGTTGGCGTTGTAAGTTCGTGATGAGTTCAACGGCAGCTACCAGCAAAGCACCAGTTCCAACAGATGGATCGCATATGCGTAAACCTTGCAAGCAATCGCTCAATAAGTGCGAATGCTGCTTCAATCGTTCATTGAGGTTGCCTTCCACAATCCACTGATGTAGATCTTGTACTGTCTCGTCAGTGATTTGGTTTTCCATCTCGAGACGGTTGAACAGTTGAGATTCGATTGCTTGTTGGGCAACAGTCAAAGCAGCCTTGGGAGGGGTGTGGTATCCGATTGACGTCTTTCGATTGCCTCTAAATAAACCCTCTTCAAACAGTGTGCGTAGATTCTCGACACTCAAAAATAGCGTGTTGTGCCTATCCACTCTTTGCTCAAAAAAGAAGGGGTAGGCCGATAGAGTTGTCAACAAACCGTCTTGTGGATGCCAGAACAAATCATTGGACACTGCATGCTCCGTCAATCGTTCGGAATCAAGGACACGTAGGTTGAGGTGGGCAAACTGTTTGTCGCTGTATCGGCTCACTGTTGAATCAAATGGACCATGTCTCCTCAATAAAGGGCGCAAAACTGCCAACCAATAGTTTTCGCCTCTCGGTTCAATGCGTTTCCACTCTGAGTACAGAAAGTCTGTTGGGCCATTGCCCCATTGGTCGTTCTGAATGCCGAGCCATCCCTTTTTCTCTAAGGTAAGTAAGGTCAGTACTTGCAGGTAAATTGGGCTACAATACTGTTGCCAAATACTCATGTCGTCCAGACCATGTGTTTGATATTGGTCCTTTCTTTTGACGTGCTGAATGGCAAACTTTTTCCAATTTTGGATCTGCTGGATCAACTGTTGTTGTAGAGGTTCGGTGTTGATGAGTTGCCGAAACGTTTCCATGGAATGATTGTCGGTCTGTTGATATGGGTGCATTAGAAGGCTCCAAGTACGACTACAGAGTGGTTCGATGGTCATTAAACCACTTCGCACTTTCTTTTCGGACTCTGTAGAATTCGACACTTCGACCCAGCCAAATCGCCAAGTGGATTCGCCCTGTTCGCCCAATGCTAGTAAAAACTGTTGGTCATGTGTACCCAAGTGTCGAAGGAGGGCATTTTCAAACTCACTGTTGAGGGTCTTACATTGCACAAGCCAAATGGGTAGGTCTTGATGACCGATGATGTACCGTCGGATAATATTATTGACGCCATCATGTATTTGAAAAGGGATTGAAGGTCGCTCAATGTGGACCGACGTTGTATGGAGTAATTCTTTTAAGAAGTCATCAAAGGAGGCTTCTCCAAAGGGCATTCCTTGGGCAATCAGTTTTTTCTCAAGGGTATTGACTGTTCTCTGTTTCACACCAAAATATAACCCAACTCATTTTTGAAATCGACTCTCTTTGAAATGCATCGTGTGAAAGGTCAAGTAGAAGTCTGTTTTGACGAAAGGATCGAGTCTCCTGGTGAAGCTATCACTGAATGAGCAACCGTACTCCCACTAAGCAGATGAGGGCTGCACTGACCACTGTGACTTGCTTCGCAGAAAGCCATTTCGTGTGCAATTGCGTTCCGATGAGACCACCAACCATGACGCAAATCAAGGCACCCAAAAGAATGCCGTATAGTGAACCAACCTCCACCGTGTGTTTACTATACTGACCAAGCAACCCCGCCATTGAGTTGCACCAAATAAAGCCCGATGTGAGTTGAGCGATGCGGGTGTTGTTCCCGACTCGAAACCAGTGCAGTATCGATATTAAAAAAATACCTCCACCGATGCCGACGGCCCCAGCAATCCAGCCCAGAACTGCACCTGTGATTGAAGCTTCGAACAGTGAAAAGGTTCGTTTTGATTTAGTAGCTCCTTGGTTGTTCACCCACAACATTCCAAGGCCACTCAGCAACAACACACTTCCCAAAAGCAGTGTAAAAATTTCAGTTGGTAGGACCATTCGACCCCCGATGTACGCCATGGGGATGGATGTGACAACCAGTGGGGTCAGCGTTTTTAGAGGGTAGTCTTTGCGTTCATATCGAAATAAGTTTATTGTCACAACGCTGATGTTACACAGCAACGCAATGATGGGCAACTGCGTCAACGGCACAGACCACAAAACCATGAGGGCGATGTAGGTGGAGCCACCACCGAGCCCAACCGTTGAGTACAGTATGGCCGTGAGAAAAAATAGCAGGAGCATTAAACTTGGAGGCTACTGTTGCCAAGTATCCAAATCAATGAACTGCCCCGCAAGAACAAAGTCTGGGTTTGTGCCTTGTGACCACAATAGGAAATAGGCATCGTCACCAATACTTGTGATGGCGGGTCGATACGGTGCTGCTGGCGGTGTGTCTTGAAGAAGGTGATCTTGAAACTGCACAGCATCACTTTTGATCGCAGCCAAATACACATCGTTGCTGTTTCCAGACTGGATTCGGTAATGCCCCATTAAAACGGTGCTTTCACCTTGTGCTGCATTTGGATAATGGGTGTTGGACAGTTGTGAGATGGCGGCATCGTTCCATTGAACGGTCAACGGAGTTTTTTTACTGGCAAAGATGTTGTGTGCACCGTCTTCATTCCACAACACTTTTACGGTAGAGGCGTTGATTTGTTCAATTGTCTCTCCGTCTTGACCATTGGCTGTGCCTGTTGTCCACATGATGGAATCGTTGTTTGTCTCCCAGCCTACAACAAACTCACTGTCGATACCATCGATGTTTGGAAATATGGCATATGAATCTGGCCCAACCCAAAAAGGGGGCGCTTCATCTGCACCATTGACGTTCAGTTTTTGTACCGCTGTTCGAAAATGGGTTGTATTGGCGACGGCTGCTGCCAACCAAAAACCGTCTTCCGTTCCTACCACGCTTGGCAACCAGCGATTTCCAGTTTCTTCGCCTTCAATAATGGGGATCCACTCTCGTTGATCGACCAGATTGCCTCCGAGATCTTGAACATACAAATGGATGGAGAGGTTGTTGGGACTGTCTCCATTGTCTCCTTGCGATGCAACCAAAACGTGGTTTTGTGAAATCGCAATGCGTGGGGTGGTTTGGTTGAGTCCAGGAATGGCGAGGACCTGTTTGGGTTCGACAGTCACGATGCCTTGGCAGTCAAATGCCGCTAGGTATACATCGAAGGCACCCGTGTCATTTGGTAAGTTGAACACTGTCCAAATCCATTCTCCATCAAATGCGATATCGGCATGAATCTGTGTTGTTGGAAGTCCTGGGAAAATCTCAAAAATGGATGTTGGAGTGTCATCACTCATACAAGTCGTTGAACTTGATGCATTTGTAGAAGTGTCAGTTTGTTTGGGGGTGGTGCAAGACCACAGTAGCCAGTATAGCATGGTATTCTCAGGAGCCCTAGGATTCTAAACGTGTTGATGTTACAAATGTGCTATAACATATTTGCATATACTGCAGACCTTAATAGGAATGTGGATTGCCGTCGAATAAAATGGCGAGTTGAGGTTTGGTTTCAAATTCAGACGGGTTTGAAATCCGAACGGTGGTTTGGCAAACTTTTTAGGAGGTTCATTGTGGGAAATAAATTAACAAAATATATGCCTGACGCAAAGGTCTCTGGGGTTTGTGCAGGTCTTGCTAAGTACTCAGGGATTGACGTTACAGTTATTCGTCTCGGGTTTGTATTGGCGGCTGTATTTGGTGTTGGAGCTCCAGTATTGCTATATTTTATACTGGCAATCATGATGCCCGAACACTAAAACGATTGAGTATCAGACACAATTGAATCAACGTATATCAATACAACATTTGGAGAGAGAATGACAGCCTACAAAAATTTAAGCAAAGAATCTGGGGTGACACATTACGAGATCTTGGATGATGGTATCAGAATTCAATGGGTGAGTGGTGACGTGTATGTATATACAAATGCTTCAACAGGGGTGGCTCACATTGCAGAAATGCAGCGACTGGCAGAAAAGGGACGCGGATTGGCCACATACATTAGTCAAAAAGTAAAAAGTAATTTTGCTCACAAAGAGTAGCCATAGTGTTTTCCGCTCAATGCTTTTGATTGTTCTTCACGACTGTGACAGTCCTCAAAGTGTTGAACCAGGGATAGAGCGGCGAATAGACGAATAGACGAAAGGACAAAGAGGGGTGCAATGCTTTGGATGCTGGTGGGCTGTCTGTCTGTTGAGAAAGACCAACGGGGGACCGTAGAAGATAGCGGTGCGTTTGATGAAATCGTTTGTGATGAAGAAGAACACGTTCTTCTGTATGCAGATTCTGACCTTGATGGCTATGGACAGGAAGGCAGTGGTGAACTTCAATGTCCAGGACTCGTCGGGTGGGTCGACAACGAAATGGACTGTGATGATGCCAATCCTTCTGTATACCCCTTTGCTGTCGAAGAGTGTGATGATTTAGACAACGATTGTGATGGTGAGGTTGACAATCGAGCGTCGGGACCCACTGAGCCTCTTTGGGGGACGCTGTATTATAAAGATGCAGATATGGATCAGTACGGCGATGACACCCAAGCGTTGCAGAGTTGTACACAACCAGAGGGCTTTGTTCTTGAGGGTGGGGATTGTGACGATTCAAATCCTCAGGTCTATCCATTTCAGCAAGAAGAGTGCGATGGTGTTGACAATGATTGTGACGGTGAAATCGACAACCGTGTTGGTTCTGTCACAGACCCTTTGTGGGGCACGTTGTATTTCGCAGATTCTGATGGCGATGGGTATGGAAATGGCGACCAAACTCTTCAAGCTTGTACGGTCACTGCAGGTGTATCGGAGGTGAGTGGGGATTGCGACGATTCAAATTTCATGGTGTACCCTGGAGCATCCGAGGGGTGTGATGGCATTGACAGCAATTGCGATGGTGCGATCGGCAGCGCTGAGATGGATATTGATGGCGATGGATTTGTATCCTGCACCGTGTCGGGTACTTGGATGGGTGATGCAACCATATTGGGTGGTGAGGACTGTAGCGATACAGACCCCTTTTCTTTTCCTGGGGCGGCCCCACAAGATTCGACAACCGATTGCTTGCGGGATGCTGATCTTGACGGATACGGTGCTGTCAGCAGTGGTGGAACTGATTGTGACGACGCTGAAACAGGTGTGTATCCAGGAGCCGTAGAACTGGCGATGGATGGGGTTGACCAAGATTGTGACGGCTATGAACTCTGTCCTTTGGATGGGGATGGAGATGGCTTCGTGGGAACATTTGGTCAAACTCTGTCAACGGACATGGATTGTGGTATGGGTGGAACGTTGGATTGCAATGACAGTGATGCAAGTATTTATCCCGGAGCACCAGAGACAAATGGGGCTTCAGATCTCAATTGTGATGGACTGGAATCGGTGGATGCAACCTGTGAATCTGCAAATGTGGGTTCTGTCTACTACCTCTTTTGTGAAGATGCCGTGACTTGGGGAACAGCGCGAGACCGTTGTGATGCGGCAGGGTACGACTTTGCTTCGATCCAAAACTCGACGGAGAATATGCTTGTTGCGACGACTGTGTCGACATCCACATGGTTGGGCTTTCGAGATGTGGGGAGTGGAAATACCAGTTGTGGTCCTCAAATGAATTTTCAGTGGGTCCACGGTCAATCAGGGTATTATCAACTTACCTATTGGGCCTTGTGTTTAGGGTCGCCATCAGTGAATGCTTCGGGCTATCAGAACTGGGGACCGAATGAGCCTGACAACGACAGTTCTGGAACGGACTGTGTAAGTATCGACAATTACGGTGTCTGGTCAGATGATAATTGTGCCCTTAATAAGCCCTACATTTGTGAAACTCGATAGTCCAAGGCGTTATGTCAGTGGTTTATACCATTCCACTACATATCCCGAAAATGCACCAACATGATCGGTCAATGAATGCACTTCGACGTGAAGGGCAAAGTGTTCGTGTTCTAAGGAGACTTGGTGATGTTGATTGGGGTCGTTGGTCCAATTCGGGGTTGGTGTGGCATACTCCAACAACGCTTGAATGGAGCGATCCAGGAGCAGACCAGGTTCAAAGTGGGGGATGTTCCAAATAGACTCCAGTTCTTGACCATACTCAAACAGCAGCGCAATACAGGCCGGATTGATGTATCGAATCAACCCACTTTCATCACAGAGCATGGTTGGGTGACTCATTCCCTCAATCATGTCTTGCATTCTGGCCAGTTCTCGATGTCGGATGTACGCTTGGGTGATGTTTTCAATTTCGACGCAGAAGCCCAAAGAAAGGCCATCTTTGTAGACGTGCTTTGCATGACACTCAAAATGTTCGCCTTTAAGCACAAACTGGGAGGAAAATTTTGAATTCTCAGGGATGGACTCGAAAATTGGCAGGTTCTTAAGAGACAACCCCAACAGTTCTTCGGTTCGGATTTTGGGAATCGCCGTTGCGAACGCACGATGGTACTGTGTAAAGACCTTTTTGGCTGATGCATTCATAAAGCGCAGACAGAATGCATTGTCCACCATGAAAATGGGACGCACGGCTTGTTCAATGGAGGTGGTGAGCCAAAGCGCCTCATCCAATAAGGTGCTGATTTGGTGGTTTTTCCGTTCAAGTTTTTCCGAGTAATTTTCCAATAGCAGTGTTGTTTCCTGCAGACTGTTGTTTTCAAAACCCTGAAGGATGTACTGCCCTTCATGAATGGAGGTTACAAATTCAATCAATCGGCGGGAGGGATGTTCAATTGTGAACGAAGGGGTCTGACCTCTACTCAATCGACGAACTGTGCCTCTCGTTTCCTGCACACCAAAATGGTCCACAAGTGTGCTGCCCAGCGTAAAGCCAAAGAGCGTTTCGGCTTTTGAATTTTGTTGCCGCAACACAAACTCGCTGTCGTAAATCAGAATGGCAATGTCTAGAGCGTCAAGCATGGTGGTATCCTTCAGAAACAATCGTCTATCCACCACAGTAGTTTAATCGGTGAAGACAATGTCGGGCAATGTCGACGCCACAATATTCATGATGGTTTCTATATCCGCAGTTTCTACACCGGCATCCTCTAAGTTTTCTTGAAGCAATTTGGCGACCAAGTCAAAGTCGACTTTCGAGATTCGAAGTACTTGATGGGCTTCTCTTAGTGTTCGACCTTTGTATTGGATTGGGCCACCAAAAACTTGAGACAAAAAATCTGTTTGGTGCTGAATCAAAAAGTCCATTGACACCCTAGCAAAATAGGGCTTCAAGGATTCTTCAGCCAACACATCTCGATAAAAATCTTTTACGATTGTGTGAATGGTCGCAAACCCACCATACTTATCATACAACGTCATCATTACCTCACATGAAACGTATTATTCTTAACACGTACGGTGGGCGATATCTTCGTCATTGGCATGCAAGAACGGACATAGTGTAGTTTCTTTCCCATCAATTTGAGATGCGCAGTGTAGCGTATACCAATTTTCTTAGGAAAATTTCTTGTTTTGAAAGAGGTTCAAGAAGCGTAGGATTCTCACATCATCCACATCATCTCCCGAAACAAGAGAACGCCAAGACAGTACTTCGCTGATGAGTTTGAGATCAATTGGACCAATTTCATGATAGGCCATCGACCAATCCTGAAAGATTCTCTTGTCGGTATTGCGCTCCATCAAAGTCATGAGGTTGCGGTGTCGTTTGTCCTTTCCAATCTTGTTGTACAAGGCTCGAACATTGTCTTCTGGACCTTCGAGAAGTTGCAGAAATGTACTTCCACGAAACATCATAACCCCAGTCAAATCTTGCGTTGGATTGAAACTGTGCGCAGAGCGAAGAATGCTTTGTATTTCCTTTGGGTCAAAAGAAGGTACTGCGGTGCTGACATAGAAAAGTTGAAAAATTGACATGGTGTCTCCCAAATTACTTATCTACTGTAACAATTTCGAATAGATTTTGAATGGAAAAATGATACAATCTATTCAGTATGGAGGATTTATGTCGGTATATCAACTTTTTTACGTCAGTACTGCCAAAGTAGGTTTTGAACAAACGGATATCGATGCGATTTTGAAAAAAGCGCGCATGTTCAATCCCAGTCAACAACTGACTGGCGTTTTGCTATTCCGTGGTGGCATCTTTTTACAACTCCTTGAAGGAGACAAGGAAAAGGTCCACGCTTTGTATAAGAAAATCAAAAGGGATCCCCGTCACCGCAATGTGTTTACAATTTTCGAAAATACTGCTCAAAAAAGAATCTTTCGCGATTGGTCGATGGGCTTTTGTGAAATTGGTCCAATTGAACTCAAAATGGTCAACGAAGTGATTGGGTGGAAACGATTGGTTCGTGGTAAAGATATTGAACCCAACACCATTTTGGATTTGCTCAAAGAGTTTGAAACCAAAGCGCTATAATCTCAATCGACGAACCTGAATCTGTGATGTAGGAGTGAGTCCATTCTCGCTCATGGTCACTCATCGTTCATTCTATGTACATTGTGGTATACTCACTGCAGAGATTGAATCACACAATGACCGTGAGGATGTATGTTTATATTGTTCGGAACGATGCTTGCAGCATGGGCAGAAGAGCCACTCCCTGTAGACCGGGAACCCGCGACGGAAGCGCTGGACCAGGCTGAAGTTCTCGAACCCACTGCGTTGGAACTGGAAGTTCAGCCTACAGGAAGTGATGATCCTGGTGCTGCTAAGGTGCCGGTCACATTGAAACTCACCAACGGTGTTGTGTTGACAGGGGAGATGGAAATACAGCAGTTATTGTATTGGACCCCCTCTGGCGAAGGAAGTGTGGATTTTTACTTGAGTGAAACTGGTGGTGTACAACGCATTCAAAACTCGATGATCTCCGATATCTTGCAAGGTCATCAGAAGATCCAAGACCCTCCTGTAGAGAATGAGCAGGAAGTGGGCACTTCTGAACCATTGCCCACCGAAGTGTTGGGTGCAGTCAGTGGGTACGAGGGAAAGTTTTCCTTCGCCAATCCTGCTGCTTCTCGCTATCTCTATGCTCCGTCGTCGATCCCCTTACAAAAGCAACAGGGCTACGTCTCTCAAAAATTGTTGTTTACGTCTGCCGTGTATGGCGTGACGGACAATGTGACATTGCTAATGGGAACGATGGTGCCCATTCCCTTTCTTTCGGTTGTGGGGGGCAAGTATGCCCGTCGCGTCAATGACAAATGGCATGTGGGTGCAGGGGCAGAAGCCTTTTTGAATCCCTTTGCCGGAAGTTTTGACGCGCCAAACGTGCCCTTGAGTATTGGTTTTGTATCCGCCACCTATGGAGATCTGGATTCACATGTCACCGTGGCAACTGGGGTCATGTATGAACAACTCTTTTCTGATGGCAACATTACCCACCCCGTTCTTGTTTCCGGACACAAACGGGTGTCTGACAGACTGGCGTTGGTGACAGAAAATTGGGTTTTGCTCAATCCAGATGCCTTGGGAGAGCAGCGGATTCCATACATGGGCTCGATTGCCTCTGTTGCCTTTCGGTTGGTGGGGCGTCGTGACCAAAGTTATCAGATTTTTGGGCAGATGATTACCGACAATGGGTATCCACGATACACTTGGGATTTTGGATTGGTGATGCTCAGCATTGCTGACTCTACGACGTTGACAGACCCGTTGAGTGGCACAACCCATTATTCTATTTTTTCTGAGAGTTTCAGTTTTGGACCGATTCCTTGGATAGACTATACGTGGCACTTTGGACCAGCCAGGAGGGCAGAATGATGAGCGGATTTGTAGCAATCGCACTGTTGGTGGGGTGCTTTACCCCTTTCAATCCAAAATATTCAGAGGGTACATGGCTGGAGTCTGACTATCGTGTCGAGTTCAACTCCGCCTGTCCGGTGAATGGTATTTTCAATGATGCGCTTCGATTGGAGTATTCGTTTGGCGATGAGAGCGGCTTTGAAGATACAGGTGCGTTTTATGGATCAAGCATTGTGGCTCTTGAAACCTATCGTGACAATATTTGGGGACTGTGTACATCGTATGGTTCCAATGCTGCGTTCACATGTGACCATTCATTGATTCTCACTCAGTACGACGCGTGGAGAGAGAACTTTCCAGTTGAACAAGTGAGGGAGGATACGGGCTGTGTGGTAAAAGCAGGGTATGGCTTAACCGAGGGTCTGTTTGTGACAGATTCTACAGTTCGAACCGTTCAGAGTATCTATGTTACCTGTGTGGGTTCCGAGGGTACCTCTCTCAGAGTGTGTGATGGTACGTTGACGAGTTTGTGGACAAAGCAGTAGCGTGGAGGACTTTGTTGCTCAGGTTTCCGCTACAGACTGTAGAAATTATCGATACTGTTAAACAGATGGGTTATCAGTGATTCTATGGAACCCACACGCATCAACAAATACCTAAGCGAAATTGGATTTTGTTCTCGTCGAGAAGGGGACAAACTGATAGCCCAAGGTCGGGTCACCATCAACGGGAAAATACCGGAACTGGGCACAAAGGTGACAACTGGAGATCGCGTTGCGGTCGATGGAAAAGATGTTCAACCCCATCACCGCCCCCACATTTACATTGCCTACAATAAGCCGGTTGGCATTACCTGTACGACAGATTTGAGGGTCAAAGGCAACATCATCAAAGCCGTCAATCACCCACATCGTGTCTTTCCCATTGGCAGATTGGATAAACCATCAGAAGGGTTGATATTGCTCACAGACGATGGCGATATCGTCAACAAAATTCTCCGTGCGCGAAACAACCACGAAAAAGAGTACATTGTACGAGTGGACAAACCCATCACCCAAAAATTTCTCAAGCGAATGCGCAAAGGGGTGCCCATTTTGGATACGGTGACCCGTCCATGTGTGGTTCAAAAGATCAGCAAACGGACTTTCAAGATTATTTTGACCCAAGGACTAAACCGGCAAATTCGTCGAATGTGTCAATATTTGTCCTTTAATGTGGTGACGCTGAAACGCGTGCGAATCATGAACATCCATTTGGACTTGCGACCAGGTGAATGGCGCGATCTGACTGATGTAGAGTTGCATGTGCTCAACAGTTTATTGGTCGACTCCAGTAAAGAACATTGAACACTACGTTGTGAATCCTGAATCATGTATACTGTAAACAGTCCGAAGATTGTTTCCCTGATCGTTGTCATGCACAAATGAACTTGGAGGTACAATGCCTGTTTTGAAACCCGTTCAGAGAGTTTGTCCAGTTTGTAAAAAGTCTTTTGCGCGCATGCAAGGGGATGTGGTTTTGCCAACAGATCTGAATCCACTGTGTCATCCATGCACCTTGAAAAAGATGATTCGCATTGGCAAAAATCTTCTCAATGGTACCAAAAAGAAACGGTGAGTGAACGCTGGCTCTAGAGTATGCTGTTGGTCAATCTGTTGCCTGATGGCGAACGATTTTGATTATTCTGGAAGTCAGTGCCGGTGGTTCTGACCCAATGGTCAAGAAGTTGGCTTTGAGTTCATCCCACGAAAAGTCCAATGGCGCATTGTGGTGTACGATGCACCATGCTTCTCCTTTTTCAATTCGATCTCCAGACTGCTTGAGCAATTCCACACCGACAGCCGGATCAATGGTATCGCCGACTTTTGCCCGACCGGCTTTCATTTTGAGTCCCAACAAGGCGACCGACATGCCGTCAATGGCGTGAATGTATCCAGCGTCTTTGCTGACGAGTTTTGTTTGATGGGTTGCCTGTGGCAAAACAGACTTTGGTGAAGCACAGAGACGTTGTACAACGTCTGGGGCTACGTGGTGATGCATCAGCATTTGTTTGAACGCATCCATTGCACTGCCATCTTGCCACGACTGTCGAATCATGGCTTCTCCTTCGTCGATGCTGCCGGCTAGTCCGGTCATCTCCAACAGGTGTGCGCCAAGCATTGCGGTGATGTACGCTGAATCTTCAGGGCCTTTTCCACGCAAAATTTCAATTGACTCTTCAATTTCCAACGCATTGCCACTCATGACGCCCAACGGATTTTCCATCCAAGACAGCATTGCACGGGTTTGAATCCCCAACCCCTCAGCCGTTTCAATCATGCTGTGAGCCAGTTCCTCGGCTTGTTCGATGGTTTTCATAAATGCAGCAGAACCCACTTTGATGTCCAAGATCAGTGCCGACAACCCTTCGGATGCCTTCTTCGAGACAATGGACCCAGTAATGAGAGGCAGGGATGAAACGGTACTGGTGACGTCTCTCACTGCGTAGAGCGTTTTGTCGGCAGGAATCATTTGCGCACTTTGACTGGCAATGACACAGCCAGAGTTTGACACCACCTGTTGGATTTCACTCGGCGCCAAGTCTGGTTTGTATCCGGGAATGGATTCCAATTTGTCAATCGTTCCACCAGTATGTCCCAGACCTCGACCCGCAATCATCGGAACTTTTAACCCACAAGCCGCAAGTGCAGGCGCTAGGGGAATGCTCATTTTGTCACCCACACCGCCGGTAGAATGCTTGTCAACCACCAAATGGTCATGGTTTGGAAGTACGTCTTTCCATTCAAACACAAACCCAGAGTGCATCATGTATTTGGTGAAGGAGACCTTTTCAGGCTTGGTCATTCCGTTGATGTAGGTGGCCATCAGAAACGCCCCCACCTGTTCCATGGAAGCTTCCCCTTGAGCAACCGCCGTGACAAAGTGTGATAGTTCTGCGTCGCTCAGTTCTAGACCATCACGTTTGTGGGCCAAAATATCTTGGATGCGCATGTTCAATCCTAGGTCTTGAATGAAAAGAATGGAAAGAGGTGGGAGATTTGAGATTAGTCTTTTTGCAACCCAATTTCGCGTAGGCGTTGTTCCAAGTACTCACCCGCTGTAATGTTTGGGTATTTCGCTACTCCACCTGTTCTGTCAAAGAATTCAGGTCGTGGAGAGAGGTCAACGTCCGGACGTGGATGCACAAACAGTGGCATAGAGTATCGGTCGCCTTTGGCATCTTTAGGATTGACCACGCGGTGAGTGATGGCTTTGTATAGACCATTGGTGATGTTTTGAATCATGTCACCGGTGTCGACAATGATGTGGTCGTGTTTGCCTTCCACTGCAATCCATTCTCCGTCATGGTCCATTACCTCTAGGCCATCTGCCGTCGCACCGACCAGCAACGTGATGAAGTTGATGTCTTCGTGTTGAGCCGCTCGTACTGCATTTGGGTCTGCATCTGGTGAGATGGGCGGATAGTGGATGACGCGCAAAATGGTGTTGCCATCTTGAGCCATGTCCACAAACCAGTTCTTGTCTTTGCCCAAGTAGAGCGCACAGGCTTCGAGCAACAACACGCCCAAATTGTCCATTTCTCGATAGAGTCCATCAATGATGGGTTTGAATGAAGGGAGGTCTGCATCGGGCCATACGTTGGCTGGAATAGAGTCGAAGTGTGGGTTGTTTGGATCTAGGGCGCGTCCAGTTTGCCAAAACTCTTTGAGGTCAGGTGTTGAAAAGCCTTTGGCCGCTTCGATGCCAAAAGGGATGTGGCCACGTTGTTTGGGGCCTTCTTTGTTTTCGTACTTGGCTTTGGTGGCTGCCGGTAGCGCAAAGAACTCTTCCGCCACAGCATAAGACTTGTCAATATGGGTCAAATCAATGCCGTGATTTGTTAGGCTGAAGAAGCCGATGTCAATCAACGCTTCACCCAACTCTTGTACAAATTTGTCTTTGCGAGTGGGGTCATCACTCAAATAGTCTTGAAGATCCAATACAGGAATGCTTGTGCGAGCCATGTTTACCTCCTTGTGTACATGTACCGACAATATACCAGTATGGTATTGACATGACAAGGCAATTTGAATTCATCGCAATCTATGGAGCATGTTATACAGTTTTAAATAGGAATTGTCATTGAACACTGAGAACTTTTTATCGACTGTGTACTCCCAAATGCGGATTGCAATGCTCAATCGCACGCTGTGGAGTCGACGCCACGTAACAGGGGCCTTGAAACTGGGTCGTCGTTGGGCAGTGCGTCCAGACGGCACCGCACCCACACCGTTGGCAATGGCTTGGTATTTGACCCATGCTTGTCCAGAGTTTTGCAACTTCTGCAATGTGTCTCGCGCCTTGGAGGTTGAGTATCCCACATTGCCAACGGCAGATGCGATGGGACTTATTCAACGACTGGTGCCCAAAATTCCCGTTGTGGCACTTGGGGGTGGCGAACCGATGGCGCATCGAGATGTTTTGCCCATCATTCGACAAGTGCACAAGTGTGGCGGAAGGGTATTTTTGGTGACATCAGCCACCACACTTGGCGGTAAGAAAGCCCAAGCCTTGTGCGCTGAGCATCCCGAAATGATCATGGTGTCCGTCCTTGGCGATGAAGCGATGCACGATGAGCGAATGGGACGTGCAGGGGCTTATCAAAGAATGCTTCAAGCGTTGGAAAATATTCAGCGACACAGAGACAGCCGCCGTACTCGACTGATTGTCAATTGCACCATTTCACCCAATGAAGGACACATCTTGGAGTCGGTCGTGCAAATGGCTCGTCGCATTGGCGTTGATGCAGTGCGGTTTAGTTGGCTCAGCTTTATGAGTCCCACCGAGAATCAGCAGTTGCCCAAAGCAGAACCCTACTTTATTTTGCCACAAGAATCGATTGATGCGTTTGATTGGCGCTCAATGTGGGAAACTGTTCAGTGGGTTCAACGAGAGCATGCCGATATTGTCCAGTTTTTGCCAGCATTGAACGCCACCGAATTTGAACAATGGTTTGCGGGTAGTGGTGTACAGCGCGCTTGTTTGAGTCTTTGGCATACCTTGTTTGTGCGTCCAGACGCATCGGTTGTGCCCTGTGGCCATTTACAAGATGATCCTCTGGGAAACTTGATGGGACAAGACTTGTCCAGCGTGTGGAACTCAAGGCGATTCAAAGAGGTTCGCATGGCTCAACGCTCGTCTCCGTTTCAAATGTGTGGTCGGTGTTGTAAGGTTTAATTGCTGTTCAAGTGTTGCGTATAATCAAATCGGTAGACTGCATTCCAAGTGGTCAGTACGCCAACCCCAAGATCCTCCGAGACCTCCATTTCTCGCACCATTGGGTAGACAGTGCCCATTCTTTCAATTACTGCACCACTTTGAAGATCTTGAACCCAAATCTGCCCGGTCAGTACACTCGCCGACAGCAGTACATTCCTAGTGGCGTCGACGGCCAAGGCGCGGACACCCGGTTGAGTCCAAAGGGTGTACTCAATGGCAGGCTTGGTTGGATCAATGACCTGTACCTGCATGCGGTTTGGCACCGCAAGATAGATTCGTTCGGTGTTGTTGTTCCAAATCATTTTGCCATTGAAGGTTTGTGCTTCCAGCCACGGAGTCACTTCTCCCGTATCCAGGTTTGCCGCGTAGAGATGCTGGCCAAATTCGCTGGCGTAAATGTGTCGTTCAATGCTGGGTATCCACAACGCTTCTCTTGGCATTGGTGCGGGCTTTCCATCCAGTTCTAAAGAGACCTCTTGAATGGGGCTCAACGAAGGGAGTGGGGCAACCAATACGTTTCGCGTTCCTTGACTGTCACCGGTTTGAACCTCCGTGATGTAAAGATTGTCCTTTGAGCGGGTAATGTAGGAAAATCCCAACTCGGAAGGCAGTTTGACCTCTCTGTATCGAGTCCATTTGCTTCCGTCCCATTTGTTTTCCATCAGTCTTGTACCGCCATTGACTGTCCAGGTGAGGCTTGTCTTTGTGTCCACTTCTGACTCTAGCGGTCCGACATTCTCAACGCCCCAGCGAGGGTGGAGTGGCGTATCAACACTGTGTCCGGTCCGTAGGTTGATGGCTGACAGTCTGGGTTTTCGTTCACAAGTAACAATGGCTGTCTCTCCCAAAATGCGCACACCGTGCCAATCTGCGCGCACACCGGGTGCCGAGTGGGCAAGTTCTTGGATGGTTGGGTCGAGACGTTCAGTGGGCCAGTGTTCCATGTCTCGTCGAATCTGATCATAGTGGTAGATAAGGTCTGTCCATTGCCATAGGAAAAGGCTACCCAAGACCAGAGCAGGCTTTGAGTATCGAAGAACTCTTTTCAGTCGGACTGACCGTACGCTATGACTGGAGGCGTAGGGGAGCAAAACCCACGAAAGGGGACAGAAGCGAAGTGTGAAGTGTATCCATTTGTTCTCCCCTCGATAGTGAGTTTCCATGAACTGAACGGTTAGCAATACGGCAAAGAGGCCGTAACCCAGCAGTCCATAGAAGGGAAGGCAGTAGAGTCCAATGACAAAAGTCAGCACCCCCAACGCTTCAAGAGTCTTTGGCGTCTTTCGATCCCAAGTCCAAACTTTGTACACACTCATCAGCAGTGCTATCACCACAGCCAATTCCAGCAGCGGTTGACGCAACAACAACCCCTGTGACGATTCGAGCAACCATTTGATTGTACCGTGTGGGTACTGAATCCAATTCAACGTCATGGGTTTCTATAACACCATTGTGCAATGTATTCTGGGGTAGCGCGTTTCGAAACAATGACCCAACAGAACAAAGCAAGTTCCACCGAAGAGAGGATTGACCATTTTTTGTGGGGGCGGGGCGTTCACTGTGTAATGTGCAAGATGTGGTTGGACGTACAAAATGTACAGGAACTGCTGGTAACAAAGTCGAGTTTGTTGTCGGCATTCCAGTATCCAAAAGAAGCCTTGCCACGACTGCTGAATGGGAACACAGATTCCAGTCCATGCATGAGGGTACACGGCGTTTGATTGGCCTGAATGAGAAGTAGGGGACCTTCTTGTGTCTTCACAATCCAGTGTGGCCCTTGAGGGGTATCCAAGACTTGAAGAATGCTTGATGTTGGGAGCTTTGTTGCTACGTCAGTTTTGAGACCCAGCATCCCTGTTTTGAGGATGTCCTGCTGGTAGAGCGTACCGGCTTCAATCCAGTGAATTCTTGGCTCTTTGGGGTCCAGATAGATCGGGTGGTCAAAGGTGGCCAATGTGTCGTGCCACTCGAGTGGTTCTTCCGGAGTGTTTGGCAGATTGAGAATTTCAAAGTCCAATCCCTTTTTGGCATTCTTTCTCGATAACAATTGGGTCCGTCCGTTGGGAGTACCGGTGACAAACAGCAAGTCCAGCCATCCGTCGTCGTTGATATCTACCAGTGAACCCTTCAGTGGCGCTGGCTCTTGAAGCATCTCGTCTCGCCCGTAGACGTCTAGTCCTCTAAAGTGTCCATCGCCCAACCCCTTATGAATGGTGATGCGACTGGCATCTTGGTGGAGACCAACAATATCGATATTGCCATCTTTGTCGATGTCTCCAAACAAAGGCTGGGTAAATAGGCGGAGTGTTGGAATCTCGATGGGCTCAATTGTGTCGATCATTTTTTGACCGTCCCCAAAGTATAGACTGATGGATTTGTCCATGAGATTGGCAAACGCGGCGTCTTGGAAACCATCTTGATTGAAATCTCCCATTGACATATTGTAGGCTTCCCGTGGGCCAACCTGAAGAGAACTCTGGGTATCTTCAATGAAGGTTGAACACCGTTCAAACGTGTTCTTTGAGTCTGTTCCCGTTGCCACTGCGGCTACAGTGTTGTCTAAGGCGGGGGTGGCTTGCGTTGATTCTTGTTTGTCAAAGACCAGTAGTGCTCCGATGCCAAGCAACAACACAACAACGCCAACCATTAACGTGGTCAGTCGTTTCAAGGAGGTAGCGGTGATGGCGTCCGATTGGGTGGGATGTGCCGGGTTGTCGACGGATGTTGGCCGATCCAAGATGCTCGTCAGGTCTGAACGGCTGTGGAAGAGTTCATCGATGGAAGTCTCTGAGATTTGAATGCCAAACAGTTGTTGTTCAGCGTCTGAACAGGACAAAGACAAGCCTTCCAGCGCCAGTCGCATTTCACCAGCATTGCTGTATCGCTCCTGTGGGGAGCGTCGACCGGCTTTCTCTATTATTTCGACCAACTCAGCCGGGTGTCTAGTGCGCAGTTCGTCCAATACTTCCGATACATAGATGTCACCCATCGTTTGTCCTTCCATCAACCAGACCAGCGTCATCGCTACGGAGTACAGGTCAGTGCGGTGGTCAACACGTTTTGCATCCGTTCGTTGCTCTGGAGACATGAACTGAATAGAGCCCATCAGTGCATTGGTTTTGGTCAGAACATTCGACGCATACTCATCGTGTGCCAGCCCAAAGTCTCCGATTTTGACGGTTCCGGAATCGGCAATCAAAATGTTGTGGGGTTTGATGTCTCTGTGGATAATTTCACGTCGATGGGCGTATTCTAGGCCTCGCAGTACCTGTATGATGACTTGCACTGCTAAGTTGCTAGGCATGGGACCTTTGTTTGCAACCCAAGTATCCAGAGAACCCAAACACTTCTCCATAACGATGTACAGACTCGTGCCATCGCTGAAGTGGTCTTGTACGGTAACAATATTGGGGTGGTTGAAAGCACTCATGATTTTGGCTTCACCCTTGAACCGCGTCACGTCCAATGACTTCCCACTGAGTTCTTGGAGAAGGCCGTTGGAAGGCTGAAGTGTCAGCACTTTCATTGCCCTTTCAGTTTCGAGCCGATTGTCGATCACTCCCCACACGGTAGCAATTCCACCCGCACCCAGTTGGGACGTAATGGTGTATCGACCATTTTCCAAAGTGATATTGGGCGGGCGTTCTGACAATCGGCTGTCCAAGTAAGGTGAGGTTAGAACTTTCTCAGTTGGTATTGTAGTGCAATTTTTCGACGGTTTCAAGTGAACGATGTAATTCTGTACACCACAATGCTGTTTTATCTGATGTAGACGCTTGATTTATTTTGTTGTATTTGCTTTGAGTACATCAAGGGTGACAACATTGGTTGCAGCAGCGCTGGTGCTTTCCAAGTGAACTGGCGGCGCTACATTGTCGTTCACTGCTTCTTCCCATCTTGCAGCACACAGACACCATTTGTCTCCAGGGTTCAGTCCAGGAAAGCCGTATTGTTCAGCAGGGGTGGACAAATCGTTGCCCTTGGCTTTTGTATAGGTCAAGAATTCTTCTGTCATTGTGGCACAGACAACGTGAACGCCTCGGTCAGATGGCCCTGTTCGACAAAAGCCATCTCTAAAGTAGCCAGTCATCGGAGCTGTAGAGCAACTCTCCAATGGTGTGTCCAAGACATTTTGTTCGCTGGTCAATACTGCGGGTGTCTGACAACTCTCCAGCAGACAATTGTCTGTAGCGGTCGCGGTGTTTGTCCAAAGGTTGATCAGTATCCAAAATTGCATGTGCCCTCCATACTTCACTATGGGGCAAATTTTGACGAGGGCAACACTGTCGATTCCATTTTATTGTACTTGTTCAGTATGATTGTGTCGAATATTGTGATACAGTTGACATCGTCTAATTTATAAGGAGCATTGTCCGTGGGAATCGTCTATGTTCGAAAACACGATCGGTATCAACTTGAGATCAAAACAGATACAGTCCGAAAAGAGGGGGCCGTGGACTCTCAATTGGACATTTGGCTCTTTTTACCGTCTGCGTTGGGTATCTCTGCAGGTGATTATTCCCCTGACCAATTTTATTCCGATTTAAGAACCTATACTCGATTAAAAACACCACGATACACCTTGGATCAGTTGCTTGAAGACAAGGATTCTCCACTTCTCAAAATTGAAGAAATGCTCATGCGACCCATGTCTGATTCTAGACAGAAAAAAATGCGTCAAGAAACGCGTTTTTTGTGCATCATTTTACGAAAGTTTAGCGAGACCCAAACGGTGGGTGCCAAAGGTGTCCAGCCAGTACTGACCCGGTGGCGAAAAGCGACTCGTGAGTTGCTTAGTCAGGACAAAACCGAGATGGTGAGCGACAAAACACGTACCTGTGTTCAAATTGTCGATGAACTCATCTCAAATTCCTGGGAGCGTCTGCTCATTGTTGCTCGAGAAGAATCTCCCAAGGACGAATTCATTGAACATGCCCTTGGCTCGGAGTATCAGTATCGTTTACAGCACAATTACTTTCTGTACTCCGTAAGCAAACAGGACCAGTATCTCTTTCATTTTGGCAATTTGGTCAAGTATGTATCTTCTGTATTGTACTTGGATACACGTGGAGATCGATTCTTGGATTGGTTTAGACACTTGGCTTTTGGAACTGCCGCTGGATTGGCAATGGTGTGGGCGCTTTTTGTTCAGATTTATGCATTGATTGAATACGGTGTCAATCTCAACGAGGGCATGAGCCTCCGACTGATAGGTACATTTGTCGGCATTGGTGTGTTCTCTTACATTCTCAAAGATCGCATCAAAGCGACATCCGGCTCTTGGCTGACAGGGCAGTTGAGAAAACGTTTGCCAGATAGAAGTCAGCATTTTTTCTTGGAGGATGAAACAAAATCCATCGCTCAAATTTCGGAGAAGCAAGACTTCGTAAAGGTAAAAGAACTACCGGAAGATGTTCGGTCGGTCTATCGAAACTTTCAGGAATGGAATCCCTATTTTCTGTTTGACGCAGATGTGCTTCACTATCAGAAAAATACAGTTGTTCATACCAACCGAGCCCGCAAACAGTTTGATCGCTTTCGAGGCGTGGTGAACATTCATCGTTTTCACGTTTGGAACTGGATCAAGACCCTCGCCCCACCGAAAAAGCAGATCACAGTGTTGACTGAATCTGGTGCGGTTGAACAATGCAAAGCACCGAGGGTATACACCGTCAACCTTCTGACAAAAACGACGCAGGCTGGAAAGAGTACATATCAGCTTTATCGAATACTGGTGAACAATCGTGGGTTGGTTTCAATCAATCCTGTTTCCTTGAGCGATGTGCTTAAGGGTGAAGTGCACAGTCCATAAACAGATTGTTTTCAAAAAAGTGTCAGTCTTCTATCCGAATCGCCTTTGACCGTTCCGTTGACACAATAAAACGGAGGCAGCGATGGTCGCAGAAGGAAATGTTGAATACAGCAAACAACAACGGTGGATGGATCAAAACTTAACGGTACAGTCCACTAAAGAACCAAGACCCTATCAAAGGGAAGTGTTCGCCGCATTGGATCGACACTTTGTCGACTCCAAAAGAGGATTGACTCATTTGGCGACGGGTGCAGGAAAAACCTACATTACAGCCCAGTGGCTTCGTCTGCAGTTAAAGCAGGGAAACATCAGCACAAAAAAGCCCGTTATCTGGATGGTTCATCGGTCTGGCTTGTTGGAGCCAGCCATGAAAGAACTCTTTGCGATTCCCAAAAAAGAGCGAAAGAGTTTGGGCCTTGGATACGACAGCATCGCTGTGTTGGGAGGCTGTTTAAACAAAAGTATATCTTGCGGTGCCTTGGCAGAAGGGGAAAACAGCCAAGCCCTTTTCTACTTCACCACACCCAAGAGTTTCGCTTCGATCTATACCGAATTTAAGCGTACGCCTTCATTTATTGTGTGGGATGAGTGTCACCATGGTGACCACAGTGGTCAGCAGGCACCAAACATTCTTAAACACTTTAAAAGAAAGAGAACCAAGGTGATTGGTTTGAGTGCCACCCCCAAAAGGAGCAGTCATTCTTTTTCAAAGGATGATTTGGTCTATTCGAAGGGACTTGGCGACTTGATTCGAGAGGGGCACTTGGCCAAACCGAAACCGATTCGCGTCAACACAAATGTTGCATGGACGCCAGAAACAGGGCGGGTTCAAAATTCCGACTACACGAATACCCGCGTATTGAACATTTCGAAGCGCAACGAGCTCATTGTAGGGCATTACGTTGCCAATCGAAAAAAGTATGGAAAGACAATTGTGTTTGCCATAGACATCGCCCATGCTGAAGCCTTGATCAAACTGTTTGCCAAAAAAAATGTGACGGCCACCTACATACACTCGAAGATGGATGCCAAAACGGTTCGAAAAAATATCGACGACTATTTATCTGGGCGAAAAGAAGTCATCATCAATATTGGTATGCTGACTGTTGGATTCGATGCACCCAATACGAAAACCATTTTCATGTGCCGCCCAACAAACTCCGAAACATTCTATCTACAGTCGATTGGGAGAGGGACGCGTATTCCAACCGGCAGTAGCAAGAAATCGTTTTTTGTGGTGGACTTTGTCGACAATCTGAAGCGACATTCAGAGTCTCTATACAATTGTAGTCGTTTGACGGGCAGCAACCGATCTAATGGAAGCCGCCCAACTAGAAGTACAGAGATGCAACGACACGTTCAAGAGGGGAAGCATTTCTTTGAGCACGCTCAAACACCCAGTTTTATCTGTCCAGCCGATGGTCTTCCAAAAGACATGGAAGGACTCTTGTACTATCCAAATCAGACATTTGGTGTGGAAATTGAACTGACGGGGCCGCAATTTTGGGTATACAACGTGTATCGACGCGAAGGTAAGAAACTCATTCGGGCGTTAACAAATGCACTGTCAAAGTCGGAAGTCAAGTCTACACTGGGGCCAGGAGAAGGGGCAACACAGTGGCATGTGGAACGTGATTTAAGCTGTGGTTGGGAAGTGGTCTCCCCAGTGCTCAATGGGGTGGATGGAATCCAAAAACTGGTGGTGGTGATGGATGCGCTCAATACGTTCGTGGAAAATTCTGATTTGACGGTGAATTTTCGAACAGGTATACACGTACATTTGGGGTATTCTTCACCCAAATTGAATGAATTGAAAGCCCTTGTACTGCACATGCACACAGTAGAGCCCTATTTGGGTGCATTGGTGTCCAAGTCACGGACAACCAGATTTATTCGAGATGGAGTGTATGATGTTACGAAATCGAATAAATACTGTACCCCGATACAAAAGCAGATTACCAAGAAAACCCTCAAAGAGAGTCGAACTGTAGAGCAACTGGTTGATGATGTCAAAGATCGATATGCCACGTTGAACGTGAAGCCATTGATGGATATTAGCACCGTTGAATTTCGTCTTCACAACGGGACCGTGGAGGCTCTAAAAATTGTACGTTGGATTTCCATCTGTCAGCAAGTCTTTCACCAAGGAATTCAACAGAAAAACTGGCAAAGTCAACTCACGGAGTACACTCGTCGAATGGTCATCCAGCCGGCATCGACTCGAGAGTTTTCAAAGTGGGTACGATCCTTACCTGGTGGAACAAAAGAACTCTTTGTGAACTCTACAGTGGAGCGCGTTCGTGAGTTGAGAAGCGGGCGGTAATCTGTCATCAAAGTGTCCTCTTTATTCATTGCCCAACGGGTCCGTCTGTAGTATACTTTGAGCATTCAACTGTGATGGTAATTTGGCAGAGGTGAGTACTGTGAATAGCATATGGATGTTGGTGTCGTTGGCAATGGCCGCACCGAATATAGAGCCAGCTACAAAACCGCTGACGGCTTCTGAGATATATGCGCTTCTTGATGAAGAGTACTGGTCTAGGGGAGTGATTGAAGCTCGTCATTTGATTGAGGCAGACCCCGTCAACCCCTTGTCCCACCTGACCCTTGGTGATGCGTTGTCGCATTATCCGAACGATGGTGGAAACCTGTATGCGGCATTTGATGCTTGGGTCACCGCCAAAAAACTGTCCAATCCCCGCAGTAAGATTCATCGTCTTGCGGAAGCACGTCTGTCATGGGCACTTGAGCGCAGTGGCATTGTTAAACTCGAGCCCAGCAGTTTTGTCGGTGTCGATGGGTTTCCGTCGGACTTTACCGTCACTGCTTTTGCAACGAAAAATCTTGATTGGACACCTCGAGTGGACCGTGTCAAGGGTGGGGTCTACATCACCAACATTCCACCAGGACCGGTTGTGTTGAAAGTGAGTGCTGGTTCTGAGATGCCAGTGGCTGTGTTCTCTTTGTCTCTTGAGGCGGGAGACTTTAAAAAACGTACTGTGGCCACCGATTCTTCGGCCTTTGAACAAGGGGTAAAATCTGGTACTTTTGCAGACTACGACCAAACGGGTCGTGCCTTGGTGGACGCTCAAGTTCAATCGTTGATGCTGCAGCCACACGCGAATGTTGAACGCTTGACATCAGAGATGGTCACATTGCCGATAGCACCGGTTCCCGTTGACTCACAGACAGTGTTTGTGAGTGCCCAAGGCGAACGGATTGTGTATGACAACGGTACACGTCAAACCCTTGTGGGAGGGCGGTACACCGTTGCAGTCAAAAAGAGTGGGGTGCGAGATGGGGCGGTCACCTATGCGGATATCGTTGTTCATCCAGATTTGTCTGTAGAAACCATTCGCGACTTGGTGCTGAATGATTCTGAGCGTCGCACTACGTTTGTCGATCCCAATCGAGAAGCGGTTCCTCTAACACCGTCTGTTGAGAACAGCAGTGCCTATGGCGTTTGGCAAGCCCCTGCGGACGAAGAGTTGAAAATTGGTGGGGCTTCAGAAACTGGGGAAGAGGCTGGCAGAACCACTGAGGTCAGTGAGCAATTAGAGAGTGACGAATCGCAAGGCCCCGAGACAGATGTCGAGACAGTGTCTACTGAACCTGTGGTGTCCACGCAAGAGTCCACATCGATAGACCCTCCACAAGTTGCCGAAGAAGAACCATCGACCGTACAAGAGTTTGATGGTACACAAATGTCAGAAGAGATTCAAGGAAGGGACGAACAGAGCGAACAGAGCGAACAGACCAAACAGCAGGCACAAGAGTTGTCAATTACAGAGACTGCTTCCAGTGAAAGTCTTGCTTCAGTGGCTGACGTTGCCGATTCTTTTGCGTGGGATCCACAGGTGGCAACCACCATTGAACGAACCACGTTGGCTATTGGTGCAGGTGTCGTTTTGGGGACTGGGTTTGCCATGCTTCGTGCAGACCATTTCGCAGATTTGGCGAACGCTGAGGTGGGCTCTCAAGCACAGTTTGAGGAGTACTCTACGAAGTCGGATCAATGGCGTTCAATATTTGTGTTGAGTTCAGTTGCGTTGGGCAACGTTGGCTCCTTTTATGTGGGTTCGAAGTGGATCGAATGGTGGGCCGTTCAAAAAGGTCGTCAACAAACTGACAGTCAAGAAGTATCCGAGCCGATGTCAACGAACGACGAGCAAAGTCAAAGTCAAAGTATGGGAGGGGACCAATGAGGATGTCACGTTTGCTTTATGGGTGTGGGCTTATTGTGTTCACATCCTGTATCTCGGATATAAACAATCCTCTTTCGGTAGACAACGACGGGGATGGATTTACGGAATTGCAGGGGGATTGTGATGATACCCAGCCCAAGGTTTTTCCCGGTGCGGCTCACTTGGATTCGGAAACCGATTGCATGATGGATCTCGATGAAGACGGGTACGGTGCGTCAATCATAAGTGGTGAGATTGAAGGTTTGGTTGCCGGCACGGACTGTCAAGACGACGATGAACTGTCTACGCAAACAACCGATGATGCTGATTGCGATGGTGTGTTGACGGCCGATGATTGTGACGACGCTGATGAGACATCTTCTACTGTAGATGTTGACGGAGATTGCGACGGTGTGTTGACGGCCGATGATTGTGATGACACAGATCCAAACTCTACGACTGTGGGTACCGATGCTGATTGCGATGGTGTGTTGACATCCGATGATTGCGATGATGCTTCCGTTTTGTCTCCGAATGTGGACGCGGATTGTGATGGGTTGATTGATGGTGGTCGCTTGTCCTCGGGTGCCTTAAACAGTTGCTGGATTCAGGAGGATGAATCCGTCCATTGCTGGGGAGCTGAAGACAGTGGTGTATTGGAAAGCCCGGTTGAATCCTTTCAAGCGGTATCGGTGGGCTATGATTGGGCTTGTGCCATTGGTGGGGACTCTCGTGTACAGTGCTGGGGTACCGAAACCCATGGTACATTGACAATGCCGAGTTTGAGTACTGTTGTAGGGCTATCTTCTGGGTTGGGCTTGCACTCGTGCGCTGTAGAGAGCGACGGACAGGTGTCTTGTTGGGGGTGGAACGACAGCGGACAAACCGATGTCCCAACCGATACGGATGGTTTTGTAAGTGTGGTCAGTGGGGGGTCGCATTCTTGTGGTTTGGGATCTGACGGAGGTGTTTCTTGTTGGGGAGACAACACACAAGGTCAAACGGATGTGCCCGAAGGGACCTTTCAACAGTTGTCTGCAGGTCAGTGGCATACTTGTGGGATTGATGACAGTCAGTCGATTCTTTGTTGGGGTCGAAACGTAGAGGGGCAATTGGATGCACCCACTGGACGGTTTGCGCAAGTGTCCCTGGGGGCAGAGTTCAGTTGTGGGTTGACGGTCAACGGTGTTGTGGAGTGCTGGGGTGACGATACCTCCAACCAACTCAATGTTCCGGATGAGAAGATGCAGTTCATTGCTGCAGGTGCATTGCACAGTTGTTCGATCACACTTGATGGAAGCGTATATTGCTGGGGTGATGATCACCACGGCCAAGTATCAACGAGACCGTAAAGCCTGGAAACTGTTGGTAGAATACACTTCTTGGTTCGTCAGTTCACAGGACCATCACTGCCTTCTCAGTCTTAGCCGAACAGATGGTATATACGGGCAGGTGGCCGCAGAGTTTAGCGGCATGAATTGGTGTGTCGATGAGGAATAAATTTCCCATGGACCAGAATTTTGACCGACAACGATTGAACCATCTACATGTTGAATGAGGTCAGATGACGCGAGGTACACACTCGATATCTGTGGGTCAACCGGCAACAGTCCAGTGCTGTCGTTGATCAGTTCTAGATAGACATCCACAGTCATGGCATCCGTATAGTTCCCTGTTGAAGCTTGCGCGTAATCAATTTCTAAGTGGAAGTCTACGATGTTGTAGGTTGCCAATATCGTGATGGTTCCTGCTTGGTCCAAACTGTAGATTGTGTATTCTCCCCCTCGATAGTGACGCGTGTTGACAAAGGTTGTCAAGTCCATGAAGTACTCGTTGGGATCGTTGACATTCAAGGTCATTTCCGTGAAACTGCCGTGCAAGGTCTCATTGGCGTCCACCAAGCCCTGAGTATCTAAAAATTCCATGGATGGGTTTATACTCGAATCGGCCGATGGAAAAGTGTAAAAGTTGCCCAATATATAATCAAAGAGGTCTGTACTTGAAAGACTGGTGTAGGGAGCTGGCAACATCATGCCATATGAAGATGGAATGCGAGAAGACGTTCCCTGTGCAAAGGGCAACACTTCAACTGCATTGAAGGCTAGGAGGCTAGAAGTCAGGTCAAAATGTTCCAAGCAGACTGAGCAATCACCCCCAATATCGGCATTGCTTTCATCACAGTCGATGCCTGTCTCTACACCATCACAATCCAAGTCATTGGCTACAATTGTTGAATTTTCATCGGTATCATCACAATCGTCTACGGTCAACACACCATCGCAGTCCATGTCGTTCACAAAGTTCAACAGCGTATTGTCTGTGTCATCGCAGTCATCGGCGGTGGGAATGCCGTCGCAATCTGCATCTTCCTTGATATTTGAAGACAATGGGTCGTTGTCATCACAGTCGTTTTCTTTTTCAATGCCATCGTTGTCTTGGTCGATGAAATTGGACCTTGGATTGCAGGCAACTGCCAACAGCAATGAGAAAAGAATGTTCATGATGACTCCAAAACTTTCCATGTTTAACCACAACTATATCAAATTACGTTGTAATTTCCTCATTCTTTAAGGGTTTGTTGTAAACCAGCGCAATCTACCTTTTGGGTCGATTTGGGCGATCGCATCTTCAACATTGTAAGCCTTTAACGGTTTTAGGTAAAAGACTTGATTGGATCGATACCCAGTCGCCCAAGAAATGTTCATCTTTGCGCCAATACTCAAGTCTGGTCCCAATATTCCATCGGCAGAGGCTAGGATTTCCAACTCTGCATAAACGTGATTGTTTCTTTGTACTTGTGACTTGACTTGGACGATGGCCCGAATGGGGCTTTCTTGGTAGTAGCACAGCTGGTTTGTCAGATCGTCTTCTTTATGGTTCATTCAATACACCTTTCTAGAAAATTTTGATTCTCTACATGAACGCTCAACGATTTCTGACTCGGACGTCTTTTTGTTTTGGACAATGTTCATGCTCTGTTCTATTTCATCTATTTTTGATCCGATTATCTAAATTACTGATCGTACAGACGCTAGACAGGAGGTCAATATGTCAGAGTACGAATACTTTACACATTTTCTAGAGGCGGTTCAAACGGGTGCCAGTCAAGAAAAAGCATGGGCACTCGTC
>CBFICN010000021.1:0-29228 GCA_965661045.1 uncultured Myxococcota bacterium
CCACTGCTTGGAGCCGATATTTTTGACCCGTTGTTGGGAGAAACCTCGACAATGAATGAACTGACTGACTCTCTAGATGATGAGCCTCAGGGCGCATCCTTGGACAGTGGAAGTTTGTCTGCCGATTCAGTTGAAACAGATATGGGTAAGGATGTTGAGGAGACGTGGGACAACATTTTACAATCAGATTCTATGGAAGAAACGTTTGACGGTTGGACCGAGCAAGGCGATTCGACTTACAAACCTCGAAATGAGAAAGAGCACTTCGAGAACCTACGCGCCCTGTATCTTCAAGAGGGCAAATTGCTGTCTACATCTCAAGACAAGCAGTATTTGTGGGCGGAGTGTGCGCGCATTTCTATGTCTGCTTTAAGAGACGATGCAAAGGCATTGGAGTATTTCAAGCAAGCGAACAATGGCGACAGTGAAGTGTTGAGAAATGCCGATTTGAAGAAGTATGCCGAGACCGCAGGACGAGCCGGTCAAACACGATTGTATCTTGAGGTATTACAGCAGTGGGCGTTGGAGCGAGAAGGAACGTTGGCGGCTGAAGCTTGGGGTGATATTGCGATATTCCTTCAAAAGCGGTTTGGGAACGCCGAGATGGCAACCGATGCAATACAGCGTTCTCTTGAAGCAGATGGTCAAGATTGGCTCAACTGGCAGTTTCTATGTCAAATTCAAGAGAGTGCAGGTGAATGGAGTGGGTTGGTCGATTCGCTGGCTAATTTAGAACGTTTGTCTTCAGGACCGCTTGCAGCCAAGTATGCATACCAGCAAGCGATGGTGTACCTACATCGATTGAAGAATTTGGAACAAGGGGTCAGTAAACTCAAAGAGACCCTCGGCTATGGTGAAAATGTTGTTGCTGCGATAGCGTTGCTGCAGGTCGGAATTCAATTGGATGATTCGGAGACCATCAGCCTGGCTTGCAACCACATTTGGGACAAACTTACCTCCAACTCCGATCGACTGCTCTGGGCACTACACCTCTATCAACTGACCCACGGTGCGTATGGTCAAGACAAGTTGCTTGCCTCCATTGACATTCATGAGTCAATAGAGAGTTTTTGGCTTTATCTGGCGTTGCTTGAATCCAGTGACACGGAAGAAAAGAAACGCGTTTTGTTAGAAGCCACCGAACAAGAGCGTCCAGACTTGGCGTTGGTTTGGTTTCACCTATCTTTACTGTTTGAACAAGAAGACGATGTTCGTGCGGGTGAAGCATTGCTCAAGACCGTAGAGTTAGACCCATTTGCCATCATTGCCGTAGATGACTACGTGGAACACCTCATCGCCAAAGAAGCCTTTGAGGAGTGTGTGGATTGGCTGGTTCATCTTTATGAGGTTGTGTTGCCAGAGGTACCAGAAGTTGCACTGGCCTATTTGGCCCAGGCGGCATTCATCGCCGATGCCTATTTAAATGATGCCATTCGAGCAGCGAACATGTTGTCTCAAGCAGCCGCTGAAGAATCAGAGTTGAGTTACCTAGCAGAAACGCTCTATTTAAGAGGAGAGCATTGGGAGGCCTTGATTGGCTTTTACAAGCGTAGAGCTCAGCAATCGAGCAACGTCGAAGACGCAGCACACTGGATGATTCAGGCTGGGATCATCGCAGAGACTCGCCTCAATCAAGTAGAGCAGGCAGAAGAGTTGTACGCGCTAGCCCGAGAAAAAAGCACAGTCGCGACCATTGGCATTACAGATGTCTTGCGTCTGCGGATTCGCAGTGGTGACTGGCAAGAGGTGGTTGATATCATTGGAGAGCAAGCTGAAAATGCCATTGATCCCGCCGGAATGTATTTCATGGCTGCCAACGTAAGTCATTGCTTGTTGCAAAGTGAACAAACAACCATTGACAATTTGAAAAAATGCTTGAACCATTCTCCGTCTCACGTTGCTGCGTTGTTGCTGTATCGTCGAGTTACCACGGCTGAACAACGATTGTGGGCGAATCAAGAATTGCTGAAACATTTGTCGCACAAAACAATCTGTGGCTGGTTGCAATGGGAGAATTCTAATCAAACGTCTTTTGATTTGACGAGTAGTAATTTTGGAAAAGACAGCATTTTCTTCTTAGAGCGACTGTTCGTACTGTTGCTGTCTGAGTTTGATGTTGCCATAGACTCTGTCAAAGGGGTACACCCATTGGTGGACACCTTGTTGTTGACGAAAGCACCCATAGAAGAAGTCGAGTTGTTTGTCAATGAGGTTGAGCAGGTCAGCATCGGTCAAGTATTGTTTTTAGAGTCGCTAGGGAAAACTTCTTTGAAACCATCACTTCTCAGCAAAATTGATTCACAAGAGGTGTTGGTCCAAGAGTGGAAGGCTCGTTGTTTTGAACAATCACAAGAACTTGAGCAAGCAGAAAAAATTTGGTTGTCCATTTTTGAAGACGAATCGGCACCGTTGAAGGCTCGAACCAAAGCGGCCTTGGCATTGGATGGTATATTACGTCATTTGCCGGAACGACATTTGGCGCTTGCCAAGGTTCATTCAACACTGGCCAGTTGGATAGATGACGACAGTCCAGTCAACTACTTTGCGTTGTTGGCAGCGCAACTTTTTTCAAGTTTGGGCAACGTTTCTGAGGCAACGTCATTCTTTAAACTGCGTTTTCAGAAGAATCCAGTGCTTGGCAAAGTCTTTCAAGGCCTCAAATCCTTGTACTTGCAGACCCACAACGTGGAGGACATGCAGGAAGTTCTCGGAAGTTTGGATGAACTGGTGTTGCTGGATTTTGCAGAAATTATGGAGGAGTTCAGAGAGTATGGCAAAGCGGCGGAAGCCTATGCCAAGATGCTTGAATTGTCTGAGAAACAAAACTTGTCAACGGCCCAAACACTGCCGTATTATGCTCGAATGGAACGTTGTTATGAAAAGTCGGGTGATTGGTCGGCGGTTCTTGGAGCACTGGAGAAGCAACGAGATATGGTCTCGTCGATGGAATTCCAGCATTATCTAGACAGCAAGATTCAATGGGTATTGGTGGATCACTTGGCAGAATCGGATTTGGCTTTGGAAACCTATCAGCGCATGATTCAAAATGATCCAAACAACCGAAGTGTCTTAAAAGCCTTGGCGAGAATATCAATACAGCACGGTCAGGTGGACGAAGCCATTGCACACCTCAATACGCTCGCAGAAAATCCAACGGACATGCACGATGCCATTGAAATCATGAATACGCTCGTGGAGGCACATCAAGCACAAGGAGACGTTCACAAGGAAATCGAGGTTCTCAAGGATATCATTGATATTGATTCGAGCAATGTCGATGCGATTGATCAGTTGGCAGATTGTCTACAACAGCAGGGAGAGTGGAAAGAACTGTTCGCTTTGCTTCAACGTCGTTCGGTGTTGAGTGAAGACCATGATAAAGTGGCCTGTCATACTCGAATTGCTCGCATAGCGGAGGAACGTTTATTGGATGTAGATTTGGCACTCAAAGAGTGGTCGAAAGTCTATGAGATACTGGGTCCAGAAGAGGAAACCCTGCGACGTTTGATTCACCTGTCTAAGTCGCAGTTTGATACGGCTTCATTTTTGCATTACGCTGACGAATTGGTCGGATTATTGGAAGGGCAAAGCAAGGCAGAGTTGTGTATGGAAATGGCTGAGACCTACATCAACGAGTTGCTTGAAGAGAGCAAGGCAATTCCATACTTGGAGGTGGCTCTGTTTGAAGATAGCACCTTTGAGCGGGCAGTGTCCTATTTGGAAAATCAGTACCAGATCATGAGTGAATGGCAGAAACTGCTCGATTTGCTTTTGCACAAGGAAAGTAAAGTGGATGCAACAGATGAAAAGGTGTCCATTTTGTTAAAAGCAGCAGAAATTGCGGAGATTTCTTTACAACAACAAGAGCAAACCGATGAGATTTATTCTTATATAGCCATGTTGGCCCCCTCAAACCCAGCTGCGTTGAAGCGGAAGGCTACGATGCATTACCAAAATCAAGAATGGACGGATTTGTTGGCTCTGTATCAAGAGAATGGTTCAATATTCAAAGACTCCCCAAGGTCAACCGTCGATATGCTGTTACAACAGTCAGAAGCCGCAGAAGCTTTGGAGGAATGGGACTTGGTCGTGTCGTCTTTGGAGGGAGTTCTGGATGTCGTACCAACCCATCAGGAAAGTCTACAACGCATGAGTACAACACTGACCAAACTTGGTCGTGTTCAAGACGCGGTGAACATTGACAAGCAACTTTTAGAAGTCATGACCACACAAGGGGCGAAGTCTGATCTTGCCCAAGTGTGTCTGCGTTTGGGGTGGTCCTCGTTGAAACTTGAGCAGTGGGTTGAAGCGTTACAGTACTTTCAGAAGTCTCGAATTTATGCGCCGAAGGATACACAATCTCTCAAAGGAATCATTGAGTGCTCTTGGCAGAAGGGCGAATACTCACGGGTGGCGCAGTTGTGCTCTACATTGGTGAAGAATGCGACCAGTGAAGCCGATGTGATGCTTGGCTACCTTTGGCGTGGTTTTACACTGGACACGAAGTTGCAACGACAAGAGTTGGCTGAACAGCACTACTGGCGCGTATTGGAGTTTGAGCAAAACAATGCCGTTGCCCTCTTTTATGTGGCGAGCATTTCGATGCGCAAAGAAAAATGGAAGAGCATGTTTGGTCAGTTGACCCAATCATGGACACAGTTGCAAGCGATGTCGGAGCCCTTGTCAGAGTTGTTGGTCGGTGTGGCGATCGGCCGTTTACTGGCAGCCAAAAAGGTTGACAATGATGCGGTTGTACAAGAAATGGAAACTTGGATAAGCGATCAAACTCCCGCATTGGATGTCAACGGTGATTTGGAAACCAAGTTCATGAATCGATGTACGGCGCGTTTGTTTCATCCATGATTGTGAATGGGTATCTGGATTGGAATGCCACGGCATTGTTGAGTCCATCGGTGGTGAATCATTACTGTAATGCGTTAACGCAGTTGGATTGCAACCCACACTCCCAGCATCGTCGAGGACGAGAGGCTTCTGTAGCCGTTGAAAAGGCACGAGAAAGCATTGCTGAGTTGGTTGGTGTGGCGCCCAAACAAGTTCGGTTTACGTCTGGTGCAACGGAAGCCAACTCTTGGGTCTTGTCCCATTTTGCCAATCGACCAGGAGCGGTGATTGGTTCGAGTATTGAGCATCCAGCGGTTGGAGATTGGTTGGATGAACGGATTCCTGTGTTGACCTCTGGAGTTGTGTCCATGGAGGCTTTGCGTGAACGTCTCAATCAAGGAGAGGTGGCATTGGTATCCATCATGGCTGCCAATAATGAGACGGGAGTTGTACAACCGGTTGATGAAATTCATCGGCTGTGTCAGCAGTTTGGTGTGCCGTACCATTGTGACGCTGCCCAAGTGTTCAATCGAATTGAGTGGGCGGGAACCGCTGATTTTATTACACTGTCCGGTCACAAAATGGGTGCGCCAATTGGGGTAGGGGCGCTCGTGCTGTCGCAAGAACTTGAACGACTGTTGCGTGGGGGTGCCCAGGAACGTGGTTCACGTGCGGGGACTGTAAATGCACCACTCATCGATACTTGGGGGCACGTTGCAAAGCATGTAGAGTCTATGAACTCAGTCAATCAAGCTCAATTCGAGTCGTTGTTGTTGTCTGAAACCTCTGCGCGGATTGTCGGTTCGGGGAGTGTGCGACTTCCGAATACGACGTTGGCTCTTTTTGATGTACCGGGTGATATGATCGTGATGGCTTTGGATATGAAAGAAATTGCAGTATCCACGGGTTCAGCATGCTCAAGTGCTTCGTCAAAGGACTCTTTCGTGTTAGAGGCTATGGGACTGTCTGGAAAGCCAGTTCGTTTTTCATGGGGACACACAACAGATTTGGATGCTGTGACTCCCATCATCATAGAAACCATAACAGAGTTGGAGAAGACATGCGTGTGGTAGCCGCAATGAGTGGGGGTGTAGACTCATCGGTCACAGCAGCATTGCTGTTGGAGCAAGGATATGAAGTCATCGGAGTGCATATGAAGTTGCACGATACTCCGGAGTTGGGGGTGGATGATGAAGGCGGAAAAACATGTTGTGGACTGGATGATGTCAACGATTGTCGACGGGTTGCAGAGAAACTTGGAATCCCTTTTTATGTGATGGACCTTCGAAAGGCGTTCAAAAAAGCGGTTCAAGATGATTTTGTCAACAACTATGTCAAAGGGTGGACGCCAAATCCTTGCATTCAATGCAACGGTGTGTTGAAGTTTCAAGTGTTGTTGCAACGTGCCCGTGCGTTGGGCGCAGAGTACTTGGCTACGGGGCACTACGCCCAAATCACCGATGACAATTGCTTACAGATGGCCATTGATCAAAACAAAGACCAATCTTACTTTCTCTTTCCGATTCGCCCCAACGTTCTCAACAAAATCTTATTTCCATTGGGTGGAATGACCAAAAGTGAGGTTCGAGAGCATGCCAAACGGCTTGGTTTGGTGACGGCATCCAAACCAGAAAGTCAAGACATCTGCTTTTTACCCAATGGCAATCACGGTCAGTTTGTTGAAAACAACGTGGAACAGACAGACGGCTCAGGTGACATTGTTGACGTGCAAGGCAACGTTGTTGGACAACACGACGGGTATTGGAAGTATACGATTGGCCAACGCCGTGGGTTGGGCGTGGCAATGGGCAAGCCGGTGTATGTAGTCGACATTGACGCCGCACAAAAAAAGGTGGTCATTGGCGAAAATGACGCATTGCTCACCACGGGGTTGGTTGCTGGAAATATGAACTGGTTTAGAGAGCCCTTACCGGAAGAACCCATTCTTGCGAGGATACGACACAGGGGGGCTCTTCATCCGTGTACAGTTGAACCTGCGGAAACGGAAGGACAGTGGATTGTGCGTTTTGAATCTCAAGCAAGGGCGGTTGCACCTGGACAGGCAGTTGTGATTTACAGCGGTGTGGGCAGAGAAGACGAACGAGTGGTCATTGGTGGCGGATGGATTCGTCAACGATTGTGAGTTCAGCAATGGAACTGTATTACGACTTGTCGAAGCCTTTGTTTGTCGAAGCGTTGACCCACAGTTCTTACATTCGTCAGTTTCCTGAAGCAGGGTCTCACAACGAGCGGTTGGAATTTCTTGGAGATTCTGTATTGCAGCTGTGCGTCACCGATTTGCTGACAAAATTGTTTCCTGAGTGCAGAGAAGGGGATTTGACCCGCATGCGCCACCAGTTGGTCGACACCCAAACGTTGGCAGACATCGCCCGTGAGTTGAACCTAGGACAGAAAATACGGTTGAGCATTGGGGAGGCCAGAGATGGTGGCCGCGAGAAAGAGAAAACCTTGGCCAATACGGTTGAGGCGATTTTGGGCGCCATATATACGCTGGACGGTCTTGAAAACTGCCACGCGATAATCCGTCATCATTTTACACACCGGGCTGAAGCAGTGCGCTATTACATTCCACCGAAGCAAGTGTTGATGGAGTGGTGTCAACGTCAATACCAAACAACGCCAAACTATGAACTCATCGATAAAACAGGGCCTGCACATGAGTCGGTCTTTCGGATGGGGGTCTGGGTGGAAGGTGATCAATTGGGCGTAGGCGTAGGTCGGAGCAAAAAAGAAAGCATGAACCAAGCGGCTGTGGCAGCCGTGCAACGTTTGCGACAAGAGGGTGCAATCTAAGGTGGATTCGGTTAGAGTGGATGTCCCACACCCTTACACAGAGATTGTCCATGTCAGAAGAAAGTACACCAGAACAAGAATCCAACAATCCGGAAGTAGCCACGTATCATTCTGGATTTGTAGGGCTTGTCGGTTTGCCAAATGCTGGAAAGAGTACCTTGATGAATGGTGCTTTGCAAGTGAAACTGTCGATTGTATCCAATAAGCCTCAGACCACGCGAAATCGAATTTTGGGGGTGTTGAACGTTCCAAATTTGCAAGTGGCATTGGTTGACACACCGGGAATTCATCGTGCTAGAGGGCGAATGCACAATACGATGGTCCAAGCGGCAAAAGATACCATTGGTGAAGTGGGTGCTGCCTGTTGGGTGGTGGACGCATCTTGGCTGATTAAAAAAGGGGAGGTCATGCCCGCAGAGAAGATTTTCTCAAAGGGGTTGAAGTACATGGCCAATTTATTGGAAAAAGAGAAAAATGTAGTGGTGGTGCTCAACAAGATTGATCTCTTTCCCAAGCACTTGTTGTTGCCGTTGCTGTCGATTTTTCAAGAGCGATTGCCCCAAGCGCATTTGGTGCCCTTATCGGCAAAAACAAAAGATGGTCTTGAGGCTCTCTTTGAGGTATTCAAACAAGTTCTTCCAGTTGGTGAACCCTTGTATCCAGATGATGTGTTGACTGATCAAACCGAACGATTTTTGGCTGCTGAGCGCATTCGTGAAAAGGTTTTTTTGTTGACCAATCAAGAAGTCCCTTACAGTGTCGCCGTTGAAATACAAGGGTTCAAAGAAACACCAAAAAGAACCGAGATTTACGCTCGCATTTGGGTGGAAAAAGAGTCTCAAAAGGGTATTCTCATTGGCAAGAAAGGGGCGAAGATCAAAATGATTGGAACCCAAGCCCGCAAAGAACTCCAAGAACTTTTTGGTCGACGCATTCATTTGGATTTGATTGTGTCGGTTCGTGACAATTGGTCTAATGATCCCAGACGACTGAGAGAGTTGGGGTTTTGAAGTATCGGACATAAATAGTCCGATTAGTAACATACGGTGCAGATCATCGTGTATAAGAGGTATGTATGATTCCAGTAGTAGCCATTGTTGGTCGTCCAAATGTCGGAAAGTCCACACTGTTCAATCGATTCATTGGGTATCGAAAGGCGATTGTTGATGATCGTCCTGGAGTGACTCGAGATCGCAATTACGGTGAGGGTTCATTTCTTGGTCAAAAATTCTTGTTTGTCGATACTGGTGGATTTGAGCCTGAACCGGATTCGGACCTATTTTCAGAGATGCGTAGGCAAGCGATTGTTGCACTTGAAGAAGCAGATATTTTCATCTTCGTGGTCGATCGACAAACCGGCTTGACTCCCGCCGACACCTTGACAGTTGGCATTTTGAGAAAGGCGTTGCCAGAGGATGCCCAGAAGAAAATGCTATTGGTGGTCAATAAGTGTGATGGACCAAAGCACGATCTTGAAGCCGTTGAATTTTACAGCCTTGGTTGTGGAGATCCCATGACCGTCTCGGCCGAGCACGGAAGGGGAATGTACGAACTTTGGGAGGCCGTGAACAATCTGGTTCCAGAAGACATGCGTCAAAACTGGGTTGATGACAGTACAAGCGAGACAAGTGTAGAGTTTGAGCTGGATGAAAACGACGGAGACCTTGAGAACGCAACGGACGCAGCACAAGGTGACATCAAAGAAGTCGATGAGATTCGAATTGCCATTTTGGGTCGACCCAACATTGGAAAATCTACATTGGTAAATCGGATGCTTGGGGAAACCCGACATGTGGTTTGTGATATGCCAGGAACAACAATGGATTCGATCGATTCTGTGGTTACGGTGGATGGTCAAAAGTATCGTTTTGTCGATACTGCCGGTATTCGTCGAAGATCGAAGATTGACGAGCGCTTGGAAGCGATTGCTGTCGGCCATGCCATTCGTACGATTGAACGTTGTCATGTCTGCATTTTAATGATCGACGGAGTTGAGGGCGTCAGCAAGCAGGATGCACGTTTGGGAGCGCTCATTGCAGACCGTGGACGTGCTTGTATTGTCTTGATCAACAAGTGGGATGTTGTCAAGAACATGGAAGATCGAAATTCGGTTGTGGTGGATGATGAAGTGATGACAGGCTTACCGCATTTATCTTGGGCAGAAGTGTTGTATACATCGGCCTTGACTGGAAAGGGGTGTCATCGAATATTGCCATTGATTCAAGATGCGTACCGCAATTTTGATCGACGGATTTCAACCAGCAAACTCAATCGCAATTTTGAACAAATTGTCGCTGCCAATCCACCGCCTCAAAAGCACCATCACAGGGTGAGATTGAATTACATTACCCAAGCCCGCGTTCGCCCACCCACCTTTGTGATTTGGGCAAATTCTCCTGATGCTGTACCAGATTCATATCGACGATACATTGAAAATCGTTTTCGTGAGCAGTTTAAGTTTGGTGGTTCCCCATTGAGAATACATCTGCGCCAAAAACGCAAGCAGTGGGAAGACATACAAAAATAAGAGTGGAGTCAAAATGAGTGATCTCGAAACACAAAGCAGTCGCATTCAAGTGTTGGATGACAATACCATCAATAAGATTGCAGCTGGAGAGGTGGTTGAAAGACCGTCGGCAATTATTCGAGAGGTGGTTGAAAATGCGATTGACGCTGGCGCGGATGACATTCGCGTAGAATTGGAGCAAGGTGGCACCAAACTGATTCGGATTCAAGACAATGGCTGCGGAATGAATCGAGCAGAGGCTCAACTTGCCTTGCAACGGCACGCGACCAGCAAGATTCGAAGCGATGACGACTTGTTCAACATTCACACCCTTGGCTTTCGTGGGGAGGCCATTCCGTCGATTGCATCAGTGTCTCAGTTTGAGTTGTTGACGCGGACACACGAGAATCCGGCTGGAACACGAGTGACGGTTCACGGTGGGAAACTTCAATCTGTGGATACCGCAGGGTGTCCAGCTGGTACCACAATTACAGCACGAAACTTATTTTTCAATGTACCAGCAAGACAAAAGTTTTTGCGTTCTCACAACACAGAATACTCCCATTGTTTGGAGGCTGTCGTACGAGAAATGCTGATTCGTCCACACATTGACATTGAAGTCAAACACAATCGTGTGGGCGTGTTGCGGTCTCCGAAAACCAATTCTCTGAAAGATAGAGCGGTAACCTTGTTGGGGGCACACTGGGGGAGTGTAATACCAATAGAGTTTGAAAGCGAGTACTGTAGTGTAAAAGGATTGATCTCTCCCGTTGGAGTGCATCGAGGCTCTTCAGCGAACGCAACGTATTTGTATGTCAACGATCGTTTTGTAAAAGACACGGCTGTGCGTAGAGCGGTGAAAGAAGCGTACCAAGGAATTGTACCCAAAAAACGCTATCCGTTGGTATTGTTGTCCATTCAGGTTGCTCCCAATCAAGTGGATGTAAATGTACACCCAGCCAAAACGGAAGTGCGATTTCAGCAAGTTTTGGATGTGTCCCAAGCGATTACGAATGGTTTGCGACAAGCACTGCAAGAACATGGGATTCGTCGTGAAGTTTCTAAGCGAGAGGTTCAAGTAAAAGCGACACAAACACCGACTCCATTGCCGCTTTTCGGATCAGAGGGTCTGACACCGTACACCCCCTCAACAAAACCCTCTGTTCACTCGGCACCACTGAAATCTTTGCCACCATTGCCAGACCCCCCCACAAACTCAACTCCGTCACCGTTGCCACAGGCTCCAGTTGTTCCTGCTGAAAACGTAAATTTATCAGTACGAAAAGAAACCGAGACAAACTCACAGATTGAAGCAACACCCCTTCAATTTCCTCGTGAAACTTCAAATGAGTTAGAACCGTTGGGGAGGAATGACCAACAGACAACCGTGGAACTGCCTTTGGATACCCGAAGTTTCCCACCGTCGTTCTATGGATTTACAAAGGATGGTTTTACGGAACGTGAGGTAGAAACATTCAGAATCCCCAAAGCAACACCGATGGATGCATTTGCGATTCAATGGCCTCGTGCAGAAGGGGGTGAAACGATTGGATTGGGTGATTTACTCCCTGTTCCACGATTTGTTGATCTTCGTGTCATCGGGCAACTAAAGGAAACGTACATTTTGTGTGAAGGTGCGGGGGAGCTTGTGATTATTGATCAGCATGCCGCACATGAACGGATAACTTTGGATGCCATTCAGCGAAGAAGAATGGATTTTATCGGTGGGTTCCAGCAGTTGTTGACCCCCATTCTCATTGATCTACCGGCGGCACAGTTGGCTAGATTGATACCGCTGTTGCCAAGTTTTACAGAATTTGGATTGGTCATGGAAGAGTTTGGTGGCAATACAATCCGAATACGTCAGGTGCCAACCATTTTACAAAACAGCGACTGGGATCAACTGATTCAAGATTTGGTCGACGATGTCATGGCGGGTGGAAAAGGGATGCCTGTGCATGAAAAACTTGAACGAGCATTGGCAACCAAAGCTTGCCATGGTTCTGTACGAGCAGGTCGGACCATGTCAAAATTTGAAATGATGGAATTGTTAGAAGAATTGGATGCAGTCGACTTTGGTGTTTGTGCCCATGGTCGTCCCGTGGCCATTCGAATCACCCCAAATGAATTGGAAAAGGAATTTCATCGAAGTTAAACAGAGATAGAACCATCCATAGAAAACCATGCATGTATCCGATCGACTGTTCAGGCGATGTATGGTTGCCTATGTACACTCTTGGAGGGCAAGATGGCAGTGTTGGTGATTGGTGGACCCACAGCCGTAGGCAAATCGAGTTTGTCACTCAAACTGGCCAAGGCGATGAACGCTCCGATCATCAGTGCTGATGCAATGACAATTTATCGAGGCTTGGATATTGGAACCGCCAAACCATCGAAGGACGAAATGGATGCCGTCCAGCATTACTGCATTGACATTCGCGCGTACAATGAACCCTATACAGTAGGGGACTTTGTTGAAGATACACGTTCGATCATTGACAAACATGAACATGTCATCATTGCGGGAGGGACACCGTATTATCTCAATGCTTTATTTCGTCCGATGGCCCCGTTACCGGAATCTCAGCCAGAAATTCGGTTGGCTTTGGAAACTCTGGAGAGTCCCCACGAACACCTGAAGAGGATTGACCCCATCAGTGCCGAACGACTGCACCCAAATGATCGAGTTCGGATCATCCGAGCACTGGAAGTCTATGAAATTACCGGTCGACCTTTGTCCAATGTTCAGAAAGACCCACCCAAACACCCACCTTTGGAGGCGAAGGTGTTGTGGCTTGATCGCACAGAGTTGAGACCACGAATCGGTCAGCGCATTGAGACAATGTTGTACAATGGCTATTTGGATGAGTGTCAATCCATTATTGATCGAGGGTGGGACAGCCGAGCCAAACCCCTTCAGTCCTTCTCCTACAAGTATTGGTTGGAGCATTTGTTGGGCACGAAGAATTTTGAAGAGGCCAAAGAACGTACAGAAATTGGGACGTGGCACTTGGCGCGAAAGCAACGCACTTGGTCGCGCAATATTGGATGGCGTTCCATTACGCCTGAAGAGGGGTATGAAGTCGGTATGAGATGGGTAGATGCACATTTGAAACCGTGAACAATTGTTGTTGTTCCTTTTTGCGTTACATGGGAACACGAGGGGTTTCAGGTGAAGATTTTATTGGTGGATGACAGTGAACTGATGAGAACGGTGATGAAGAAGAATCTTCGAACAGATGCTTTTACCCCCATCATTGTTGAAGCGACTGATGGTCAAGACGCCTTGCGTAAAGTCAGTACTGAGAAGCCAGACTTCATTCTTTCGGACAGCAACATGCCACACATGTCTGGACTGGAACTGTTGAGGAACCTTCGTCGGATACAAAACAACACCCCGTTTGGATTCTTCACTTCTCAAGCCTCAGCCCAGTTTGTACAAGAAGCCAATAGACTGGGGGCTGCATTCGTTCACCCCAAGCCATATTCTCCCGCACAGCTCATTGCTGACATTGAGAATGCCGTATGTTGATGCAGGGTTATTCTTCTGCGGGTATGGTCTCTTCTCCACCACAGATTGCAGAGATTCGTTCAGACGAAGCCAGAGATTTATTGACTGCGTAATTGAGGGAGACGGCAGAGTCTGGCTCTAAGATGTTGCTGACAGGTTCAGCCCAAACAGCCAAAGCGCGCAATGTTTTGTCATTGGGTCTAGAAATGTTTAGTTCAACGCTGTAGCTTTGTGCCAGTCCATTCTCCCCATCTTCATCATAGGCACCCTCGGTCATGTAGGTAATGATGGCGGATACAGAGACTTCTTCATCATCGACAATATAACTTCCATGACGAAAGTCAAGGTACAGGTCGTACGGTGGCAGATCGACGCCGAGAAGAGGTGTGGGATCTGCTCGGTTTAGGGTGAACATCATGTTGTCTGCCACAGCGTCCAAATCAAAGTCTGGGTCAAAGGCAGGAACTGTTTCTGGAATCTCTGGGAAAGAGTCTGCTGATGTGGCCGCTTCAAAGCGAGTGCGATCACTTCGATAGGTGCGTTCGTAGGTTTCCCAGTCACCATCAAATACTGTGTCTTGATCTTTGCGCAACAAATACGCTTCTGCATCTTTCCAAGTACAGTTCATTTCAGCCAATGAGATGACCCCCTTGGCCCTAGACAAATCTTGACCGTAATCTTCGATGGGAAGGTGAGATACGTCGTCTGTTTCCAAGTCGTTTAGGGTGAATGTATCGGTGTTGCCATCTCCAGCCGACTCTCCAACCAAGAGATAGCCTTCCGTGTTGAACCAGTTCATAAATCCTTGCACACCAGCTTCGAACTCAGCATCCCCATTGTAAAACTCACGAACCATGTAGGAGGTGACTGCATCCAGTCCTTCTGGAGCAGGAGGAGGGGGGGAGCATGCGAAATAAGATAGAAACAGCAACATGGGAACTCCAACATAGGGGGTGTAAACATGTATCGGAAAAAGACTTTGTTTGTCGAGTGGGAAATTACTTTTCAATCATTTGATAATTCGATATGTTGTACATATGTATTTACATGTCAAGACTATTTTTGCTTTATTGCTCAATCAAGCCACCGCACAAGAAGTGTCTGCTACCGAGTATCGAGTTGCCAGTGTCGCCCATAAGATACGGGCTTTTGCGTCGTTGGATGCACCAAGGGTCGGCATCGTTTACGAAGGGGACGTTTTTGAAGTGGGTCCCATTGTTGGCTATGAAAGCTGTGCTGCTGGCTGGGCAAAAGTCGGTTCTGGAGTCGTGTGTTTGGTTAAAACAGAGATTGTTGATGACCAACCGGTTGATTTACCAGAATTTTTGAGTGTGTTGCCACCAACTGAAGTGGGTGCGACAGAACTTTTGGAGGCGACCGAACAGCAGCCACCATTCATGCCGGTACTCTTTGGAAAAAGAGACGCTGATCATGGTGGTCGTTTGTGGGCCAGCATTGAAGAGTATGAGTCGGGAGAGACACATCGATGGAAGCTTAAACCTGGTAAAGATTATCGGTTTGTCGCGGCTCACAAAACTGAAAAAGGGTGGGTGCTGGAGCGACCAAACGGTTCTATCGCGCCGATTTCTGAACTGTATGTTTACCCTGTGTCTCGGTTTGCGGGGAGAGATTTTCGGCAGTTCCCAAAGGACCCCGAGAGTATGATGGGGTGGGTGAAAAGTGTGCATGGTGCTCAGGTGTATTGGTCGATGGACGAGACAGACCCCGCTGGTTTGACGTTGGAACGTCGTAGAATTTTAGAGGTTGTTGTTCCAACTGAAGCAGACTCGATTGATTGGGTTCAAGTTCCAATGGGCGATGTCCATGGTTACGTGTTGAAAGAGCGGTTGACTCTGTGGGAATCCCTGGATGTCCCTGATGGTATAGACTCTACGGAGATTTGGATCGATGCCGACATTGCTTCTCAAATGCTGTCGGTGTACAAGGGTGAATCACTGATATTTACCACCCTGATGTCGACCGCCAAAACGGGGCATAAAACACCACTGGGTACCTATCAGTTGTATGACAAAGCGGTCGGATGGGACTTGGGGTCGCGTGAGGGTGCAGAAGATGCGTATTACATGGAAGATGTTCCCTTTGTTATGCATTATTATCCGCGGTACGCCATCCATTCTGCCTTTTGGCATGACAACTTTGGAGAGCCAGCCAGTCATGGGTGCATCAACTTGTCGCCCAAAGATGCATGGACTGTATATCAGTTGGCATCTCCAAGAATGCCTAAAGGATGGCAGTACGTCAAACAAAGTAAAGCCGATCCAGGAACGATTTTACGCATTCGCAACGGTCAACAGACAGGTAAGTCCAAGAAAATTAAGCCCAAGTACTGAGCACGGTTAAAATCCCCAGCGTCCACTGGATAAATACAAGGAAGCCCCAACATACACTTCCTCTTGGCACCAATCAGAAGTGCCAGCGCTGCAATAGATGTATGACGATTGCAATTGGAGTGTTCCGCCTTGGTGGTGCGTATCATTCTTGAATGGTTCGTGATTGAGTAAAAAGTCTACACCAATTTTGTGGTTGCCGATGGTTGTTGTGGTTTCGGTCCATAGATCTTGTCTATGTTGAATGTTGCTGAGATCATTGATTGAAAGCCATTGCCATTGATAATACGGTTGCACTAGACCAAGTTCGAAATCGAAGGCATAGCCGACGCCGATTGGGAAAAGGTGGTGTGGATTGTGTGAAACGCTATAATCTAATACTTGAAACCGCCATCCGGGCAACAATGGCGCAATAAAGGACTCATTGTTTCCATTTTTGATTTGCATTGTTCCAAGGGCGATCCGCCAGTCCTCATTCTCTAGACCATATTGTACCGTGTATGTAGACCACAATGAGTGTGTGGGATTGAAACGTCGAGAGTGGGTGCGCTTTCTAGATGGACGCGATTGAGTCGATGATGTACGCCGATTGTTCGATGCTGTACTTTTTGTTCGTTTACTTTTTGAACGGTGTTTTTGCAGTTGAATGGTATATTTCTCAACTTCGGACTCTATCAAAGAGAGTTGTCGGACAGCATAGCCATCGTTGTTTTCAACTCGGAGCTCTTTGGAGCACATGGGAACTTGGGTCGACAACGGTGTCTTTCCAAGAAACTCATCATCCACATAGACCTTGGCTATTTGAGTGGGGTTTTCCAAATAGACATCCAAACCAGCCAATCGTGGGACGGCTGTGAGACGAATCTTTTCGTTTTCGTTGTTGGCGATTGTAAATTCTTGATCGCGTCCCATATAGCAGGGATCCAGAATCGAAATCTCATGCTTGCCCTTTTCGATTCTGTGTTTGTCCAACGGCGTTGCACCCATCGATACACCATTCAATTCAAAACGGAGGCCAGGAGGTGTACTGACAACGGTCAGTTGGCCAAAACTTGGCTTCAGTTTGGCATAGGTTTCAATGCTGGGCTCTAAATACAGATCTTTGTTCCACCGTTCGTAATACGGGTTGTGAAATTGAATGTTGTGATTGCCTTTGCGAAGTTTTTGTGCGCAAGGAAGCGTTTTGCATTGCACCTTTCCATCGATGAATAGCAGAGTGTCTTCGCGTGGTTCTGCATCAAAGTTGACAATAATGTTGGGCGCTTGTTGATTGTCTTGGTGTAGAAGGGGCAACATGAGATCATCGATCAGTGGTGGTGTTTCCCGCAAGAGGTCTCTTGCTTGTGTCACATCGATGCTTTGTTGTTGCAACAGAATCCCTGTGTCTACATGGTAGAGCTTTAAAATGCAGTTCGTTTGTCTGCCTTGAGAGATGCTTCCCAAAATGACATAGTCGAGACCCAGTGCTTTACTGGTTTCCAAAATTCGACCGTTTGTCGGTAGTGACCCCTCAAAGGATAGATTTTCAGGGGTGACCAAATGCAAACCATGCTGCCGTGTGAGCGGTAAGACCTCTTGGCGAACTCGTTCTGCCAACGTCGTTGTGAGAACCTGATTCTCGTGGGTGTTTGTTTTGTTACCAACAATGCTAAATTCCCATACCCCAATATTGTGTGGACCCTCCGCCCAAGCCGGCAAGGATGAAAGTAGAGTTGTCCAGAGAAACATTGTTCGCCTTCCAGATTGAGTCCATGTCTTGAAGTAACGCACTATACTCTACTGGTCGGATAAAGAAACGGAACTTGAAGTCTTTTTTATTGGTTTGTAAACAGATAGGCCATGGCTTGTCGCAGCGTTCGAACACCGATGACGTCGAGTCCCTCTGGAGCATATTGTAGGGAAGACTTTGGCGCGACAACCCTCGTAAAACCGTGGCGTTGGGCCTCAGCAAATCGTTGTGCAGGATGGGAGACTGCCCGCACTTCACCGACCAAGCCAATCTCCCCAAACATCAAGGTTCTAGCGTCAATGGGATCGTTTCGATGACTTGAGGCAATGGCACAAGCAATGGCCAAGTCAGCTGCGGGCTCAGTGATGCGAACTCCACCAGCAGCGGAGATGAAAACATCTCGATCGTACAGTTGGTAGCCAATTTTGCCTAAGACTGCGAGCAGCATCTGCATTCTTTTGCGATCCATTCCCAAAACTGTACGTCCGGGATTGGCTGGGGTTGGGTGACCGACCAAGGCTTGAACCTCTGCGAGTAGTGGTCTGGAACCTTCCATTCCACCGAGTACAGTTGTACCAGAAGCATTGGGTACTCGTTCCGACAGTAGTCTTGCGGAGGCATCGGGAACTTCTTCCAAACCGGTTTCTGTCATTTCGAAAAACCCCATTTCTCCAGTAGACCCAAAACGATTTTTGACTGCCCGCAACGCCCGAAGTTGACTGGCGCCATCGCCTTCAAAGTAAATCACCGTATCAACCAAGTGTTCCAATACTTTTGGCCCCGCAATTGCACCTTGTTTGGTGACGTGTCCCACCAAGAACGTGGAGATTCCGGTTTTCTTTGCAAATGTCATTGAGCGATTGGCCACTTCTCTCACCTGGGTCATCGATCCGGGGACTGAATCAACCGAATTGGAGTACAGGGTCTGTACGGAGTCCAATACCAAGAGTTTTGGCTTTAAGATTTCGGCTGCTGCCAAACTGGCATCCAAATCTGTTTCTGCCAATAAGTGTAGATTGTCGGTGTGAATCTTCAGACGATCTGCACGCAGTCGAATTTGTCGAGCCGATTCTTCACCAGAAACATACAGTGTCGGAAGGTTTCTCTTGGCAAATTCAGAGAGTGCCATCAACAAAAGGGTGGATTTACCCACACCTGGATCCCCTCCAATCAAAGACAATGAGCCACCAACCAAGCCCCCACCCAATACACGATCCAGTTCACCGATGCCTGTTTTGAGCCGAACCTCACCATCTGACAAATCAACCTCTTGGAGTTTGATGGGGTTTAACTTTTGAACTTTTCCGACACTTTTTGTTCCAGGACGGTCTAAACTAGCCTGTTGTTCTTCGAAGGAGTTCCAAGCGTGGCACTTATTGCATTTGCCTTGCCACTTTCGGACGGTGTGACCACATTCTGTACAAACATAGGTAATTTTATTTTTCTTGGCCATGGTGCTCCCAAACTAAAGTACAGGATACTATAACCGAAGAATTTTCTATGTATGGACAGTAAATGACCGTGTTAGGCGTTAATTTTGTTCAGAACAGTGTTTAAGCCAGTGGACAATACCCAGTGTGCGCTGTCGTTCGGGCCAGGACAGGCTTCAGGGTGAAACTGTACACCCATTACATTGTACCGATCATGCTTGAGTCCAGCGACGGTGTTGTCATTGAGATTCAAGTGGGTAATCGTTGCTCCTGTGGCTTCTAGACTCTCACGATCTACACAGAAACCGTGATTTTGACTGGAAATCTCAACGCGACCTGTGTCCTCATCGCGGACAGGGTGGTTGATTCCACGATGTCCAAAAGGCAGTTTGAATGTTTTTGCACCCAATGCCAGTGCCAATAACTGATGCCCCAAGCAAATACCCAGAATGGGTTTGGTACCCAGAATTTTTTGTATTTTGGCAATGGCTGTGGTCAACGACGCCGGATCGCCAGGTCCGTTGCTTAAGAATAAGAGATCGCAGTCTTGAGTCCAAGACTGTATATCCGCCGTTATGGGGACAACTCGTATTCGACAGTTCGCTTGACTGAGCAAGCGCACAATATTGTTTTTGCAACCGGCATCGATTACGTTGACGGTCGCGACTGGATTTCTTGGACTGTGTACAACCTGACTGAGGGGCTGGCAAACTTCTTCAGCCAAGTTTCGACCGACCATGCCTCCCCACTCAGCCATCTTTGTTTTCAGCGTTTCCAAACCTGTACCATCTGTACACACGATGCCTTTCATGGCGCCTTTGTCTCGAAGGTGACGAACCAAAGAACGGGTGTCGATGCCGTGAATCGCGGGGGTGCTGTGCTCGATGAGGTAGTCTTCGAGAGACTGTGTTGACCGGTGGTTGGAAGGTGCATCTTGGAAGCGTTTCGCCACAAAGCCGTGTACCCAAAGTTTGTCACTTTCTACGTCGTCTGGATTGACCCCAGTGTTGCCGATGTGTGGATAGGTCATGACCAATATTTGCTCCGCGTAAGAAGGATCGGTCAAGGCTTCTTGATAGCCCGTCATTGCGGTGTTGAATACGACTTCTCCAACTTTGTGGGTTCGTGCTCCAAAGGCTCGACCTCGAAAAAGCGTTCCATCTTCGAGCAACAAGATTCCTTCCTCAAACTTTGTCGACATATGACCCCCAGCATTGTTTGCTCAAATTTAATAAGTTTTCGAAACTTGCGCAATCGCATTCAAGTGCTTGGTTTGGTACACCATTTTATCTTTCGGTCAAATCCAATGTGAAAGAGAATCGATTTTGCTCTACCTGACCAGGGCCAGAAGGCATCCATCCGGCGGTCGAGTGTCGATACATCACTGGTGAAGTAAAGTGTACACCATTCCATTCGACTGCCTCAGACCATCCCACGTTCCATGCTTTCGATTCTAGAGTGTTCAATGTTTCGAGGCAGCTACGTTGTCTGGTTTCGGGTTCGCCATTTTGGAGATGGAACTTCCAAGTGTGTATACACTGTTCACAGGGTTCTGTTTGGACCCCTTCGACCTCTGCCCATGTAATTTTGCAACGCCCAAATGGATCCAGAAATTGGATGGAACCGTCTAAGTCTGTTTCAATGTTGAAGTCACCTACCAAGTGTGGTCCCTCTCCGGACCAGTCGTTCCTGAAACCGGTATCCAACAAGCCCGTGTCCCACTCCTGAAACACTTCAATGTTGAGAAAGAGGACATCCGATGCACCTTGTGCGTCGACTGCCAGGACCTGTAGACTTGGGTATGGATTTGGTGCACTACTTGGAATGTCCCAATAGCCAGAGTGACTGTCTTGATCAAAATAAATGGTTCCCGGCGCAGAGGGAAACAAAATCTCGACATCATCACCGTTGGCATCTGAAACCTCCACCTCAATGTCCCAGCGTGTGTTTGGCTGAAGGACAGTTGGGGCAAAGACACTGCTCGGCAAGTAGGCAAATCCAAACAGGTACTTGACTTCCTCGCCATTGAAGGTTTTGAACTTTGGAGGGGTGTTGCCCCCGATGTTGCAGGCGAATGAAAACGCTGTCAGAAAGGTTAGTGGCAATTGAATATTCATTGGGTCACCTCAATGCTGCCCTCGATCCAAGTCATGTCCAAGTCGTGGTACCAAGGTTCGTGAATGACGACCCAAACCCTGAGCGTTCCCACAAAGTCATCGGGAATGACCAGTCGGTTTCTGGATGTGGTCAAGGGGTGTGGCGTAGTGTCTGAAGGTTCTTGGTAACTGTGTGCGGCAGTGATTCCCGTGTCCTTTAATATACCTGCATCAATGTACCATTGGAATGTTGCACTTCTGGCTTGTGCAGCAATGTCAACCTGCAAAGGGATTTCTTCTCCACTTCGTGCTTGTACTGGAATCTCGAGGTGGATGCCGGCATCGCTGTAGGTGCTGTCACGTCGAAGATGCTGTGGAAAAGTTGGATACCAATTGGTAAATCCGGCAGCATACACTGGTTGACCATCCACAATGGCTTCAAACATCAATGGAAGTTGGTGTGCACAGTTGTCGTCGTATAAGCCTTCTTCAATCCAGCCTGTGTCTTCAAGTCCCGTATCGAAACGATCACTCCATTGGCGACAGGTGTCAATCTCTGGGAAGGTTGGTGTAGAAATGCTGTAGGGCAGCGTATTGTTTTGAACTAGGTTTGTTACTGCTTCCGCCTTTTCAAAACAGAGTAGGTCCCAAATGCGCGTCTGGGTCGAACTGCTGAGATCCAACCCACATACGGAGACCTTCCATTCTTCGATTGTGGCTTCAGGCGGTGCAATCAGTAAGGCATCCAAAGTAGCGGGTGTTCCAGAAACCATTTCCACTGGGGTTCCTCGAATGGCGACAATTCTGGGCTTGTCCACGACATATTCTGTGGCCAAATATTTTGGTGCTTCAGAGAATAGACCACGAAAGCACCCGGTCAGCAATGGAACACACAGTATGAATTTTGAAAATCGCATTAGTAATTGGCCTCCAACCCCAGTGTCGGAATGATTGGCAGAGAGGCAATCTCGATTAACTCACTGTAATCATAGTTGTAGGTGGCAATAAATGGGTTGGCTCTGGAGGTCGCATTGTATACATCCAAGTAGAGCATCCAGTCCACCCATTTTCTTGACCAGACTTTTTGCGCCCGCACATCCAATCGTAAAAATGCAGGATAGCGTTCAGAATTGAGGTCTCCACGCGTTGCTGTAAAGTATTGATCTTTGGGGACATAGACGCCATAGAACGGTGTGTACGGCTGTCCACTGGTGGTTTGAAAACGTGCCGACAGTTCCCAATCTTTTCCCAAGTCATAGGCACCCACAGCCGTAAAGGAAAGTGGCATGTCATAATCACTCGGAAAGAGTCTACCGCTGTCATCCAGACGCAAAGATTTGGATACGGTCATTGAAATCCAACCCCACCAAGGCGTATCAGACGGTCGAAACCGAAACAGTCCTTCCCAGCCGTAGGCCAATCCTTGAACACCCAAGTAATAGGGCTGCAATTCGGTTGTGACGGTGTCTCCATCATTGTAGGTGTCTACTTCAAGGTCTCGCACCACCAGATCATCCATCCACCCACCAAAGATGGAGGAATCGATTTGAAGTCCACCTGTAAAATTGCGCTCCATTCCCAAAGACGCTTGCCAAGCACTCATGATTGTTAAATCGGGATTTCCAATGCCTTGGGCATACCGTTCCAACGGAGGGAGTTGGGTGTATCGACCGACGGCTGCCTTGACCAACAAATCTTGGGGCAGTTGACGTCGAATCGACAACCTGGGTTCCGGCTCAAAACTGCTGGTGTCATCCCATTGATAGTGGGCACCGCGTATACCAAGTCCAACATACCAGTGTTCCGTTTGCCACTGTGGCTCTAGCCAGAAAGAAGCCACAACCTGCTGATCTTCAGTGGAAATCTCAACCACCTCGTCGTAATCTTGAACGTTGAAGGTCTCTTGAAAATCTTCGGCAACAAACCAGCGACCTGTCAACTGACCACCGGCCACCAATGCCGAACCACCACCCCATTGTGGCATCAGCCATCGATCAGCCCGTCTAATTACAACACTTGGACCCCCAACGCGTCCACGATAGGGGCCTTGCCGAGAGAGCCACCAAGCCCCCAACAAGTTTTGTTGTTGCTCCTGACCACCAGCGATCCAAGTTTGGTGGGAATGTCTGCCGTCGTTGTGGCGCCAGAGTACACGGGTGCGCCAAAATTGATTGTCAATCCAGTGTTCCGGATTGTAAGATAGATCAGCCTCTTCCCAAGCCGGAGGGTCTGGTTCCCCATCTCCATCGTAGTCATAGCGACCTTCCGAAAAGTAGAGGGTATCTCTAGATGCCAAGTACAGTAAACTGATTTCATCTGTCTTGGACACTTTGTACCGTAAGTCAGCAAATTGATCCCAGTACTGTGGTGCCAAATAAGCGGCCTCGTAGCCTTGTCCACCAGCGCGTCGAGTGGCAATTTTACTGGCGGTCGATATAAGTCCACCGACCCAGGAATATCTTCCGGCAGCACGAAGGGTCCAGTCGTCGTTGATGCGTTGCTCGATGGTCATCCCACCATCCAAAAAATCAATGCGGAGCTGTGCCTTGGTCCCTTCGGTCGGTTGTGTATCGGTTCGAACGTTGACAACGGCCTGGGTGACCTCTCCGTAATTGGAGGGCATACCACCGGGAAAGAATTCAATGTCGTCGATAAAAGAGGGGATGATGACAGAGCGTCCAACCATGGTGTGAAACATGTAGGGGATTGGCATACCATCAACATAAAACCCAGTATTGATCCCTTCTGCACCTCGCACGACGATGGCGCCCTCGGCTATGTTTGGGCGAGCAACACCGGGTAGACTTTGTAGAGCTCGAACCGGGTCTCCAAAGGTTCCCGGAACGCGTTTGAGTTCTTCACCGGTGACGACATGGCGTGTTACGGCACCTGTTTGCTGCTCATCTTCCACCACCAAAAAAGAAGGTGGTTCCAATCGAATGCGCATAGAGACACTGTCACTATTTTCGATGGTGATGGGAACCTTTTTGCGCCCGTAATCGTCGTGAAAGACTTCAATGGTTTGGACTCCGGATGGACATTCAACTGTCGCAACGCCCTTGGATTGCGTTTGCACTGTGTTCTTTACGACCGTAGTCGATGCACAGGATACACGTGCATTGTCGATGCGCTTGCCGGTCGTGGAATCCACAACGGTGACCGTTACTGGAGCAGCTTGGACACTTGTTAACACTAAAAAGATCAGCATACTCTTCCGTTAACATGCTTTGCCCAAATTAGGATTTGTATCAACAATGTTTTTGACGGAATGTCGGCAGACGCACACGTGCCTGAATGCGTCGACCGACACCGAAAAGCCAAAGGGAACCACGTGTTTGACGCGATCGAAGTAACTGTAGTAGCCATGGACTTTGACGAGTTTGGAATGTACTTGGTGGATGAGCATGTGAGACTCACGATTGACCAGCGTCCGAATGATGTCGGCGGAGATTAAAAAGGCTGTGAGTGTTTTCAAGGGCATAGAAAGGTTGATTGACCCCAACACTTTAGGTCGTTTGTAAGGAAGGTCTTCTATGAAGGTACATTCATAGGGACTGAATATTTTTTGGTTGAGGAAGGCGCCGTGTTCATCAAAGTACAACAAGGCTTCGGAGCCCAAACGATACATGGATGTCACTTGTACGATGCGAGACCCTGGTGATGGATGGGCACTTTGGATGTGGGTTGGGAAGCGCCAGTTGGATAGGCCGGCCTCCTTGAGTTCTGCAACCAGTGAATGGCTTTGATGACGTCGTAATTTCATTGGACCCCCATGCTACTTTTGTCATCGACAAGCGGGGTGTGATCCTTTACAATTCTTTGTTCATCAATATATTTTTTGATTTCACGGCAGTGAGATACATTGAACTATGACGACAGTGCGTTGGAGGCAGAATGTATTTTGGTAAAATTGTTCCATTGGTGATGATTGTTGGTGTTGGGTGTACACCGATCAAACCAGACGCTTATGGCAACGGTAAATACGATACGTCAACAGAGCCGGCGGATGAAGTTGTTGATACTGCGACCCAAGAAGATACGGAACAAACGGAAGATACTCAGGATACTCAGGACACCCAAGACACCCAAGATACGCAAGATACGCAAGATCCGGTAGACCCAAATGCCATCGAGATATTTGGTTTGCACTTTCATCAAGGCAACGAGCACTATTTCGGAAACAGCGCCTACACCATCGACTATGGAGGTGGAGAGCAGTACACGTACAATTACGTTCAGTTTAGCAATCCACAACGTTGGCTGGTGGCACAGAACGGTGCTGAAAATTTCGGAGAGGCGGGACTGTTCAGCCGCTTCGATTGGAATGTAGATGCTTCTGGAACCATCTGGGTTTGTCAAACGAAGGCGGATGCCGAATCGGCCAGTGAGGCCCAAAACACACCTGCCGCCAACGCTTTCAATACTGCTTCTGGGTGTGCAGGGTCCGCTTGGATTCAGTTTGAGAATTAGATGAGTTTAGAGTTTGATTTCCCCATCTTCCTCAGCCCCGAGGAACTCGATACTCTCTTGGCAAAAGGGTGGTTTCGAATGCGTGAAAACGTATTCACAACCCATTACTACATTCGTGATGCAAACTTATTGTCGACAGTCTGGCTGCGGTCCCCACTTGCTGAATACCGCTTTAGTAAGTCTCAAAGAAAGCAATTGCGACACCTTCATGAACGCTACAGCATTGTCTTCAAACCGCTGAAACTGACTCAAGAACATGAAGATTTGTATCGACGCTACCTCACGGTGGTAGAGGGCGATCGCTCGCCATCCATTGAGTCCATGTTGGGCGGTGCAGATTGTATGGTATTCAATTCGAAGTTGTTGGAAGTGCGGGACCCGCAAGCCGACGATCAACTGGTGGCGTTGAGTGTGTATGACGTTGGAAAGACTTCTGTACAGTCCATCGTGGGAGTGTATGATCCAGATTACAGTCACGAGTCTCTGGGTGTGTATACGATGCTGCTCGAAGTAGAACAGGCGATGCAAGAGGGGTTTGAATGGTATTACATCGGATATTTCACCCCAGGGTTTTCGACTTTTGATTACAAACTTCGCCTCAAACAATTGCAGTATTTCAATCCGGACACACAGCAATGGTTTCCCATTGAACAGTTGGACCATTCTTTGTTGTGGTCCAGTCAGCACCTGCAACGATTGACGGAACTGAAAGCGTTTTTGATGACTCACGGTCTGGAGTCTCGGGTGTGCCTCAACGTGTTTTACGACACGATCATTTTACACAACCTCGAAGATGTTTACCTTGAACAGCCGTTGTTTTTGGACATGCGCGTTCAACAGGGGATACGAATTGGTCATTTGGCTTGTTTTTGCATTGAAGAACAGGTCTACAAATTGTATTTGGTGGATTACGAAGATCGTCGAACTTCCACACGGCACCAGCCTGTAGAAGGGGGGCTTCCAATGCATGAATATCTCATTCGGAAGACACATTTTTTGGCAAAGTCGACCACCCCCCAGGCGTTGATGGAAGTGATTTGGGGTCCTTAAGCCTTGATAAAATGGGGAAATTTGGATAGATTTCTTCGTCAGTGAGGAGGGGTGTTGAAAGCCAAAGACTTTGTCACATTAACAGGGGCCCAGGGGGTGGACCGTCTCTTTCAAGACCAAGGAACGGGTGTCGACTGGTTGGATTTTGCTTTTGATGAGCAAGTTGTCCACGTCTTTCCCAATATGATTTCACGTTCTGTTCCGGGGTATTGGGAAGTCAATCAAAAGACGGCTGTTTGGGCCAGCCACTATCATCAACCCGGTACCGTGATTTATGACTTGGGTGCATCCTTGGGTGCAGCTTCTTGGGGAATTGCCCAGCTTTGTGAAGGGCATCCAAAAATCATAGCCGTTGAAAAATCGAGTGCCATGGTTGAGCAGCTCCGTCAAAACCTTCTTGCCAGTCGTGAGATGGTCCCACACAATATCGAAGTTCTAGAAGCAGATGTGTGTGATGTGACCCTTGAACCAGCCTCTGTCATCGTCTGCAATTATTGCGTGCAGTTTATTTGTCCCACTCGTCGAGCAGCATTGGTTCAGAAGATTTACGATGCCTTGTTACCGGGAGGGGTGTTCCTCTTGGCTGAAAAAATTGCGCTGTCAGACCCTGAAAGCGATGCCAAGGTTCGAGAACTTCATCACCAGTGGAAAATGCAACAGGGCTACACGTTGAATGAAGTGGAGCGAAAAAGTCGCTCTATTGCCAATGTGATGCCGGTTGATACTTTAGAAACTCACCAAGCGCGTCTCAAAGAAGCGGGGTTTGAGACGGTCGCTCAATGGTCACAGCACTTCAATTTTGTTGGGTTGTTGGCCGTAAAGCCATTGGGGTAAGACTATGACAGCGTCCAAGGTACACGCAGACTTTTATAGGATGGCTGTCCAATACGGATGGAGTAAATGGGCAGACAAACTTGGCGAACATCTAGCGTTGGTGGATGGCCCACGCCGCAATGCCGACAGGGACGAGTGGGAAAAGTCTTTGGCTGAGTCACACCATTGGGTGCCCAGTACCGTGGATGTACAGCGTGATTGTGTGCAAATTGGTGGCACAGAAGATCTGGAGCAGATGGGACTGTCTAGTGCCAATGTAGAAGGGTGTCTTAAGCGGTTACATCCTTGGCGAAAGGGCCCTTTTTCGGTGTTTGGTACGCATCTGGACACCGAGTGGCGTTCAGATTGGAAGTGGAATCGAGTTGTCCCTCATGTTGCCGACTTAACGGGACGAACAGTGCTGGATGTTGGATGTGGCTCAGGGTACCACGCTTGGAGAATGTGGGGTGAAGGGGCTGAAGCAGTGGTTGCCATCGATCCGTCCCAACTCTTTTGGATACAATTTCGCTTGCTCCAACGCTGGATTGCCAATTGGAGGGGAGAACAACCCGCATATGCTCCATCTATACCGGTTCAGTATCTGCCTGTACCCTTGGAGGCGATGCCCAAACACACTCAAGCCTTTGATACGGTATTCTCTATGGGGGTGTTGTACCATCGGAAGTCACCTTTTGAACATTTGGACCATGTGCGTTCTGTGCTTCGAAAAGGAGGAGAGGTTGTTTTGGAAACCTTGGTTGTGCAAGGAGGTGTTCACACTGTGTTTGTTCCCCCCGGGCGCTATGCGGTCATGAACAACGTGTGGTGTCTGCCGTCCGTAGAGACCCTCAAACTTTGGATGGAGAGAATTGGCTTTGTCAACGTTCGATGTGTGGATCTCAATCAAACTTCGATCCACGAACAACGTTCTACAGAATGGATGACCTGGAAATCATTGCCGGACTTTCTAGATCCACAAAACCCAAAGAAAACCATTGAAGGGCATCCGGCCCCACTCAGGGCAACCCTGATTGCCAATCGACCCTAACACTCAAACACAAAGAGTCTCCGATGGCTGATAAAAACTTTGATGACCTCGCCGAAAAGTTTGCCCGCAAAATCTATGGTGGTTCCAAAGGAGCGATTCGCATGGCCGTGCTGAAACGTGACCTGAAAGATGCTGGGCTTTTTGACGCACCACCAAAAAGTGTATTGGAACTTGGTGGTGGGTTTGGACTGTTTGCGCAGAAGTTTGCCAAATTGGGGGCTGCTGGGTGTGTTGTGGATATCTCCGAAAAGATGCTGGAACAAGGAGAGACTCAATGGGCTCAAGCGTGTCAAGAAAGCGACGGCAACCAAGACTGGGGGACCATTGAGTGGTGTCATCAGTCTATTCAGGAAACGACAGGGACGTTTCCTTTTGTGTGCTGTCATGCGGTGTTGGAGTGGGTGGATGAACCCAGAAATGTATTGGAACAAGTGTGTGAGCGTGTCGATAAAGATGGGGTATTGTCCTTGATGGCTTTCAATCAAGTCGCCTTAATTTGGAAAAATGTCTTGTTTGGCCGCGCTCAAAAAGTGTTGGACGGACGACTGCATGGATTTGGGAATTCATTGAC
>CBFICN010000022.1:0-29227 GCA_965661045.1 uncultured Myxococcota bacterium
CCCCCACCCCTCTGTTCAGCAATTGCCCAGCCTTGTCGAAAAGGCTACCCTTGAACAGGAACGCAAAGTACAACACGGAGTACAAAAATGATTGGGATGGTGACCCTCTTGACACTGTTGAGCCTAGGTGAAGCTGCTGAAACAAACACAGACCTTAACACCACGGCAACAGACCTCATTATACCCACTGAAGATATGACCATTCCTGCCACAAAAGTATTGCATTGGAAAGGACGATTCCACATCGAAGGTTTTTCTTTTAAGGGAGCCGTTCCCGGAGAACTCTATTTCGGACCCAATGATCAGTTGCACTTTCAATTGCTGCGCCCTTCTGGTCTACCCATCCTGTCTTTGACGGTGTTGGAAAAGGAACTCTGCATGCTGTTTGACTTGGACGGCATACAGTACCGAGGAAGTCATGAGGACTTCAACGCCTTGAGCAAAGGGGCTTTGCCTGCCGACTCTCTTCACGCCATATTCAACCCGACCAAAAGCATTGAGCCTGAGGGCTGGGACTGGTACAGCACCCCAAGAATACCCATTCGAGCGCTGGACATCGACAATGAAGATGGTGACCTACTCAACGCAGGCTACAAAGGGTGGCGGCGAAAGGACGTAGAGCGCGGTCCTGGTCGTCTCTATGTCCATTTGGGTCCCAACGATTGGACATTGAAGGCCAACATTCAGCGTCGGAACAAACGCCCTTGGGTAGCAACATGTGAGGTGGACGACACCATTGATGTTCGCCCAATCTCACAAATGCTTGAGGCTTTGCCACAATAGGTTCTTGGCTTTGCTTAGTTTGCAGAACGAAGGACAAAGAGGCGTCGTGTATGACCACCCGCCAGAGCAGGTGCATCGTCTAATGTCTCTACAATTTTCATATTGTGGGTGTCGAGATGTGTTTGAATTTCAGGCAATGTTGGATAATACTGCTGAACCCCCACACGCATCAAACGACCGATCGGCTGATTTCTAAATGTTTGTTCTTCACTTGTTCGACCGACATAGGGAGCAATCAACGTATCAAATGCAATCGTTGCGTTCTGCTCTTGGGCCAACACTCCCAATGCACTCCAAAAGTCTCGCGTTCGTTCTTCTGAAATCACGCCATTGAAGACAGAACCAAAGACGCCAACAAAGGAAAATTTTTGGTCAGCCAAAATAGGAGACTGAAGAGCCGCAGGTGACAGGTTTGAAAGGACCGTTTTATGGGCGTAATTTCCATCTGCAACAATGTGATTCAACGGATCAACCCCAAAGAAGTCGATATCTCGATTCAAATACAATGGGGCAGTTCTGGCAAACATTCCCGGTCCGATTTCCAACACTGCATCGCCAACATTTGTATAGCGTTCAATCACCGTTCGCTCATTTTGGCTCACTCCCTGACCACAGTAATTTCGATACATGCTGGGTCTTAGATGTTCTCCTGCCTGATCATAAGTTCTTTGCGCTTGCTGTCGTTGTTGAGGTGTGGGATTTGGCATGGGTACTCCGAGTTTATTGGTAGGTTCATAAGTCTCTACGAACCCAGCAAATCAAAACGGAGGACTTAACCAAACAAATCGAATATTTTTTAAAAAATATTTTTAGCCCACCAATCGAACATCCTGGACCATCAGTTGAACACTGGTGCGTCCTTTGTAATAGTTGAAGTCCGGCTCCACCAGCAAATCGACCTTGTTTCGTTGCAAGAGCGTTTGGTGCTCTCCCGCTCCAAACCACACGGCTCTGAGATTGCCCACTTGAAAGCGCAAATGAGCATCGTCCTTCCCCATTGTGGTCACTTGTTTGGCTTGAAGGTTGGAGAGCCAAATCAGTGGCTTGCGATTGTCTTTGCCAAAGGGCTCGAGTTTCATGAATTCTCGCACTGTACTCATTGAAATCTCATTGAGAGTACACTTGACCTTGATTTGACGAACCGGTACGAGATTTTCTGGGTCTGTCGTTTCGGCAACAAAATCGTTGAGTCGCTTGGTAAACTCTTCCAAATGCTCCTTGTTCAAGGAAAAGCCGGCTGCCACGGGGTGTCCACCATACTTGATCAAAATATCCTGACAGCGATCCAGTGCTTCAACAGCGTGAACATCGCCAATGGACCGTATAGAGCCAGTCAAAGTGTCACGCCCTGCCGAAATGATCGCCACTGGACGGTGAAACTGATCCCGCAGTCGAGCCGCTACAATCCCTCCGACTCCTTTGTGAAACCCTTCTTCGCGCGTGCCAGAAATGACCAAAAAGTTTGGTATGTCCTCAGGGATCTTATCGACAATTCGCTCCACCATATCCTCTTGCACGGCTTTGCGCTGGGTGTTGAGTCGATCCAACTCAGCCGCCAACTGACGAGCCTGCTCTGTACTGGTGGAGGAAAACAACCGGTAAATCAAGTATGGGTCCGCCATTCGCCCTGCCGCGTTGATCCGCGGAGCCAATTTAAAGCCCATATCAGAGGCTGTCACTTTGTTGTCTAGTTTGGACACATCCAACAATGCTTGAAAGCCAACTTTATTTTTGGATGTCGGGTTGACGATGGCCTGTGCTCCCAATGCAACAATTGCTCGATTTTCTTTGGTGGACAACGACACCACATCTCCCACCGTACCAATAGAGACCACTTTCAGTAAAGAATACAAGCGGGCTTGTTGCCATTGTGTTGGTTTTCCCGTTTTGGACATCATCGCTTGTGCCAATTTAAAGGAAACTCCACAGGCCGCCAATGCGGGGTTTGGATAGGTACACCCCTCTTGTGGAGGACAGAGCACAGCGTAGGCATCCTGTGGAACAGACTCACCCGGTGGAAGGTGATGGTCACAGATGATCACGTCAATCCCATGTTCTTTGGCCTTGGTGACCGCAACGTGATCACGCACCCCGATGTCGGCAGTGATAATAATGCTGGCGCCTTTTTCAAGTGCCAAATCTACACAAGGAGGACTGAAGCCATAGCCTTGTTGACGAGTGGGAATGTGGGTGTGGATCTTCTCTCTGTCATAACGAAACAGGTTGAACATAGATGACAAGACCAAACATGACATGGTACCATCGGCATCATAGTCGGTCACAATCAAAATGGTCTCTTTATTCTCCATGGCTCGCAACAGCCGTTCCACCGCTTTATCCATGCCCAACATCAAAAATGGATCGTGCAAATGCTCAAAACCGGGGTTGAAAAATTCATCCAATGGAATTTCTGTATTCGTCGTTGCCAACGCTTTTGCAGCCAGAGTCGATAGTTTGTATTCTCGTTGAAAATAAAGAATTCGCTCCTTTTCGGGTGGCTCATACCGCCAAAGGTGATTGGTAAGAGACAAATGGCCTTTTGACGTATCCGACATGATAGAAACTCCTAGATTGATTCTGAGTGTACAACGATATTTATCTTATTCACATGACACATTTTACCAAACTGCACCAATTCTTCGGACACAAAATGACCAAATTGAAAAATAACTGGCAATCGGCTAGATTGCACTGCACTCGGAGGCCAAATGTTTGCGACCTTACCCTTTTTTGCACCGGTTCAATTTACCATTCCCATCATCGACTTGCCCATTCATGGATTTGGCATGATGGTGGCTTTGGGACTTTATCTCGGCACCGAAATGGCGATGTCCAAAGCCAAAAGAGATGGGTTAGACCCCGACATTATCAACCGCGTAGTCACATGGATGATCGTGGGCATCTTTGTCGGTGGACACTTGGGGCATGCGCTGTTTTATGAACCACACAAGATTGCCGCCGATCCCTTGTACCTGTTTAAAGTGTGGGATGGACTCTCCAGTTTTGGTGGATTTATTGTGACAGCATTTCTGTGCTGGTTGTTCTTCAGAAAGGAAAACAATCGAGTCAAAAAGGCCAATCCACAACGCAAAGAAGACGGAAAACCATTGTTGTTGCCAGTTCGCGCAAGCCACTATGGAGACTGCGTCATCTATGGGTTCCCGCTGGCGTTCGGTTTTGGACGGATTGGATGCTTTATGGCACACGACCACCCTGGATTGGAAAGTGACTTTTTCTTGGCAGTACAGGGAGTGTGTCGCAATCACTGGACCGACATCAACTACGCCTGCCACGACCTCGGGCTCTATGAAGCAATGTGGGCATGCTCGATGATTGGCGTGGTGTGTCTACTGGATAAGAAGGCGCGTTTCCCGGGCTTTTACTTGGCGGTCATCCCAATGGTGTATGCTCCTTTTCGCGTTTTCTTCGACAGCCTTCGTACAGCCGACACCCGTTATGCAGGACTGACACCCGCACAGTACGGCGCGATGATTCTGTTTGTTGTGGGCTTTTCAGTACTGATGGTGCAACGCAAAAAGAAGCCTGTCCGAACGATGACTGCTGAATCGGATGCCATTCCGTATGACCCTGTTGAATCTCCAGAATCGGTTGATGTGCCAACAGCATAAACGCCTTTTAAGACGACAATCAAGACACGGAGGTTTCTTTCATCAAAAAATGCGTGGATAACATTCGTCTGCGCGTAGGGTATACTGTGGCAACGTCCACTATCCTTGGAGTGTGTCATGCCAACCTTACTGTTCAGCCTATTGATTGTCCAAGCAGAACCTTCTGTTACTGCCCTCAAACCAACATTGGGGGCTGTCTATGATGTATCGAAAGAGACCTGTACAAAATGGGCAGAAGCCTTTGAGCACCTTCAAAAGACAAACGGACAGGTAGAGGGCTATGAATATCCTGACCGATTTGACGAAGCCCTCGGTGGTCCTTGGGAAACCATTTCGGACGGGTGTTCTTGGTATTGCGGTGGACAAGTGGAGACTGTGTCTGCCAGTTCCACCCTGTCACAAAGCAAAAGTGCTTCCTATACACACAAGAACCTCCACGACTCAGACATTCGAACAGCCTGGGTAGAAGGCAAACCCGACCATGGGGTTGGCGAAAGCGTCTCTTTCAAGGCCTATGGTGCCGTCGTCGAACAAATCAGCATCTGGAACGGCTATCAGAAAAGCCCATCGCTCTACATCCAGAACAGCCGCGCCAAAACGCTCAAACTCTATGTCAACGATGCGCCCCTGTACCTGCTCCACCTAGAGGACACCCGGGCAGTGCAATACTTCACCATTTCACCCATCAATGTCCAAACTGCCCCTGCCACATTGCGCTTTGAAATCGTAGAGGTCTATCCTGGTAGCAAGTGGGCAGATACCGCCATCTCAGAGATCAACTTTGATGGAAGCGGTGTTCATTGACGACCATCTAGACCGTTGTTGAGATCATCCCAAAACACAAATCGCTCCGGCTGATGAAAGTCTGGTTTGGGACCGGGCAACGGCGTGTGACAGCAGTACTGTCGCTCTCCTTTTCGCGTTCGAATGGCAAAAGCATTGGCCCGGACTATTGTCTCAGGCAGCCACTGTCGCTCCAAAAAAGCCTCTCCCGACCACCGCCCTTCGGCTTCGAGGGCTTTGTAAACCATCTGAATTTGTTTTCTCACAATCGAACGGGGTCCGTCAAGTTGCAAGACCAAGTGGTGCCCCCATGGACCAAACTCAATCTCTGTATACTCTCCGTTCTCCCCCACCAAAAACACTTCCACAACTTCGTAGTTCCACAATTCCCACGTTCCTTTTTCTAAATCGGGTGGCGTTGGAGGCGCTGGGTCATCGTGTTGCCAAGACAACGAGCGAATGTGAAGCCCTTCATCGGTCAATTCCAGTTCGACCCAGACTTGCTCTAGGATTTCCAGTAGATTTCCATCCCACTCATATTCTATCGACAAATCCTTCTTCACTGACATGAACGACTCGCATTCCAGTCTCTGGGATTGCTCAACTCTTCAGCCAACACTCGACTCGGCCAACGCACAAAGCCCACTTCCCACAATTGATTGTGGGTCATCGACTCAGTGTACTGACCAACCAACTGCCCCTCTACGTAGAGGCGAATGGTGGCATCCGACTCTCCGGCTCCATTGTCGGAAAAGTAATGTACACGGAAGTAGTATTCACCGTCTTCAGCACTGACGATTTCAATGCGCTCGGCCTCTGAACCATCTTCTGAGTCACTGAGCAACACGGGGTTGGCATCGGCATTGCTGGACCAATTGGGCGTTGAATTGCACCAACAACAATCAGAATCAAATTCAAACAACCCATCCACGGTGGTGGTCATGTGCAAATCAAAATCTGCTTGGGCATCGGTCCAAGACAACTCGGCATACACATCGGCGACTGGCTCAACCGTCCACAAACACTCAGCTTGTGGAGAACGCTGTCCGAGTGTATTTTCGACGATCAACCCAACTTGATAGGTGCCAGCGACGTCCAAGGTGAGGTCAACAGTTGTTTCATCCTCGGAAAGTGCCAACGAGGCAGTTGAACCAACCGGAATTTGCAAAGCCGACCAGTCATAGGTCAGTTCCAAACCACTTGGGTCTGCTGAACTCGCACCATCGACCGACACCGTTTCCCCCATCAACGCACTCTGCGGGCAAATCAACTGTGCTACTGGATATGTAGACTCTCCACCCCCGTTGCCAACCAGGACCACTGAAACTTCTGGCTCGTCAGGGTCATCCGACCGCACAATAAAGTCCCCTTGATCGCCCACATCTTGCACTGGAGCATAGGAAACAACCACGCTGGTCTCTGCGCCTGCTGGAATGGTTTGGCCATCGAGATCGGTCAACAAGGCAAACGCACCCGATCCCGTTTGTTCTGTTTCCGAAATGGTCAAATCGGCATCGCCATCGTTTCTGACGGTCAAAAACTGAATGGACTCTTCTCCGGTGGCGACCGCTCCAAAATCCACGATTTCTGTAGACAGGACAATGTCGGGCAAGGGTCCCAGACCACCAATTCCCGTCAGCGCCACAGTATAACTGGGGTTTGCATCATCGTTGCTTTGAATGACGAGTTCCGCAGTGTAGGACTCTAAGTCCACCGGCGTAAAGTCAATTGACAGTTCATACACCTCTTGCAGGCCCAAAGAGGACGGAATCTCCGGGAGGACAAACACACCTTCTGCATCTGACACCACATCGATGCTGTCAATCGTCAACGTAGCCTGTCCGGCATTGATGAGTTCAAGACTCTGACTCAACGTCTCGCCTGTCTTGTGCTCACCAAAGTCCAACACATCAACACTCACCGCCAAGTCTGGGGTCAATTCATTGACCTTGGTTTCGTTTCCCGTACAGGCCGAAAGTACACCAACGAGCAACATTGGCAATGGCTGTCCAAAAAGTTGTTTCATCTCTTCTCCAAAGGTGTCTACATCGACACCATTTTATCTCATTGTATTCAGTGTACTCGTCATCGGCGACAAACTCAAGCCAAAAGATACCATCGCCATTTCAGATTTTTTGTATTTTTTTATCCAACGTCAACGCGTTGATTCGTTTACCAGACACGCTCCTTCGACAAAATCTCTCTATGAACCAGACATATGCTCTATATAGGTTTTACTTAGATTTAATAAAACTTTTTATAGGACTTATAAAGACATTTTATATTTTTATAAAACTAAAAACAAATACATTATATTCACACTTCATAAGGCCAATATAAAACCATAATAAACTCTATTTATAAGCAAAAATGGATATGATAGAATATGACGTCACAAAAATTTTTATTCAAAAAAACTTGACAATCGAAAATTCATAAACTACAATCAAACCACTGTCCTAGAAAACAGTAAGTAAATATTTAAAATAAACTGCATTTATGGAGAAAAAAAATGCCAAAATCATTGAACGCAAGCACAGAATCATTCATCGAAACATTCGTAAACTACACAAAGACACTTGAAAAGTACAAATCCTCACACCTCGAGTTCCACAAGAATCTACTCACAGAGATTTATGAGACACTGTCTGAAGAATCTACTGAGTCCATCGTGCCATCTGAGATGAAAACCATAAAATTCTCCAGAGTGACCCTTAAGAACTTTGGAAATGTTGGAGATCTCCAGTTGCAACTGTCTGACAAGAAACTCTTTGCAGCCATTGGTACTGTCGGTGCTGGAAAAACAACAATCTTTGATGCCATCTACTTTGCGATGACTGGAATCAGCCACAAATATGGCGCTCAAAATAGCCAATGTCTGATCAAAGAAAATGAGAGCGAAGCCATTGTAACCTTAGAATTGAAACTCAATGGCGAAGATGTGATCATCACAAGAACGATACCAAAAGGCAAACAAAACAAATGCCAAGTGGAATACAATGGCAAAAAGATTGGCGGTATAAGAAATACACAAAAACTGTTGGAAAAATTGTTTCCCCTAACACCAGAACAGTTGGCCTACATGATGTTTCTCAAACAAGGTGGCATTGCTGGGATATTTGATTTAGGAAACAGGGGTCTGCAATCAATCATTGTCTCCAACATCTTGAATCTCGATCTTTACAGGAACATCTTTGATGCACTCAGCCCAAGATTGGTTGCGGCGAGGAAAAAAGCAAATGAGTTGATGGGACAAGAGACCGAAGCTCAACACAGACTGGATGCGGCTGTTCAGAAAGCGGGACACTCGATCGAATCGATCAAACTGGAAAAGGACAGACTGAACTTAGAAATCTCAAATGAAAAGGCACATGTCGAACACTTGAATTCATCTCTTGAAGTGGAACAATCGTTGTTGGCCAAAGAACAAGAGAAATTGGGCAACAGACTCGTGGCAACAATCAGACAAGAGGCTGTCCACGAAGGAACGTCTACCTGTCCTGTATGTGAAAGTTCAATCGGCAATAAACTTGAGGCTCTGGTTCACGCACAGGCACAGACTCTGGAAAACATAGAATCAATCGAGACTAGAATCTCCAACATTCAATCCGATATTGAGGCAAGCAAAGCCAAGAGCAAAGAACTCAAAGACACACTCAAGAAAAGCGAAGATCAAAATGACAATCTGGTCACCTTGAAAGAAAGGTTGATGGACATTAAAAGACAGCAAAGCCAACATTCAAGTACACTGGATGCCCTAACAAATCTTAGAAATCACTTTTTCACAGGTGGACCGTGCATCCAGAAATATTTGACCGGACAGTTGATGACAAGTTTCTGTAATGAAAGTGCCAAGTGGATTGGAAAACTATCCGGAAAGCAAACAACGGTTGCCTATTCACCAGAGTTACAGTTCTCCTTTACCGTGGATGGCAAAAGTTCCAGAATTCAAAAAAGCTACTCGGGAGGCGAACAAACAATCTTCGCACTGGGACTTCTTCTAACGGCCAGAGAGTTCCTATCGAAAAGAGCAAACATTGCACTGGGTGCACTGTTCATCGATGAAGGGTTTCATACATTCAATTCGGATGTCAGTCTACAAAGATTGATGGACGCACTGACCGATAACCATATCCACTGTGGCATCATCACCCACAATGCCCAACTTGCCAACCAGTTTCCAAACATTCTCTCTGTTACAAACGGCACAGCATCCTGGACCCAAAAGGCTGAATAAACAAGGCTAAAATCCTGAGTTGGTCAGTCTAGACCCAAAAGCCCAAGTTCACATGTGTGGACCTGGGCTTTTCTTGCTTGGAGAACAATGGAACGTAAACGCTTAGACTTTTCGAACCCAAGGCAAAAATAGAGACACGCAGAGGCGACCGTCTTCACTTTCATGCTGACACAGTCCTCCTCTCGATCGGGTAAGACCTTCCCAAGCACCCTGAAGATCATCCAGTTCTCGAGTGACGAGTTGTCGCGTGGAAAGCACCGTCGACGCCGAATGGGGAAAGCCCGTCTCAAACACAGACATGACCACATAGGTCCCAGACGGCAATCCAAGTACGTTACTGGCAAAGTGGTAACTGACCTCTTGAACAGCGACATTGACAGCACAGGCTTTGTTCTCAAAACAGAACGCCACCGCCATCCAGATATTGCGCAGTACATATTGAGATGCATACACAGAGGCATCATCGTCTTCAATCTTGATCTGTTGAAAAGACTGACCAATCAAACGCTCAAGCCGTTCACACTCCAATTCGAGTATTTCTGCGACACTGACAATCTTACTGGGCAACAAACTCTTCCTTCCGAGGTGCATAAAGCGTCGAGTCAACACTGCCGCCCTTTCGGTCATCGACAAAATGGCTTCAGCATCTTCCAATAGCAAAGGCTCTGTGGCATCCATTTTAATGCCTTCGGCAGCAGACCCAATCACCGTCAGAAAGTTGTTGATTTCGTGGCCATACTCTTTTGGCAACATCTTCAAGCTCTGCAATCGATGTTGAGACTCAACGAGGTCTTGAATATTTTCGAAACTCCACGCCAATCGATCGCCACTCGTTCGAACCGTACAACGAACGTGCAACACCACACCTTCTTGCACTTCGATGCGCAGTGCCTCTCCGACAATCGGCTCACAGGACTGAAGAATCTCCATGACTTTCAGTGCATCCTTCTCATAAAAATACTCTTGCATCAATGTCTTGCGGACCAAATGAAAAGTCTCTTCAGCCAATGGACTATACTCTACAATCCGACCTCGAAGGTCCGTCACAACCAACAACAGTGGATGGTTCTGAAAAAGTGCTGCGTAATTCATACGTTTTATCCTATCCCACTCCGTCGATTGTTCAACCAAAACTTGCACTGACAACGAAGACTTTTAACACACCTAAAAGAACAAAGGGGGTGACCAGCACCCCCTTTTCTTTTCGCTTTGAACGTCGGCATCTACCGAACCTCAACCGAATAATTCAATAGGCTAGATCGCTCAGCCTTCTTTGCATTCTTAGTCTTCCTTTCGTCGCAACCTTCTTAATCTTCCTTTCGTCGCAAAGACACCAAACCGAACATTGTCAACGCAAGTACGCCCAAGTCTCCTGCTTGAACGCTGCTTGTCGCGCACCCTTTTACTGGCTCTGACTCGATTGGGTCCAACTCATATGCATCATCGGTGTTTGAATCCAATTCTTCTTCGCCTTCAGGGCTGTCTGTTTCCTCTTCAACGACTTCTTCTTCCACTTCCTCTACAGCATCCACACCATCACAGTCCTCGTCAATGCCATTGCCCGGAACATCGTATGCACCAGGGTAGACGTATGGATCCATGTCGTCACAGTCAACGTTGTCACTCCAACCGTCTTCGTCCATATCCAACACTTCCTGCTCGGGCTCTGGATTGTATACCGGTGGTCGAATTTGAATGTTGTTCAACATGACCCCCACTTCACTGCGGGCCAATGGGTTCCACCAAGAGGTGTCAAAGTTTCCAATCACGTTGATTTGATCCAACATGAAAGAGTCGCCCTCGGGCACCTGAATGGCCAAGTAATACTCGTGGTACGCCGACTCTTCCGCACGGGCTTCCAAGTTCAAATACATATCCCATGCAACCATGTCACCAGACCCAATCACGTCCACATCCCACTCGTACAATGTCACGTTGTACTGGGTTTGCACCTTATTCTCATGCGACACATACCCTTTGACCTGAATCTCAGCATTGGCACCGGCACCACCGTTCACGGGCACACCGTTGATGTTGGTTCCCTCTGGAATCGTCACAGCAGTCATAACAGAACCGTCTGCTCCAGCGTTGGCACCACCACCGATACCGTATTGATTTCCAACGGTGATTTGACCGTAGGCATCAATTCCATAATTCTCAAATGGCAAAGACCAATCCCAACGGAACGCACCGGTTTCACGAGATACGTCGGTCCAAGCCTCAACACTCAAAACAGGATGCGGTTGCGTTCCCCAGTCATTCCAGTCGGTAATCCACAACTCTTCCCCTTGTGCTGGGTTTGAGCGTGCTTTGATGACCGCAACGTAGAAATCGGAACCCCGATCCAACGAAGACTCAAACCAGAAGAACTCCACGATGGCATCCACGCGGTTTCCATCATCGTCTTGATGCCCGACATACAAAGAATTTCCGTTGAAGTAAGAATAGGCATCTTGTGTGTTGCCGTCCAAAGCTTCATATCCTGCCAACGTGATGTCTATTTCTGGCTCCAACATGATGGCACCAGTATAAGATGTTTGGGGAGCGGACATTTCTTGTGCAGAAACTGTAGCACCAAGCAAAAGGGAAAATAACATGGGTTCTCCGAACTATAATAATTTGAATCTCTGTTGAACGAGCATTCACTATGTAAAGTATAATCGACAACGGCTATCTATTGTATCACATTCTCTAATTCTGTTGCACAATTGTTACGGTACACAGAAAATGACCAGTTTGAAACAAGGCTATTGTGGCCAGAGTATCAACTGTCAGGACCGTTTACCCTGCCGCAAACATCCCCTCCATCGCTTTGATGGCTTGTGCGGTTTCCAAAGACTGCTCTTGTTGTGGCGTCAGTTGCATCCGCTCAGCGTTCTCTGACATTGGTGTCAATCGTGACGGCCCAGTCGTATCCCCACTACTGAATGCGATCGTGGCAGAGTCAGTGATGGTTTGCTCTGAGAAATCAATCTGCGAATGGTCTGGCTGAAACAACGTGTCGGTCGATGGCGCTTCAATTTCAATGCTGCTTTGATTCCCTTGAATCGAAACGGCAGTCTGAATCAAATCGCCTCGTCGCTCTTGCTGGGCTTCAAACTGCATCGACAACAGATTCGAAAAACGACTTTTGTCTTCTTCAACAGCCTGCTGCAACACTGTGGCTGGGTCTTCATTGACCCCTTGTGGCACCGTGGGATTCAAATCTGAAATTTCCGAGGCCAGTCCCTCTTGAGAACGTGGCATCGCATTTCCAGATGCATTCGTCAAACTGTTCAGACCGTCAAAACTTTGCAACTGTGGCATTTGTTCTTTTTCAGCAATTGGGTCCACCATGGCGCTGACTTGCTCTTCTTGCAAGTCGTCCTTAGACTGTTGAACGTCTTGGGTCAAGTTGAATCGTCCATCTTCAACATCGGGAGAACCAGAGGGTTGAACATCAATGCGAGGCGATGCCACTTCTACTTCAGCACGGCGAGACGCATTGCGGTCCATTCTCGCTTCAAATCGCTCAGCCTGTCCTTCTCTCGATTCCACAACTTGTGGTGTCGGCACGCCTGCAACCTCTTGTGCCAGTTCCAACGATGCAAAGGCACGGCGATCCAACTCCTGTTCCATTTTGAACTGTTGCGCATAGGCACCCATCGGGGCAGCAACCGTCAACCGAGCCGACTCTCGTTGCAGATCCAATTCGCTGGGTGCATCCAACGTTTCATCTCGTTCTTCGTTTCGCTGATTGAGTGCTTCGGTCGCAGCCAACTGGGTCAACTCTTCTGAAGGCAAACGACCTGCTTCAAGCGGTTCGGATTGCAATTCTTGAAGCGCCTTCTCTGCTTGCTGCGCGCGTTGAATGGATTCTTGACTTTTCTCTACTTCAGCACTGGCGATTTCAGAGCGGGCTTCTTGAGCCATTCGATTGGCCAAACTTGCCGCTTGTAAATCCGCTGGAGATGGGTCTGCTGGAGCGGTTGCCGCTGAACGAACTTGCATGGCGGTTCTAAGTTTGTCTTCTGGTGTTGATCCGGTTGGCACTTGAATTTGAACCTCGCCACCAATGGCGTACTGACGCCCATCCGGACCTTGCTGATACACAAAAGTTGCAGCACCCGCCAGGCCACCCGCTGCAGATTGGTGCGCCAATTCGTGTGCTCGCACTTCCTGATCACGACGCTCCAAGTCTTGAACCAACGCCTGTTCAGCGGGATCGAGTATTTCCAGCGAAGGCACTCGTTCCTCTACAGGTTTGGGTTGACCTGGACGACCAGATATTTGATTGTGGGCATTGGCTTTTCTTCTTTTCTCAGCGGCTTCTTCAAACTCTTCGGCCAAGGTCTTCTTTTCGGCTGTCAACGCGATAAATTCTTCAATTCGATCTTGAGTGGAGAAGTCAGACGGCCCTTCAAAAGGTTTGGCCAACACAGTCCCTTGGATATCTGTAGTGTCCAGTATCTCACGCATCACGTCTCGAATATTCTCAATGCGAACAGTTTGGCTGCGCGTATCCCCGCGGGTCGTGTCATTTTGCACCGCAAAGCGATCGGCGTCACGGTAATTGTTGGGCATCTTACTGACAAAGTTGTTGAAATCTGCTTTGTCCAGAGGTCCCCCCGTAATGGATTCCATCTTTGGTTTGGACTGTCCTGCCTTCATCGCCTCGGTCAACCCTGGCGCCAATGTTTTAAACGCCGCTGCCGTGTGCTTGTATGTAGCTGGACTGTAGTCCACCAAAAACAACACGTCTTCGCTGGGCAGATGGCCTTTGAGTCTAGTCTGATCCACAAACTCGACAGTACTGAACAACTCGTCTACACGATCGGCAATTCCCCCATTGCCAAAATCAGCGACCATGTTGCTCAACGATGCCATGAGTGGCCGAGCTGTGCTTTGCAACGTCACTGTTGTGGTCTGTACAGGTTGTGTGGTCTGTACAGCAGGTTGTGTCGTCTCCACACTTTCTGTTTTCGCACTTGGCGTAAGGCTTTGATTGACCAAACCAGAAACAGTATTTGAAGGGATGCGCATGTTTCACCAGGTCCGATTGTCCGATAGAATTCAAGGGATATTGCAACTCCAATGTGTGGTTTCTAATATCCTTATTGTATTTTACTATTTTTCCATCCCCCTGTAAAGACAATCGACAGCCGGTACAAAAATGATTACCTTTCTCCTATACATTTTGTGATAGTCCTCCCACCCATCTGCATATCTGAGTCCCCATGGCAAAGCTGTATTTCTATTATTCTGCAATGAACGCCGGTAAAAGTGCGATCTTGCTCCAATCCAACCACAACTATTTGAGCAACGGTATGCGCACCGCACTGTTTACTCCACGACTCGACAATCGCTATGGAGAGGGAAAGATTACGTCAAGAATTGGCCTACAAGCGACTGCCTTGGCATTTGAACAAGACTTCGACTTTTTGAAACACTTGACCGAGGAACATGCCGAATCTCCCATCGCATGTATTCTGATCGATGAAGCACAATTTTTGACCCGTGAACAAGTGCTCCAACTCAGTATGGTGGTCGACCACTTGAATATTCCCGTTCTCTGCTATGGATTGCGCACTGACTTTCGCGGAGAACCGTTTGAGGGGGCAAAATATCTTCTGGCTTGGGCAGACACACTCTCCGAAATCAAAACGATTTGCCACTCGGGACGAAAAGCCATTATGAATGCGCGACTCGATGCAGATGGCAACCGTGTGTGGGACGGTTCACAAGTGGAAATCGGCCACAATTACATTTCTGTCTCCCGCAAAGAATTCAACCTGTTGAGGGCTTCAGACAGCACCTATGTTCCACCAGAGCAGTTCATAGCGGAATGACTGCAAACAAATGGAGGGTTGAATGAAACGCCTTTTGTGGATGGCGCCCCTAGTCATTGGGTGCCCAACACCCGAAGTTTCCAATGCCCTAAGCGCATCGGACATCGCCTACAATGACCAAAATGTAGCAATCGCACTGGCAAACTTAGAAGCACAACTGCTTGTTGAAGCCAGCAAAAAAGACTCTGACGAAGCGGAAGATCTGGCGGCAGAAGTTGCACAGTTAAAAAAAGACGTGGGCATCTTGCAAGAAGAACTGACCCACATCCGCACCCTGCTTGACCAAGTGCAAGAAGGGGGTATCGCACACGCCAAACTCATTCCGTTTGATCCACGTGTCACAACCTTAAAAGCCCAAACGCTACAAGAAGCCGTCGATGAAATGATGGCGCGCATCAGCACCTTAGAAAGCAGCGTCTTGGATGATCTGGGGCAACCCGGACCTGGTCTCTTTGAGATTCCACGTGACAAAAAGGGCAAACAGGGACCCGGCGGACAGAATGAACAAGGTCCAGGTGGTCCACCACCAAACAACGGCGGTCCCGGTCAAGGACCCGGTGGCACACCGAATCAAGGTCCAGGTGGACAGGGTGGACAAAGCGGACAAGGACCCGGTGGTCCACCTCCGAAATAATACTGCGACCTCCGACCTTCCAAAATCCACCGCTCTCTATCAATGATGCTTAAAGCATCGAAGCATTAAAGACGCTTGGACTATCGATGACGCTTGGGCTTGGGTGGCTTGGATGATTTGGAAGCCTGGCGCACCATCACCTCGACATCGCGTTCTTCCAACCCTCTGAAGTCTGCACCGTGGACCTGCATCGGAATACTGATCTCCACCAATCTTGAAAAGGCTCGCGCACCGATTCGATCACCCAATGTCTGCTTGAACTCTTGGCTTGCAAGCGCAGGTACTGGGGTACCAGAAGGTCCACGCCACTGATAGTTGGTCGTTCCCAAAATTGGTTTCAAGGCGTTGTAGCGTCTAGAAATAATGTCATCAATGATCGATATCTCCCACTCGGTCAATCGCCCTTTCCCAACTTCGTCAATGGCCAAAATGGGTACAGATACCAGTTCACCCAAAATCATTTCATCTGACTTACCGGCACTGTAAGCAGCCCGAAGTTGCCCGAGCAATCTAGAAAACTCAATGAATCGAATGGGGATTCCATGATCAAAGATCAACAATTTACACAACCCCACCATCAGGTGTGTTTTTCCCCGCCCTACGTCGCCGTAAAAAACGATGCCCTTGTCTTCGACTCCAGCAGCAAAACGTTCCACCCAAACCAGCGTATGGGTTTGAATTTTGTGATTGGACTTGTCGATCCATTTAAAATTGCTGATCGATTTGTCACCGTGCCGAGCCGTGATGCCGGAACGATTGAATATGGCAATTCGATCGGGCAATTTTTGACATCGGCAACGACCAGAACGCCAAACACCGTCGATTTGCTTTCGAACCACACCTGACTCACACCGCGTACAGTGCGGCACACAACTACAAATTGTCGCGTGGGCAAATCCCTTCTTCGGCTTTAAGATGTACCCATGCCCCGAGCACAAGGAGCAACTGATATCTGGGGCGGGTTCAAAATGACTCATCTCGATACTCCGTTGAGGCGATTCCACAATTCTTGAGCTTGTATCAGCGGAAAGTATTGTCGCATTCTGTCTCGTGCAACCTCTTCTACAGACTCTACCCACCGCTGACCGGTGAGCAACCGCTTTAGATGCTGCAGTTCAATCTCAGCATCTTCAATCCAATCCATTTGTGCTGATCCATACTGTACCCACGCGTCATCTTGAAAGTCGTTGATCCATGCGATGACGTGCTCTGCAATCTCTTCTCGGTCCCATCCTTGCTTACGGGTATACTCCAATCGATTGGCAAAGGATCGTTGCTCTTCGACCAACACACTGTTTGAGGTCCACGAGTTTCGGATATCCAAAGACCACTGCTCAATGGCTTGTGCGTAACTCGATGGTGCATCTTTCTCTGGCGCCTTGTCGCTCGTTTTCTTGTACACCAATTTCATCAATGTACTTTTGCATCGATTGAGTGACAATCGAGTTTTGACCCTCTTGGCCCGTCGTTTCTCCGCCACCTTATCAATGGCACACAGAATCGCGGGAACCGGTATGGCCTCATCGAGCCACGAGGCCAGCAATTGCACGTCTGCACCAGATAAGAACAACGCGCCACCACGAACGTTGACTAAATATGCGGCCACCTGCTCGGCAGCTTGTCGATGCTCTGGGGAAATATCATCAAAGGGGTTGGACAAAAAACCATTCACGGGCAGCTCTACAAATGGGAAACAGTGAGTTTTGCAACGAATCCAGCATACTAAATCGGAAAGGGATGCACACCGGTGACAAAACAGATAGGTATGAACAATAAAACATACCAATTCTGGCATGAACGACAAACCGTTTGTTCAGCCCATATTCTATGGAGTTTTCTGTGCAGTGGCGAATACTATTTTTTGGAATTGCAAATCTTACCCTATTAACCAGCGCATCAACGGCGTGGGCCCAAGACGATGACTGGTTGGATGGAGATGATGAAGAAGAAACCACACGAAACGATGAAGATGTAGAGGACATTGACCTCGACGAAGACCCCGATGAAGAGAACATTGACAGTCGAACGGCTGAAGAAGGCGATGGACTGTATTTGGGAGAAGAATACGAGACCCAAAAGATTCGTGGTGAAGGAGAAGACGACGCCGACATCTATCGCGACTTCAAAGCAGAACTTGAACGACTGGACCCTGCTGAAGAAGCCATTTCTTGGCAAGAGTACCTAGATCAGTACCCCAAGTCGATCTTTCGCCCCGCCATTGAACAGCGGATGTTGGAACTCGAAGAAGAGTTGTACAATACGCGCATCGAGGACCGTTACCGAAACGATGGTGGAGACGGTACGGCTGAGATCAAACTGACCCAGCCAATTTTTCTCTCCAACATTGATCCCCGTCAAAAATTTCATGCGGGCTTTGAGCTTGGATTTCCCGCGCAATTCAACTTGATGCTGGACTACGAACATCAACTCAAGCGAGAACTTTCCGTGCACGGTGGCCTACGTTCCAGTGTATCGGGAACGTATTTCGAACCAGGTGTAAAATACGCATTCATCAAATCTGCACGACTCCAAATGTTGTCCACCGCCAATTTAGACTTAATGCTCGGTGGCAACTTGGGAATTCGCCCAACGATTGGTTGGGGGAAAAGGTTCGCTTTAAACAACGATGTCATGCTTGACGCGATGGCACAAGTTGGTTCAGAATTGATCTTTTCACCGGTGTTTGATCCTCGTTTACAAGGGGGATTCCAAATCGCGGTCGCTCCAACCGACACGATCCGATTTTTCGTAGAGTCTTCTGTCTATATGAAAGACATTGCTTGGGATCGCGCAGACGCATTTGCGTTCAACACCTTTACCTTTGGCATCAAGTTCTTTGAAAAAGACAAAGGAACAAACAGCAAGTATGAGGTCGCCACGGCAACCAATATCCCCTATTACTATAAGTATTGGCGTCAACACTATGGCTCCATCACCGGTGATATGAACTGGTACTTTGAATAAGGGTACGTTGAACAAAATTTGCTGAGGTCTCTATGTCCAATACACCACCTTTAATGACTGCGCTGACTTTCGATCGCAAACGCGAAGACTGGCATTGTTCGACTGGACTGATCAAAGAGCGCGTGCCGCGTCCTGTTCTCACCGACAACGATAGAGACTCGGTTATCATCCGTGTACAATATGCTGGATTTTGCGGTTCGGACAGAGGCATTTGGTGGCGCAAAGCTTTCGGAGACATGATTCTCGGCTCCTTGGATGCCACTCAACGTGACAAGCGCATCGTTGGACACGAACTACTTGGTGAAGTTGTTGAACTGGGAGCCGATGTCACCAGAGTGCGGGTGGGTGATCAAGTGTCTGCCGAAAGCCACATCGTCTGTGGAATGTGTTTACAGTGTCTCAACGGAGAACTCCACGTCTGTGCAAACGACAAGATCATCGGCATTTCACACGATGGATGTTTCGCTGAGTACATCAAACTGCCAGCAAAGTGCCTATGGCCGACCAACCTAGACAAAATACGTCCTGAAATCGCCGCGATTCAAGAACCCTTTGGAAATGCTGTACACGCCTGTCAAGCCACCGATTTAAGAGGAAAACCAGTTGTGGTCATCGGTTGTGGAACGATTGGGCTGTTCGTCATTTTGATTGCTCGGGCTTTGGGTGCGAGCATGGTGATTGGTGTGGAGATTGATCCCCACCACGCCAAATTGGCAAAGGAACTGGGCTGCGATGCAGTACTGACCCCGAATCTTCCTTCCTCCGATGCTCCCTACGCCAGTGATCCTGAACTCATTGCGCAAATCGAAGAACTCACCGATGGACTAGGGGTCGACGTGGCTTTTGAAATGGTGGGACACAACTCAGCGCTGAACAATGCCATCAAGTCCGTCCGAAGGGGTGGACATGTTGTGATGTTTGGGGTGCGAAACGGCAACGTTGTCATCGAAGATTACCATCGAGTGGTCATGAATGGACTGCACATGCATGGGGTTGTTGGGCGTCGAATCTTTGACACTTGGGAAACAACACGGGCATTGCTGGAAAATCAAGACAACGGCATTCAAGAGGCCATTTACAACATCATCTTAGCCGGTGGGACAGAACCCATTGTACACATTGATGACTGGAACAAAGAAAAGTTTGAAAGCATCATTCAACGATTTCCAAAACCCATCATCAAGTTCGACTCTGTATGACACTGGGTCACGTTGGCGTTCGGCGCCTCAAAGTACACACGATTGTCGGGTTGCTTCCTCATGAACGCATTCACAAACAGGACATTTTTGTCTCAGTGGATATGGCAATCGACTTTTCAGGCTGCCATCAAGCCGGAGTGGAAACACTTTCCGAATCCGTTGACTATGCAGCCGTGGCGACAGAGTTGACACACTGGATTCAACAGGGCAAGTTTGAACTTTTAGAGACCATAGCCTTGCTTGGTACAGAACGACTGCTCGAACAATACCCAGTCATACAGTCGTGCACCATTGAAATTGAAAAACCCGCAGCCATTGAAGAGGCCACGGGTGCTTGGGTGTCTTGGACCCGAATACGTATGCAATGAGCGCCCTCAATCGGTGCCAATCATTCAATCATTCAACGTTCACACATACTCATCATCATCACCATCGCCGTCACCAGCATCGCCGTCAACATCTCTTGAATCGCTAGAGCCTTCAACTTCAGCACGAATCTCATCAACATCGATGCCCAAACCTTGAAGGAGATCTTCGAAGCGACCAAAAGCCTCCTGAAGTTCTTCGAGTGGATCCTTGCTGCCTTCGAATTCAATCACCCCTTCCGTCAACGCTTTGTCCATAACCGGATGGTATTTGTCGACGATTTGTACAAGCCCTTGAAAGGCCCGCATAAATTGCTTTTGAGTCAAAATGGCATCTTCCAATGGGAATTCAATCATCGCTCGGATTTCGCCATCGTTATCGTCAAACTCAAACTGAATCATTTTGGTTTTCCACGACACCATCAACAACGTTTGCATCAGTGCCGCTCGATTGGTTTCATCTGGAACTGAATAGCACTTTGGTGTGAATATCTGTAAAAACTCTCCGTTCTCTTCGAGTTTAATGACAACCCCAAGATGCTTATCCCCATCCGTGTCCACATAATTTTTTGTTCCAAAGCCCGTAATGATAACGTCATCTTCTTCATTGTGGTGATAGTTCAATCCTAGAGAGTCCAAAAAAACACTGATTTCTGTTAAGGTACTTCCCATGTTCACTCCTTCAGTTATTTGCCTATATTTTAACGAATATATAGCAAAAATGCGGATACACACAACAATTTTGTGTCGAAACTCTACTGGGCCGATGCTTTATGAAATCGGATGGCTTCAACGATTCGACTGGCCGTACCTGTTCCACCAACTTTATCAATATTCTTTTGGTAGCGTGGATCTTGCTCATACAACCCAGCCAAAGAAAGCAGCATCTCATCGTTGCAAGGGTAATAGTATTGGTCAATGTGCTGTTGCCATTCGTCGACCCACCGCAAGACCTGTTCAGAATCCAACGGGGCATCGATGGTTTGCTGAAAGCCTTGGTATATTGCACGAGATTCAAGTTTAATGCGCTTCCAATCTGTCGGCGTATAGGAGTTTGTTCGTTTTACTGCGATTTGATAGGCCTCGGTATGTCCCCACTTCCTATGGGCTTCTTCTCCCGTATCTTGACTCACTGTGCTCTCCGGATTGCAACGTTCATTCCATTACAATTAATATATCCACACAATGTTCACATTCAACGCCCTGTTATGCGACATTTTTGAGATATATTGATTTTCCAAACTCTATATTACCCTATTAATTTTGCGAGCGTACTCATGATTTTGCTACTCAATCTGCTGCTGTGGATGAACATTGGGTGTCAACCAGAGCCTGAATACGGCATCTGTGAAGACATCTGTAAAGAAGTGTACTCCACCTGTCAATTTGCCGCCTATCCAAGTTTTGATTCCTGTTTGGAAGGATGCTTTTACAATGAAGAAGAAGGGGCTGACATGGAGGCTCAATATGAATGCTTCCAAGAAGCCGCCTGCGATACTTTTGAAATTGTTGAATGTGAAAATACCCATGGAGCACAATCCGATGACTAAATACACCCTTTCAATATTCGCCCTTGGCTGTGTGACAGCCTGTTCTGTAGACTATGAATTGAGTGGCGATCGACCAGATGTAAACCCCGGTGACGTCACCGAATGTCCATTTACTCAAATTGACGGCACAGACTTTCAATCCTATGACTGCAACCCTGTGTTCTCCAACACCAATGAAGACTGGGGTGGAGACGTTGGGTCCGTTGGTTTTTACGCGACCGACGTAATGGGACACCCCTTTTACCAAATGTGGTACACCTCGAACTCTTCTGATCAGTTTGGTGGATTTGGAATGGGCTATGCCATCTCCTCTGATGGAACAAACTGGGACACCCATCCAAACAATCCGTTGTTCGAAGCAGAACCGGATGCTTGGGACCAAGATTCTGTCGCGGGTCAAGTCATCGTTTGGGATCCCTTAGAAAAAGAATATGTCATGGCTTATCAAGGCTTCACACTGGGCACTGGCGAAATCGACTGGGATACATGGGAAACCGATGACGGCACGTGGGGAATTGGGATTGCAACGTCTCCAGATGGCGTCACTTGGACCAAATCAGCAAAAAATCCAGTCATCAATTTCACGGAAGACTTTGATGTCCTTGCTGGTGCATCCATCTCTCCGTGCTGGCCGTTGACCATCACGCTCAATCGACGCGGTTTCCGTGGATACATTGCCGCATCAAAAGCTGAAGATGCATTTTTGGGTGAAGCGGCTTGCCACATTTATGCGATGAACGGTGTCGATGCTGAAACTTGGATGATCGACGACTCGGCGCCGGTGTTTGAAGCAGGTGGCGAGCACGACCGCATGGGGATTGCCTCTGCTTCAGTCGTTGAATTGAATGGTGTACAGTACATGTTCTACACTGGATTTACCGATTGGACCCAGTATGATGGATACCAAACCGCCACCAATATTACGTTGAACTTGGCCACCTCTACCGACGAAGGAGAAACCTGGACGCGCGATCCAAACAATCCACTTCCACTCTCTACGAGCGGTGTGGTCAGCAACGTCGCAGCACAAGTGATTGGTGATCGCATCCACCTTTGGGTCACCGATATCTACGATGGAAAATCTGCGGTTGGATACTTCCTCTATGAACCTAAAGTCGAGACCACCGAAACCACTGAAGAAGGTGCATCAGAATAAAGGCCATCAACCTTTCATAATTTGGTTTTGAAACACCCACGTTGGCCAACCATCAAAGGATTGTCAACGTGGGTTCACCTTTTTAGACGCTTATAAAGCTTCTCAATACAGGCATTATGGACGCATCAAGTACCCTTCAATGTAATAGTACGGATTGCATCCCAAGAACTCCAATGAACTTCCCGCAGGAACCTTGAGTTTGGCATTGCCGGTCAAAAAGGCGTTGTCAGACCCAGAAATTGTATAGTTGATTCGAGTGTACAAAAATGTTGGGGCAAAATACCCACTTACAGGAATGATCACGGTTCCATCAATCGTCACTTGGCAACTGTTGTCATTGGTCATCAAGGTTGTCACAATGACGTCTTGATCGGCTGGCGCTGTAAAAACTGGATTTCCTTGATTGATGTTGCCACCATAGTTGACGATAGGATTTTGACCGACGCTGACTTGAGGTCCCAATTGGGCGTTGGCCGATTGAATGAATCGATAGGTTATGCCAACAGACAGAACCAAAGCCGCCGTTGCCAAAATATTTTTCCACATAATGCGCTCCATGTTGATGTACACACTTCATACATACTGAGGGCTGAACAGAAAATCAATGAGATTTATTGGCACATGATTTGCATGAACATGGGTATACTGATCTCAATCTTGGAGGTTCCATGTACACATTGTTTACACTGCTCAGCGGCTTGTTTATTGGCTGTGGAGAACGAGCCGCAGACACCAGTGCTGCTTATCAATGTCCCACAGTCGAAGAAGATTCTTGCATGACCGATGAACTGTATCAAGAGTGCTTGGACGTTGTCAGTTCTTGTGAAAGTGGCAACATCATCGTCGCAGAGAGTTGCCCATATGCCAGTTTTGGCTGTGTGGAATAAACCTTCTATCTTTTGTGTTCTTTTATTCGCTCTAAACATCACCCATAAAATCTCACTGGATACGCCATGCTATTTCTTCTTTCTTTGTTTGCCTGCAAAAATGACCTCCTTCTTTCTTCTGGAGAACTCGGCAACATCAATTACACCATCGTCACCGGATACAAAATTGATGGCTTGAGCCTCAACGAAGCGAAACTGGCTGTTGGATATCCACAAACCATCGAGGCGACCCTGACCTTGCGCGGATGGAAAGTGGTTGGTGATCAACCGTTCTTGGTCTACCACAGCAGCGCTGATGAGACGATGAGCGTCGACTCGGAGAGTTTACTCGATGGAGACATTGGTGTTCCTGGCTTTGAAGTTCAATCCGATTCAGCCGGTACCTTTATGGTTGAATCCTATCTTCAGGATGAATTGGTCGACCAAATTGCCCTGAACTTTGTTGTGCCAGACGCAATTTCCGTGTTGTCTTGGATTCGAGAACCGGGTGCCGAAGAATTTACAGCTTCCGAGGGTGAGACCATCAACGTCACTGTTGGTTCGCAAGCCGCGTTCATTCCCATCCCGGAGTTTGAAGGAGAGCGCATCGTTGGAAACGTCGAAGCTGACATCTCCATTGAGCCACCTGAAGCCGCTGTTCTTGGGTACAACATCGAGGAAGTGAGCGAAAGTGGGGTCGAGTCCTCTTCCAATCCGGCCAGCATCTACTTCGTTCAAGCCGGTGCAGTGAAGGTCTGTGCGACAGATGTCATCAATGATGTGACCACTTGTCAGGGTTTTGAAGTCTCGGAGTAAGCCATTTTTGCTTCACAGGCAAAATCAGTTTTAGATTTGTCCAGTTCAATCCGTAATTCAAAGTATCTTTTGAATTGCGGATTTTTCTATGTCACCGAACACCCTTTCTTTGATTGCCCTTTTTTCCACACTGCCTATTTCTTTATTGGCGCGGAACTTCGACTGGAACAAAGGACTGTATCTGGCTCGCAGAATAACCATCCCGATGGGGGTTGTACTCACCTTGCTGATGTTGCTTCGCCTACAAGGAATGATGTGTCATCCAAATTTGCTCTATACAATGCTCGCAGAATCGATGTTGCCCAGTGTGTTTGCACTCATGCAGTACACCATATTGAGTCAGTTACACCCCAAAAACTCAACTGCCCATACACCGTGGCAAGTCAAATTGGCAACCATCATGATATGTGGCGTCGCTCTGTTCTATGCCGGTTTGCAACAATTTCTACTCAGCCTCATTGACATGAAGACGATCCTCACGCTTGGGTTGGGCATCGGATTCTTGTCCCATATACAAAGCAGATTCTCGTCCATCCAAAAACAAACCATCGGCACACTCACTCTACAAGTTGGCGGTATCAACGCATGCTATCGATCCATTCAACTGATTATGCATTGGGAAGACCCCTCAAGTGTGGGTCCACACATGGCCAGCATCATCTTGGGGTTGGTGTATGGGTTTATATGTTGGATGATATCGGCGATACACAGTGTCTCTGATGAAGACATCTCTGCTCTACACACTCCGATTTCATCATCGATGGTCATGGGGACATTCTTTCTCAGTTATGCACCGATTGTCTTCTTCTCCTTCAGTATTGATCTCTGGACCATGGGTGAGCAGACTGAAAAACTGAATATTCAAACGGATCGCCAACATCAACTGTTGCGTGATTTGGTTGCACAGACGGACACCGACCCAACTGGACACATCACAATATCGTCGGATACACCAGCTTGGATTTTTATAGACGATCAATTCATCTCTACGTCCCCGTTGTTTAAACACGACCTCTCGCCCGGTGAACACGTCGTTAAGATTGCCAGCTGTCCCACCCACAACTTAATGGATCCAAAGGACAACATCTCTTGGAAAGAATACTGGTCTCAAGCAAGTGATGGAAGCTGCAAAGAGCCGTCAGAGACAGAACGACAAGAGCTCATCGCACAAGGGTTGGCCAAAGAACTCATCACAGAAAGGAGTGAAGACTACGTTATCGTGCAAATGGAATACAGCGAAGACCTCAATCTTTGCTGCTACGATAGCCCCACCAAAACCATTCAGATCAACATGACCGATACTTCGCAAGTGTACGCTTGGTCCTTTGTGAGACAGGAGTGGATACACAACAGTAGTGTTCAAAACTAACGCCTAGAGCCTCTTCTTCATGACCGGATGGTCAGAATGCCCCAACCCCATAGCATGGCCAAACTCATGTCGAACAATGGTTTGATTGGACAAGATGTCGTTGGGCAATTGGATCCGCACCCTATCTATAAAATACACCGTCGAATTGTTTTGCACTCCATAATAGTACCACTTGACATTGGTCATCGCGTAAAATTTATCTAGGTCAAAATCAATGTGGTCGTGCACTTGAATGACATTGAGTTTATCATCATCGCACTGCTCAACGTGCTGAATGCCAGCAATCTGCACATTGACCTCTCGTTCTAGCCAATATTCGAGGACATCAATCACTTGATTGACTGAAATGTCTGAATCCGGACAAATCTCAACAGTGGGTTCCGTTACCCAATGCCACGATCGTTTAAGCCCTGGTTGTAATGCCAATGCCGTTGACATGACTATCCATGACGCAAGTAAAACCATCTATCCTCCTGGGTACATACACCCTAAAGATGATTGAATTCAAATATTTGAGACACTTTGGTCGTGAAAGATACCATTGGTATACACTGTCTAGAACCATCAACAATCTTCAAGAGGTTTCAATGCTGTTTGCCCTTTCCATCTTCACCGTCTTTGCAGAGTCGAATCCAGATCCAATCCCAAATCAATATCAAGACGTCACCTTTGTCATTGCAGCATCTGAAACGTCCTACTCTCAAGCAGTACTGAAAGCGGCGACCTTATCCGAGCAATCAGGCATCCTATTCAATACAGGCGGTGTCAATTTCGATCCGGCACACAAAGACAACAACGGTGGTCTGACCTATTCAAAACAAGAGTGTGAAGGCAATGGTTGGGAGTATCCCTGCTATGTTTCGAGGGGTCGATGGGATGAAGGAAGCTACATCACCATTGAACACTCCTCGGCGATTCAAGGCTTCACCCCCAATCTCTATGTTGTCATTGCAGCGAGTGGAGCCAAAGAGACAGTCAAGCCCACGCTCAAAACCGTACAGCAATTTGTTCCCGACGCCTATCTGAAAACATCTTCTGTATACGTCGGCTGCATGCACTAACTTTCATCCACCCTCTAAGCCAAGAAATCACTATCTTCGGAAAGTGGCCACGTCGTGCGATAAAAAGAGCGCAACCGTGGAATTTGCTTGTAGGGTCTGTCTTCGCGAAAAGAATGGTCGGTTTCAATGTGGACACACAGCGCTTCTGGGAAGCGGTCTGTCATGCTGTTGATGTTGGCTGGTTCGTTGTCAATCGACACGGCGACGGTACCCAACTTACAGATTTCCTCCAGGGCATCCATCTTGTACGCGGTATCTTCCATGTTGAACTTTGGTTTGGTAAAGAGCACAGTACGCTCAACCTCATAGGGGAAACCACAGCGGCGAAGCGCTTCTTCTGTTCCCTTGCGCATCTTGTGGTCACGCCCCGTCAGATACACAACGTGCATCCCTTTGTCGTAGCAGGCCTGCACCAAATCGGTGGCTCCCGGCATCGGGTCATCCCACGCCACATACTCGTCTGAAAAGAACCTTGCTCGCCAAAACGCAATGAACTCTTTGAAAATGGCGTCAATTTCAGCTTCAGGCATGCCGTACTTTCGAAGCGGTTTCTTCAAGTCCCAATCGGTAAAGTCAGACCGCTCTGCAAAGGCAAAATAGCGACCGGCTGCACCTGTGACAGAAGCAAATTCATGAAAGATGGTCACCAATCGAATGCGGGTATCAAACAGACAGCCGTCCAAATCGAACACCCCTACAGTCCCCGGCTTGGCTTCGGCGATGATTCGATCTAGCAAGGCATCTTGTTCGAGGTTGGTACCAAAGGGTTTGTAGCCACGTGCGCGCATAACGGTCTCCTGCTTGTGCTTGACGGTTCATCAAATCACACTGCAATACAGTAACCCAATTTAGAGCAACTGAAGCCCCAATTCCACGCCATTGATGTCAACCACCGTACCAACGGACGGTCGTGACTGTACAGCAATGTTCTCTGCCAGAACCTCTTCGCCAATCTTGGCGCTAAAAGCATTCAAAGCAGCGAGAAGGTCTGCATCCGTGGTCGACAGCTGAAGGTGAATTCGATCTGAAATCTCCAACCCTGAGTCCTTACGGAACTGCTGAATGGTACGAATGCACTCTCGGACCACCCCTTCCTGGATAAGTTGAGGAGTAAGTTCTGTATCCAGTGCCACCAACATCGCCCCTTGAGTTTCAATCACCACATCGCCGCGTGCAGCACGCCTCACGATGACGTCGGTTTCGGCAATGTCAAACCCAAGCACGTCCACCGTCGTGCCAGATTGCAAGACTGCCCACTGTTCTCGATTGAACTCGGTGATGGCTTTGGCGACATCTCGCATCTGCTTACCACAACGACGGCCCAAGGTTTTAAAATTGGCTTGAAAAGAAACCGTTGTGAGTTCAGCATCACTGTCTTGCAAACGGATACCTTTAACATTGAGTTCCTCTTCAATCAGATGTGATTGAGCCGCCAAATCAGTCCGTACCTGCTCGTCATGATGAACGATGGTCACAGCGGCGAGTGGTTGACGGGTCTTCAGTTTATGCTTTTCACGCAATGCACGGCCCAAAGACACCACTTCGCGCGTCAAAGCTATCTGAGACTCCAAACGATCATTGATGTACGCCTGATTCACCGTTGGATAATCACAGAGATGAACTGAATCTTCCCCTTCTTTGGCAAAGCCCATTTCTACAACCAGGTGCTGATACATGGCTTCTGATAAGAACGGCAACACCGGCGCAAGTACCTTTGAGAAATCCACCAAGCAATCGTACAGGGTTTGATAAGCATCGGCTTTGTCCTGAGCGGTCTCCATGTTCACAGAGCCCCAAAATCGACGACGTGAACGACGGATGTACCAGTTGGTCAGGTGATCGATAAACGACAACACTGCTGGAACCACTTTGTAAAGGTAGTAGCCTTCCATCTGGGTGTTGACTTCTGCCACCGTCGATTGCAACATCGAGATGAGCCAACGATCCAACTCTCCACGTTCAGCAACCGACTGGGCTTGCACAAACT
>CBFICN010000023.1:0-29132 GCA_965661045.1 uncultured Myxococcota bacterium
TTGGGGGCTTATGAGGAGAGTGAGCGATTGAGAGAAGGCGCCAATGCCAGATTGATGGTTGCTGGGTCTGCTGACATGGTCGCCAACAACATTGCCTTCATGCTCAACCTTGCAGATTGGATGGTGCAAGATGAGGCCTTGATCAATATTCGATCCAAGGTGTTGAGGGTGAACACCTTTGAGCCATTGGAAGCGTCTTCGCTGTTTCAATATCGCCTGTTCAATCTTTTTGGTGGCAGTGCTGCGTTGATTTGCGTGGTCGGCATTCGATGGCTTCTTCGAAGAAAAGTTCGGAGGGTGTTTTGAAATTACTATTAAAAACCAAAGTGTTACTGGGTGCTGCTTTGGTGGTGTTTGGGTTTGCCGCATGGGACTCTCAGTCCACGAGCACCGTTCGTTCTACGTTGCCGACCATTGAAGCCCTAATCAAAGACGACATTCAGCGTGTGGAACTGACCTCCATGGGGAATACCATCACGCTTGAGCAACAGAATGGTCAATGGGTGCAGGTTGCTCCCATCAGTGGTTTGGCAGATTTGGCTCGCATCAACGCAATGATTTTGAACTTTCGAAAGCCCATTTCAATGGACGTATTGGTTGAGTCATCACCGGTTCAAGGTGGGAAGGAGTATGGTTTAGACTCCTCCAATGCGATCACAGTTGAATTGTGGGGCATCGGCGAGACTGAACCATCGATTTCTTTTGTACTTGGAAAGGACACGGAGCAAGGGGCATCCTTTATACGTCTATCGGGAAGTCCAGCAGTGTATCGAGCGCATGTTGGTGGTCGACGACGATTTGCCCATCCAGCAGGTGATTGGCTCAATCAACGGGTTCTTCAATGGGAGATGAGCGACTTGAGCAGTGTGACGGTCTCAGGACCCTCTATTGAGTCTTATACACTGCGCAATGGTTCTGTATGGTCATTGGACGGTATACAGACGCCTGTCGATGTAAAAAAGCTTTCACAAGCCATACAGACCTTGTTGCAGATGAGAATTGGCGAGAACCCAGATTCTACATTGGGGAATCCGTGGATGAATATTGTACTGCAAAGCAAAGATGGCACTCAACAAACCATGGTGGTGGCCGAAGGTGTAGAGCGACAGACCCATATTGACTTGGACGGAACCATTCATCGAGTGCCATTGTTGCCCTTTGAGCGATTTGCCAACGGTGCACGATATTTCATGGACAAGCGTGTCTTTCCAATTCGTTCCAGAGATGAATTGGATCTGATTCGGTACAAAACTGCTTTGACAGAGATCATTATTCAGCAAGATTTGTCCAATGGTTTTTGGAATGTGTTGCAGCCCAGCAATGTGGATTTGGAAATGCGCGATGTGTTCTTCATGGTCAACACGTTGGTGTCGTTGTCGTCGTTGGAAGAAGTGTCGTTAGAGGGGGTAGATGCGTCAATAAATCCCAAAGTGACCCTAGAGATGCGTCGTTTACAAGGGGATGTGTTTCGATTGAACATTTTGGAGTCTCGACAGACGGCAGCAGGCATTGGTTATCTGTGTCACGTAGAAGGTATGGAGGTCGGTTTCATCGCTTCCAAAGAAGATATTGAACAAATAGTGAATGGTTTTGGTCAATCGAATGTGTTTTGAGAACGTTCAAAAATGAGTCTGTCTTGAATAAATCTCTTTGTCCTTGCGTATCCATACAGTGAACCACAAAGATTGAGTGATGAAGGACAACGAGGAGGATGTGATGTGGACAATTGTTATGCTGTCATTGACAATATTGAATGTGGCTGATGCCAAAGCACCAAAGAAGAGCAAAGACAAAACCGAGCAGTCAAAAAAAGAGAAGTCGACCGGTTCTTCCAAATCGAAGAAGAGCTCCAAAAAAACTGTAAAGAAGTCTGGACAGTCGACCAAAAAAACGACATCGTCGTCGAAGTCATCCTCAAAGTCGTCAGGTAAAACTCGAAGTCCTACCACCAAAACAACCCACAAAGCACCCTCATCAAAAGCCAAAACGGGAACACAGAAACCAACTGGTACCAATCGTGTGAGTGGGAACCCGGGCAAGCAAGAAGTTGGACGAGAGCGTCAAAATACCCCAACGGCACATTCTCCGATTGGCAACACTCAAAGCAACAGGAATCAGCCAAGTTACCAGAGAGCCCCAGAAAACGTGCACCGTCCACAAGTTGGCAAAGAGCAAGATGCCCCTACGGCACACACACCGATCGGTCACTCTGGTGGAGGGCGAACACCTTCTTACGAGCGCGCGCCCGATAATGTAGAGCGACCACAAGTGGGCAAAGAGCAAGATGCTCCCACAGCCCATACGCCAATTGGGGGACCATCGACTCGACCAGAGAAGAGTCCATACGAGCGTTTACCAGAAGGACGGGTCGATCGTAGTCCTCCGACCAAGAAAAACCCTGATAAATCTCGTGGAACGGAGCGCCCACAGAAAGAAGGCCCTCGAAACGGTCGTGTTGATCGAACACCTCCATCGAACCGTCATCCAAACAAAGAGAACAATCGTACTGTCGATAGGGCACCGTGGTTTGATAGAGATGCCCCTCAGGCAGATTCTCGTCGCATAGAGCGCAACAAGCCAGATCCAAGAAAAGACAAGACCGTTCAACAGGTTTCTCCAGGCAAATCTCAACAGCGCACAGCGCCATCTCTTGGTTTTGGTACCAGTACACGTCGCAGCAACAATGAGCAGGGAAATGGATCAAGCAATGCAACGTCACAGTCTCGATTTGGTTTGGGCACATTGTCTTTTGCTTCAGATTATGTTGATGGTGGGGCGTATAAGGATGGGGGCATGGGCCTGTCTTTCGGTTATCGACCGATTCCCCAATTTGAACTTGAAGCCGCATACGGTCGATATACAGACAGTATGATGGAGTCTTCGAGGAATCGTTTGAATCGTCCATTGCAACTCACGGCACAGGTACATCCATTTGCAGACCAGTTTGTGTCGCCGTTTATTTCGGGTGGCTACGTTTGGAACAACATTCTGATTGATGATGAGTATGTAGTCTTGGGAGATGCCAAGTCTGCCCAGCATGAAGGGCTCTTGACCGGTTTGGTTTTGGGTGCAGGGGTGACCATGAATGTACACTCAAACATCGCATTGGAACTCGATGGGCGATTGTTTCAGTACAACAATCTTGAACGATGGGACGATGCTGGTGACACGGCGACCTTGGTTTCCATGGGTGTTGTGGTTGGATTTTAATTAGGAGAGGCAGATGATGACACGGGTATTGGCGTTGGATGTGGGGACCAAAACAATCGGGGTTGCGATTGGGCATTTGCGCACGGGACTGTCAGAACCAGTCACCACGTTGGCTCGTCGGTCTGTTCGAAAAGATACCGAGCAGATTCTACAGATTTGTCGGAAGCAGGGCATCAAGCATGTGGTTGTGGGATTGCCGTTTCAGTTGGACGGAACGGAAGGTCGTTCTGCAAAATTGGCCCGTCAAATCGGGGATGCCATTGCACAAACTGCATCATACACCGTAGATTTCCACGATGAGCGTTTCAGTACAGTGGAAGCCTCTATGCGATTGCGCGACAATGGAAAAAGCAGCCGTGATCAAAAGGCAATCATTGATCAGGCTGCTGCGATGGTCATTGTTGAAGACTGGATTCAATGGTTTAAGTCTTCTCAAGAGTCAGGTTCTTGACCGTTTCTTGTTTGGTTTACTTTATTTCAAAAGTATAGGCGACTTGGAGTTCTTTGGGTAGCTTGGCAGCGTTGTCTTTGCCCTCGATGTATCGACCACTGAAAGCATATACGCCTTTTTCTAAATCGTCTGAAAATTCAATCAGATACATGTGATCTTGATCTAGAGAACGAAGGTTGAAAGGCAGGGCTTTTCCATCGGGGATCCACAAATCCAACTCTACTTCAACGTCTCCAATGAGACTGGTCATGGCTTCTTTTTCTTGAAATTTCAATTTGTATACACTGAGGTTTGTCTGTTTAATCTCTTCCTTTCGCAGTGTGGAGTGGTATACAAAGGTGGGTTTAGGGGACGTGAGGGCAATATCATTGACCCGTGCCAGTCCATAGATGGTTTTGAATGTGGAGGTGACATCGACCAATTCAGAGCCATTCACAGCTTTGTACTCTTTGGACCCAACGGCAAAGAATCCCTTGTCAGAGGGTTTTGGGTACAGTGAAAAGGCGATGTCGTCTGTTTGTTTGTCATCCATTTCCGGTGCATAGACCAAGGTTTCAACATCGTGAATGTATTCAGTGTGTCCTGCTCGAAATCTAATGTTTCCAGCCTCGACGTCGGTCAGTTCGAACGAGAACTGTCCTTGGTTGTTGGTCGTTTGCTGGGTTCCGTTTCCTTCCATTTGCACCATGGCCCCTTCAATCGGGTTGTTCCAGATGTCTTGAACGGTACCAGAAACGACGGGTGTGCTGTTGCAACCCCACAAACTCAGTAGCAATGTCAACATGATGTCTCCTTAAATGTGCTCAATGTATTTTTCCATGTTGTATTCAAATAGATAACGGATCAAACTTGTCTAGCCTAGAAATTAGACATCCGTCTTTTGGCTTTTGCTTCGATGTCGAGCGCTTGGGACTCACTGAGACCAATCTTTGTTGCTAAAGACAACACCTGTTGTCGTGCAAAGGTCCCAGCGTTGTGAGATGAACCATAAATGTATTGAATGGCATTGTCCATGACGTATGTTTGTGCCAATAATTTTGCTTCGCGGGCCGCGCTGGTTGATAACTGAAGTCCAGCAGCCATACTGTTCAATAGAGTCTCTTCCGTTTGGTCGAGATCTTCATCACACAGAGCCAATGCCCAAGCAAGCATGAGCAATGTGGTACGAACTCCACCTTGAGAGGTGTTTCCCAACTCTGCTGACGATAGACTGGGGTGACGGGCGATGTCGTCAATGGCACCGTGTTCTGGATCCAGGACTAGACTGAGCCATTCGCGTTCCGCCTGCGCCAGGTGTCCGTCGGCCATCGATATTTGAACCAACATTCTCGATAGTATCTGAGCGTCGTACGGGTGTGTAATCGGATGTTGCTGTTTCTGCTGATCAAAAGGTGACAGTGCTTGTGATCCAGCAGAAGCAGAGATCCATCGGTTGTGTTTTGGATCCCAAGTAAATTGTCGTTGAACACTTTCGAAGGCCTTGACGATGGTCTGTTCTCGCTCACTTTGACTGAGTCCGTTCGTCACTTTCGAAGATGCACTGTACATTGTGCGGCGCGTCACATCGGAGGCGATGCGTCCAATCGGGTTGCTGTATCCAAAAATGTCTCGGATGGCTTGACCAATGGCTCGTTGAACAGCGTACATCACCGAGCGTTGGGTGCTTTTTTTGATTTGGCCAGTCAAGGAATTGTCGCGACTGGCAGTGGCTCGGCTGGAAACCTTCGCTCCTGTGACAGGGCATTGAAAGGTGACTTGTAGAGAGCGACCATTCTCTTGAACGTCGACGATCAATGGTTGAACGTGTTGAAAGGAAGTTGGGTTCATATCGACTCCAATCTATGAGTTGATTCAATAGTGCCACGTGGGATCGGGGTGTTTTCCCTTAACCCGAACCCAGCGTTTTTTGAACAAAAATATCTCTTCAATGCTCAAATCGTACACCAATGTTCCGACTTTGGGTGGTGGGCTTGTCTGCAATAAACTTTGTACCCTGGAGATTTCCCAAGACAGAAGGGGAAACAGTTCGCAGTCCACAAAGAGTTCATCAATTAACTGTTGGGCATAGTCCAATTCACCAATGGCACAGGCTCCACGCAGAATGTTGAAGTGACATCGAATGTCGTGGCTGTTTCGATTCTGAGTTTGCGTGGACAGTGCTGTAGGCAGATGTGCAGTCCACTGTCTTTTGTCTCCCAAAGCACCCAGTGCCCACTGCCAAACAGAGACAACCCATGGATCATGGAGTTTGACAACTTTGGAGAGTCTGTCGAGTGCATGCATGGCACCGATGGGAGAACCGTTGTGTTGTTCTAAGGAAGCCCTGGCTCGTAGAGCCTGAGACCGTAAGTAGATATCCAATTTGTGACTGGGTTCTGTCAAGGACACAGTGCTGCTCAAGGCTGTGGCATCTGCCAATAATTTGGCAGCTTCTTTGTGGTTTCCAATGTCTAGGTGCACTTGCCCAAGTTGTACCAAGCAGCCGGCCCGATCCTTGTCTGGAAGGCTTGCAAGCAATGCCTCACCTTGTTCTTTCGCTTTGGCTAAGAGGCCCTTGGCACTGAGTTCGTCTATGTTTGAAATGGCGTGTGGCTGGATGTGTTCGATGGGTTGAGTCAATTTTTTCCACTGCTGTTTCCTCTGTTCGTCTATCGGATAGTGATGTTGGATGTACTTTGAGATCAACTTGCAGGACAGTCTCCATGTGAGCCCCGTTTGAAGCAACAGTGAACGATCTTCAAGTTCGTTGAGTTCTTGAAGGGTAATAGAGGGAATGGCACTTTGTAAAATCTCAAAACTCACTCCTTGTCCACCCTGTTGATCGATCAACTGCAGCGCTGAAGTTTGTGTGTCCATAAGGTTTGCAAACCACTCACTGGGAATCAGAAGTTCTGGTTCTTGCGGAATGTGAAATGCGTCGTGGATGGTGTAATCCATCAACAAGGGCACCAATAGAGCAGGGATTCCATTGCTCTGTTCATGTAGCCATTGTGCCTTGACCGTAATATTCGGTGTTTTGGGGGCATGAGAAAAAAGACTGCGTCGGATTTCTGATAGAGACAACCAATGGATGGCAATCTCGATGGCGCGGATCCCAAGTCTTGGTGGGCATACACTGCTCGAGCAGACAATCATCGGTGCACGAGAGGTCAGTTGATTGAGAACCGTGTCAATAGAATCGGAGTCATTCAGTACAAAAACTTTGATTCCCTGACTTTGCGCGGCCTCACACAATGTTTTTTGAGCCCAGCGTTTACCAGAACCCTGTGTCCCAGTAAATTGAACGTACACTTGCTCTCCGCGGTGCACACGTTGAATGCACGAAGCGATCTCTTCAATGACACGTTCGCGTCCCGCCAACGGTTGGTCGGTGGGTTGAACACCGGCCAATGCCTGTCCGAGTCCTTCTAGACTGGGAAAGCGGTTTGAAGGGTGTTCGTTCATACAGCGCATCAAAATGTCACTCAAGTGTATGGGGACACTGGGATCAATGATCACTGGTTTAACGGGTGGCTTTCGCTCTCGACTTTCGAAGGGGCGTTGATTGAGCAGTAGGTAATACAACGTTGCACCCAATGAAAACTGATCGCAGGCTGGGGAGAGCATCAAACCATTCAACTGCTCTGGTGCCGCATACCGTGGTGTTCCAACAAGCCCTGTTGCCGGACTGTTGGTTGGGGGGTATGGGGTGACGGTTCCAAAGTCGATCAACAGCAGTTCGCTGTCCTGTTCAAACATCAGATTGCTGGGTTTGACATCACGATGCAACCATCCTTTCTGGTGCAGATGTGAGAGAGCCGAGCACAGTTGAATGCCGATTTGAATAATTCGTTTGTGTCGTTCATTTGGGGGAAGTCGTTGGAGTCTTTCTGCAAAGACACTTCCATTGATGCCATTGAGTTTGGTCATCGTGAATGCTGGACATCCTTTGGTGTCGATATCGTCAAACCATTGGTGTACTTTGACAATATTTGGATGGTGCAACGTATTCAAACACTTAAATTCTCTTTTTAGAATGGCATAATGGTCTGAGAGTCGAACTTTTTTCAGTGCATACACACGTTCTTCAATTCGGACTTGAAACACTTCTGATAGACGTGAAGAGCCCAACAGTCGGTCTATGACAACGTGCCTTTTGGTCATGCTAATCGTGAATGCTGTGCAAGTGGTCGCGCATCAAGAGCCGTTCTTCTTCGGGCCAGTCGGCCGTTGTTGTTTCGAACAAGTCTGTGAAGTGCTTGTTGCTGTCAGGTGTGTCTTGAATGTGAGAGAGCAACGAGCGGATCTTCAATGACCAACCGTCGATCTTTGCTGTTGAAGCTAGGGTTGCGCAGTGTAGACCTGCTTGTACTGCGTCGCCTGTTTTTCCGGCAAAGTGATAATAACGCGTGAGCCAATAGTGATTGGCGACTTGTCGTATGGCAGGGGCTTTGTGGAGGTATTGTTTGATTGACCGCACAATGGTGGCTGCAGTGTTTGATTGACCGGCCTGTTCAAATGCGATGGCCATCGTCAAATGTAAGGACATTTGGTATTGCTCGGGATCGTTTTCTTGGAGTGTTTTTCGAGCGGACTTGAGCAAGGGCAACGCACCGGTCGGGTTGTCGAGCGCGATTTGGATTTGAGCCAACAAAAACTCTGCACTGGCCCCCAAGGACGGTGTTTGGGTGTCGTGTGAAATTTTACGCGCCAGTTTGGCATGGGTGTTGGCTTCGCTGTACAGCCCGCGATCAAAAGCAGATTGAGACAGTACCAGTCTCGCTTGTCCTTGTCCCAACTGATAAAAACTGTCCAGTGACAGTTCCAGTCCTTCCGAAGCAATTTTGTGTGCTTCGAGCCATTGACCCTTCCATAAGAGAACCTCAGCGAGGTTGCTGAGAACGATGCACAGCAGTTCTCGTTGATGAAGCGTCCGCAAAATTGTACTGGCTTCTTCCATTTGCGCACAGGCTGTATCGATTTTGCCGAAGTGGGCTTGTAGAGAGCTCATTGACAACAAAATCTTTGCTTTGGAGAGGGTTTGCTCTTTGGGCTGGGTAAAGCCGAGTCCTTGTTGTGCGTGGTGCAGTGCGGTACGCAAGTCACTTTGTGCCCAAGCCGTACCACAAAGTTGGTAATGAGCCTCAATTTGAGAAGGTCGGTGATGAATGTCTGTGGCTTCCTCTAAAACGCTTTCAAAGACAGCAATCCCTTTGTCCATGTCTCCCAAACGCGTGTGCATGTCCCCGATTGAAAGTTTTGTATTGAGAAGCGTTTCAGCGTTGTCCAGTGATTTTGCATACCGCAATTGGGTTTTGAGATGTTTGAGTGCATCCTTCCATTCACCTCTGTTGATGGAGATATTCGAAGATACTTTTAGCAATCGTAGGCGAGATCGAGAGAATTCTTGTTCGGAGAGTTCTTTTTTTGCGTTTTTGACCAGTGGATTGGCGTATTGAACATTTTGGATGGCATTTTGGACCAGTCCACGTTCCCAAAGTTTGTGTGCCGCCCACGCTAGGTATTGATAGGCTTTCCCAGGTACATCTCCACATCGAAAGTGATGCCCGAGTTGCTGAACACCGTTGAGGTTGTGCAATGAAGTTGCGCGTTCAAGTTGCTCAGCGATGGCACGGTGCATTTCAGCGCGCTCTGTCAAGGGAAGGCTCTCATAGAGTACAGTGCCATATTTTCGACGACGTAGGCGAAAGTACTCATCCATTCCAGACTTTCTCTCCAGCAGCAATCGTTTCTGTAGCAGTTCGTCAATGGCATCAAACAATGTTTCGTCGTCTATTTGCATCAATTCCATCAGAGAATCTAAGTGCATTTCTTGACCGGAAACGGCGAGCCACTTGAGGACAGTCAGTTCAATAGTGGAGGTGTTGCTGAGGCGGGTGGATACAAGTTGACGAATGGACGGTGGAATATTGAATGTTTGTTCGGCAATCTCTTTGGCGGATTTTGCAAACGTGTATCGACTGCCGTTCTTTTGGAGGACCCGCTCTTCAAAGAGTTGTTGGATGAATGCGTTTAAGAACAGTGGAATTCCATCGGTTTCCGAGTGAATTTTTTTTGCGATCGCTGCAGTGTGTTCAGTGGAATTGGTGTTGCGGGTCATTTGACTGATGATGTCGGCAATGTCCTCTTGGGAGAGTAGTTTGAGTGGGGTGGCTTGTGACTGGTCAAAGGTCTCGACAGGTTGTTGGCTGCTGACGAAAAAGAACAGTGGCAAATTGAGGCGCAGTGCGAGTCGTTCCCAGGTTTGTTTGAACAACAGCATGCTCAATTCTTGGACATTGTGGAAATTATCGATCAAAATGACTTGGGCTCGCTCCTGCAACAGTTTTCTGAACTGGGTTGTGGCTTCTTCAAAGAGTTTGGTTTGCAAGGACTGATCTGTTGAAGATACTTGTCCATACTGTTTCCAAAGCATGTGCAGGCGTTCGTTGCCAGACTCTTTGACAATGTATTGAATGAAGGCATTCCCACCTTCAAATGGCGTGCTTTGTTCAGTCAAGCGAATTCTGTGGTGTGGGATTTGTAAGCCAGCCAGTTTTTGTTCCAATCGTGACAAAATGCGACTTTTCCCAAAGCCTTCGTCTCCAATTAACAAGCCGGTGTGAAATGGTTTCTGTTGAACCAATCGGAGGAGTTCACTGGCCAAGTCGGTTTTGAAGAAGGGAATTTGTTCGACCATCGCCTCGACGGCCTTCTTTTGTCCTTTGACTTCACCGAGATCAATCAATATTTCATGGGCTGATTGGTAGCGATCTTGTGGTGACTTCTCCAGTAATTTCAGACAGATTTCTTCGTAGACCGTTGGGATTTCCGGAATGAAATCAGATGGAGGACGTGGGCTTTGTTCGCTGTGTAATTTGCTGTACCCTGCCATATTGCTGGCGGCGAAGGGGCGTCTAGAGCAGAGCATTGCATACAAAATGATGCCCAAAGAATACAAGTCTGAGCGGTGATCCAAATCTTGTCCTGTGATTTGCTCAGGTGAAGCATAGGCCCAAGTTCCAACCCTGACCGTTGATTTTTCCACATCGTTGTTCAATTCTTTGACGATTCCAAAGTCGGTAATGATGCAACGGCCATTTTCGTCGATCAAAATGTTGGACGGTTTTAAGTCTCGGTGGACGATTCCGTGGCTGTGAATGTGGGCGAGTCCTTGACTGATATCGATCAAAATCTGTCTGACCCGTGTCCAGCGTTCGGCCAGTGGCCAATCTCTAAACTGTCGGATTTCTTTGTGGAGGTCGGTTCCTTTGATGTACTCCATCGCGATGTAGGGATGCCCATAGATGTCACCGTAAGAGTCGACTGCAATGACGTTGGGGTGGTTCATCTTGGAGAGGGTTCTAAACTCTCTAGAGAATCGACGTCTACCGGCCTTGAATCGATTGGCTTTGAGAACTTTGATGGCAAAGGGACTGTTGCTTGGATCGTAGCCAAGCAGTACTTCAGCCATCCCGCCGAAGCCAATTTTGGAATGGTACCGGTAATTGTCAATGTAGACGCCGGGTTGAATTTCCAAGCCACCAATGATTAGGTTGTCATCACTCAAAGTATACCTCTGTATTATTGCCAGATGTGAATGTCACACGTCATATGTCTAGCACAGTCGCGCAAGGTTTGTTGGTGAATTTCAACCCATTCAGACGCATTGTTGTCTTTGGAAAATCGTTTGGAGACTTGTAGACGAATTCCATGGGCGTTGCTTGACAGTTGAGACCACAAGCGGAACTTTTCGTCTTTGCTTTGGGCTTTCGAGGCTGCGTCAAACAATAAGAGATCATACTGCCAAAAAATAGGGAGTTTGTCCAAGGGGTAGATGCCTTGTTGGATGCTTGACCATTGCTGTTGATGAAACTCGATTGTTTGCCCGAGACTGGACCAACGAATGAGGGGCGTGACCAACGGAAGGTGCAGTATTTTTTGCAGTCGAACAATGTGCAGCAGTTGTCTGATGTCAGAATATTTCGTGTACGCACCATCCAAATTGTTAAATTGCTCCATTCTTTCTCGTGCACGGGGGGCGTTGCCAAACAAGTAGTCCATCCATGTTTCAAAAATTCGTTCCAACTGGCCAGACCGTTCGAAGGCCCGTCGCTCAGACAGGTGTTCTTGTAAATCATCCCAACGCCCCGTGACCAATAAGCATTCATACAACCACAGTTTCCACGGTTCGGTGTGGCTCTCGAGAAATTCATTCATTCTTTCCAGAAAGCGTGTGCTTGTTGGATTGTTGAGACTTTCGATGAATGCCAAGCCCAATTCCGCCTGTTGCTCTGAGAGATCGCCTTCATGGGGAGTAGACACAGTGTTCCATAGTTTCGAGGCCTCATCAAATCGCCGTTGATAGCAGTGTTGGATGCCCCGTAAGATCAACGATTGGCGATGCTGTACGTCTAAAGGGTTGCTTTGTAAAAGTACTGAGTCTAGCGAGTTGTCATCTTCATCGAAAGGGCATTGTTGATGCTTTAAGATGAATTGTTTGTGTTGTAGGCGCTGGTGTTCTTCAGGTGGGATGGTTGGTTCATTGAGCAAAAAGTGCACCGAACGTTCACACCGAGTTGCATCTTGGAGTTGAAAGTAGACTTCACAGGCGGCACGGTGAAACTCGAGTTGTTCTTTCTTTGTTAGGAACGTTTCGTGTATGTGTTCCAAAAAATCTACACAGTCCTGCCACTTGTAGCGTTTCATCGCGACCTTGATGAGTCGAAATCGTTGGTTGTTGGCCTCTCGTGATGGTTCCAGTTGGTCAAGATGGTAGAGAATACGCAGACGATCTTCAGTCCGCAGTCGACTTTTCTGCTGTAAAAACGAGGCGATTTTTTGATGCCAATGTTGCTGTTCTACGGTTGGTATTAGTCGATATAAAATCCCCCCAAAGCGTATTGGGTGGATCTGGACTTGCTGGTTGAGATCGAATTCGAGTCGTTCTATCCACTGTTCATGCTCCAACCACTCGATCAGTCCCATGAGTTGATCAGAAGAGATATCGACAATGCGACTGAGGTTGGTGATGGAGATCGGTTCTGCAAACACCAACAGTGCGTGAAGGACTGGTTTGCTTGCAGGGGAGACAGTGTTCCACATCCGAGATTGTTGCGATAGGCAAGATTTGGACGATGGAATTGCGATTCGCTGTAGATCGTTTGATGAAAGCGTCCGGAGCGTATGAATCCAAGGGTGCTGAAGGACCTCTTGAATGTATTCGACACGTCCTTTGTACAGTCCGTGTAGTCTGCGGGCAATGAGTTGCATTCCCAGTTTTGATAGACCGAACGGGTACAGCAATTGCTGTATTTGTGCCTCGCTTAGCCTAGGCATGCTGTAGGCTTGTGTGGGCACCTGTAGGTACTGCTTGAACACGCTCCATTTGTCCGGTGTGTTGATGATGCACAGAATCGACTGTCCCGCTGCGATTCGCTTCTTGAGCGTTGTAAAGAACTGGGTTGGGACTTTTTCGATGTGCGAGGTGCATACAAGGACAATGGGGTCTTTTGTATCGGGGATTTGATAGCCCAGAACAACTTTCACGCCTGTGTTTTTTAGATGTTGAACGATGTATTGAAAGACGCTTTTCAATCCCATTCCATGATGGGCGTGCAGCCACAAGATGCCGGTGGGATTCTGGTCGATCCAAGATAGGGCTTGTTCTATAAATCTACGTGTGCCGAACGGATGGCTTCCAGTACCCTGATTGCGTAAAAAGGCCAGTATATCCGTCGCTGTAGAAGGTCGGTTTTCAGGGTCTTTTTGCAACAGGCGACCACATAAATCAGACAAGTGCTCTGGTGTTTCAGGGCTGCGAATGGTGGGGTTGGGAGCTTCTTCACTTAGGTGTTTTGCGAGATATTCGGCAATGCTTTTGGCTTCGAACGGTTTTGAACCCGTCAAACACATGTAGAGAATTGCACCCAAACTGTACAAGTCTGTTCGTTGATCTAGGGGTTCTCCCAATATTTGCTCGGGCGCCATAAAGGCGACGGTTCCCACCAGTGCACCCAACGTTGTCAGGTCTGTTTTAAAACTGTGGGGGGCTTTGACCCCACCAAAGTCCGTCAGTTTGACTTGACCACGTTCAGTCAACAAAATGTTTGACGGTTTTAAATCTCGGTGGATCATGCGTTTACTGTGGAGGTGCTGTAGGGCCAAGCACAGTTGCCCAATCACCTTTTCGATTTCTTGAAGTTTTTCAGTATTGGGAGATTGATCGTTCCAGCGATCAATATAGGCAGTGAGGTCTCCACCACTGACCAATTCCATACTCATCCAGGGGTACACACCGTGCATCCCACTTTCAAACACTTGAATGATATTGGGATGATCCAGAACCTTCATCGCTTGGAATTCTCGGTGGAAACGTCGTATGTCTAAATCGCTCAATTTTCCTGGGTGCAGCACCTTGATGGCTACGGTACCAAAGGTGTCAGAAGTTGCCTTAAAAACAGAGGCATTCCCACCCAGGCCAATAGACTCAACAAGTGTGTAGGAACCGATGGTAGAACCGACAGAAGGTGGCGCGATGTTGCTTGGTTGTGTCTTCAAGGGGAATTAGACCATGTTTCGGGCGAGGAAGGATTCAGCATCCACTTTGCTTAACGAAGCTGCCAAAGAGCGCGTAAGAGACTCGGCAATGGCGTGGTGTCGCATACGGTCCTTTGGATTGACAACGAGGGTGCTCAGTAGTTGTCTTGAACGCATTGCATAATATCGATAACCACTCTTGTTTGCGATAGCCAAGGCGCCATTTGCAAAGTGAATGGATTGTTCAGAATTTCCACAGGTTTTCCAAGCACGGGCAATGTTCAATAGACAACGAACTTCTTGAAATTTTCGATTGGGTTTAATTCTTTGAGCGGCAATGTTCAATAAAACAGTGGCACCTTCGATGTTGTTGTGCAACTTTGCCAGCATTCGAGCCTGCCAAGAGAGAACGATTGGACTGTAGCCTTCAGAGTCGTAGAGCGGGAGCAAATCCAATGCTTCTTGAAGTCGATCTCCAACATCTTCCCAGTTCCCAGCAGAAAAGTGACAGCGCAACCACACGACCAAAGCCGCTAAGTACTCTTGCTGGTTGTGTTGTGACCGATTGAGATCCAGTGCTGTCTGGGCCTGTTCTTTGGCTTCAGAGTATCGACCCAAATCGATGTGTAAGATTGCGGAGTGTCGCAGGGCGATGCTGACACCAAAATCAAAGCGAAAGTCTAGAGACTCTTTGATCGTTGCGTTCAACAGTTGAATCGCCTTTGCAAAGTACCCAATACAGTGAAACAATTCAGACAGGTTGGTTCTGGCGATGACCAAGTCTTCAATTCGATGTTGAGAACTGCTGTGCTTGATGGCGGCTTCAAAAGATTTTCGGGCTTGTGCACTGTCTCCCAGACTCATCGCCAATACCCCTAGACCATTGTTGACTTTTGCAATCCCGAAGGTGTAATGCAGTTGCTCACTGAGTTCCAATGAGCGCTCGAACAAAGAACGGGCCTTTTCAGGTTGTCCTGCTTCCCAAAGCAAGGCTCCATTTTCGTAGAGAGGGAGGATGGAGAGGCTGGGTTGTCCCGCTTCGTCAGCGTAGCGCAAGGCTCTTTTGATTTGCAGATCGGCTTCTTGAAGTTTGTACAAATCTCGCGCTTGACGGGCCTTTTCTGTGGCTACACGAGCCAACAAGACCACGTTGTGTTGTTCTCCAGCAATCTGGTCTGCCAGATTGGCCTTTTCGATTGCGTTGATGGAATCGTTGAGTTGATGGGACAAAAAAGAATGTGACAGGTATATTTCAGCCAGTTTTTCATTGGCTTCATAGAGCGCTAGGTGTGCCCGGGCTTTGGGTTCAATCCGAATTGCCCGCTCCAAATACTCTCTCGCTTTTGAAAACAACGAGCACTGTCTCAGTTTGGTGGCGGATTGCCACAGGTAGGCGTAGGCTTTTCCATAGGAGCGTGCATGTTCAAAATGGTAGGACAACGTTTCAACAACGCGGGGAATGTTGTGCAAGTGGTGTCGTTCTAAGGCAATTCCTAGACAGTGATGGTATCGTTGTCGACGAGATTCTTTTAGGTTTGGCAAGAATACCTCACGGTACCAAAGGTGTGCGATCTCTACGATGTGTTCACCGTCATGCTCTCGAATTTCTACCATGTCCAGTTCGATGAGCCTGTCCAATGTTTTTTGCAATACGGTGGGGTGTAAATTCTGCATCCCTTTTACGAATTCATGAATGATGTCGAGCAGTAAGCGAAAAGGGATTCCCTGTTCCGACACCGTTAAAAATTCGATGATTGCCCGTTCAAACGGTGGAAGTTTTTGGATTCGATCGAGGATGGTGCGTTGAATGAATGCCGGCAATGGTAGAGGAACAGTCCCAATGTCTTCTTTTGATATCTGCATGTGTCCACGAATCGTTGACGGCAAAATGTTCAATGTATGCAAGGCTTTGACCATCTCGTTGAGAATGTATGGTGCACCTTCACTTTCCGTGTGCAACCGTGTTGCCATCGTTGCGATATTGGGCTCATTCAACGCAAAACAAAGCAACCATTCTTCAACGGCGGCGGGTTGCAAGGGAGGGACTAAGATTCGTTTGGTTTCGAATGGGTCCGTTCGTTTGGCGAGAATCTCTTGCACAATTTTCTTTTCAGAGTCGGTGTCCACAGTCACGATGAACAGCAATGGCAGGGATTCATCGAGTGTGGAGAACAGGAGAAACTCGAGTAGGCGCAGAGACCCTTCATCAGCCAATTCAAGGTTGTCAAACAGTAGACACCGACTGGCTTGCTCACCCAAGTGACTTCGCAACAATGAATACAGTTCCCAACTGTCGTCACCGGCGATATTTTCGCGGACAAAGACGCTGGTGCGGTCTGATGTAGACAACTCGGTAAATAGACCTTGAAAGGTGTCGTACATTGGTTGTTGTGGAGAGTGGCTGTTGCACAAATTGTGCGGAATCTTGAACTGGTTGAGTAGGTACGATGCCCCTTGGAGCAATCGAGTTTTTCCCATGCCATGACCACCTTCCAGTAAGATGATGCCACCTTGTCCGCGGGAAAGATTGGCGATGCTCTCTTGGATTTGGTGCATTTCCTGCGCCCGTCCAAAGAGTTTTCGATCTTTGATGATGCTTGTTGATAGTGAAATATACTGCAGTAGGTGATTGGCGGAAGCAAAACGATTTGTGGGCGATTTTTGCAACAGACGCAAACAGGCTTGTTCTAAGTCTGCTGGAATCATCGGTGCATAGGTGCTCGGTGGCGTTGGGCTTTCTGTGAGGTGTTTCTGAATATAGCCAGCCAATGTTCTCGCTGAAAAGGGCCGCTTTCCAGTGAGCATTAAGTATAGAGATGCCCCAAGAGAGTACAAGTCTGTTCTGGAGTCCAAGGCTTTGTTTTGAATCTGTTCTGGCGCCATATAGGCGATGGTGCCAATCATCTCACCAGCGACTGTTTGTTCGGTGCCGGGAATTTTGATGACGCCGAAGTCCATCAGTTTGACCGACCCATCTTTGAGCAGCATGATGTTTGCAGGGGTGACATCGCGATGAACCCAACCCCGTTGGTGGATGTGGTCCAAGGCAGATGCCATTTGCAACAAGACATGTCGTGTTTTGGAGAATCGTTCCGTTGAAGGGAGGTGCATCCACTTTGGAATCGAATCTTTTAATGTGGTTCCATCCAGCAGTTCCATCGAGAAATAAGGTCGATCTTGAAAGGTGCCACACTCGAAAACCTTCAGTACGTTTGGGTGCTCCAATCTAGACAGGGCGCGGAATTCTTGCAAGAAACGCTCTGACATACGGTAGGCTTCTTCGCTGGGCGCCAAAATCTTGAGGGCACATCGTTGCTTGGTGTATAGGTGTTCCGCTTCGAAAATTCGTGCCATGCCACCCCGTCCAATCTCTTGGACAATGCGGTAGGAGTCAACGATTGTGTTTGTTGCTGGAAAGTGTGACATGGGTCTCAAAGTGAACGATCATTCAGTAAAGAATGTACTCGATCGAGCATGCAATGTGTACTGTATTTGCCATTTTTTATTGTTTGGAGATCAGGATGTGGGCAGTCGTAATTATTCTGGAGCGAAAGGATCTATTGTACAGATATTTTATCGGCTGACAATATTGTTTTAAAGGCTAGGTTCGTAGTGCATTTTGATACATAATTTGCTTGTTTCAAGTCCGTTCACCGTTAGATATTGTACTTTGCAAGTCTGATTGATCTGTATACAGAATTGAGACAGGTACAACAAGATGAGGAACTGCTATGCACATTGAAGCCTTTGGACATTCCACTCTAGGAAGTGAACGCACTGTCAACCATGATTTTTTCTTGGTGGATGTGGAGAATTCACTGTTTGTGGTGGCAGATGGCAGTCACAGTCACGCTGCCGGCAATGTTGCCAGTCAAAAGGCTGTGGAGACCATTCAGAAAGTTGTGCTGACGGCAGTAGACCCGGATGAGACTCGGTTGAGCCGGGATATCATGGATGAAGAGGAGTCTTTGCGGGAGAGATTGCGCTACGCCATGGGTCAAGCCTGCACCAAAATTCGAAACCATTCGGAAATGGTGCCGAGTTGTAAAGGGATGGAAACAACGTTGACAATGGTGCTGGTAGAAGACTCCATCGCCCACTTTTCTCATGTTGGAGACAGTCGCTTGTACTTATACCGAGGTGGTAAATTGCGTCGCTTAACTCGAGATCACACGGTGGTTCAAAAGGAGATTGACGCAGGACGGTTGACGCCTGAATTGGCTAAACTGGCCCCTTCAAGAGATGTCTTGACTCAGTCTATTGGTGCTCAAGGCGCGATTGAGCCGGTGACCAGTACACGTCCAGTGGATGTTGATGATGTCTTATTGCTGTGTACGGATGGACTGACGGATGTGTTGGAAGATTCCTCCATTGCCAGTTTGATGGCCGAAAACCCTGTTGAAGAGTTGCCCTTCGTCCTGACAGATGCAGCACTGGATGCTGGTGGTCAAGACAACGTGACTGCTGTGGTGATTCGGATTGTCGATTGATTTATTCAAACAACGTGGGTAGATCTTCAAACAATCCATCGAGTGTACGTCCAGAAACACGAACGTATCCTCGAGTAGATGGAGTGCTCGCCCACCAAGAATCGTCGACTGAGTTTCGAGCATAGGTTGCAGTGACGGTTTCGTCGCCCCAAGTGAACTGGAGTGAAAACTGATCTTCCAGTCCATTGAGATCTTCATCTGGTGATGCCGAGCGCGATACAGAGACCCGCAACGCTTTGGTCAACCAAGTTTGGATCTGTGTGGCATCGGCTTCTGGTGAGTCGTCATAGATCCAAGAAGCGTTTTTGGGGTCTTGCCAATTTTGATGGGTCAGTGCCAAAGACGCTCCGTTCCACTGCACAGTGGCTGCTTCTACTGTTTTGGTATCCTTGGCAAACAGCGCACGGTTTGGTAAAGTTGTGCGGGCTTGTCGGATTTGTCGGAGCTTCGAGTCATCGATCAAAAACAGTTCGTTGCTTTTGTCATCTCGGACATAGAGGTCTTTGGTGCCATAGGCCTCATCTCCGATGCTAAACTGGCGAGCGATTCCATTGCTGGTGACAGTCAATGTTGCACTGGGTTCATCGAGTCCAATTTCTTCTAGGCTGGTGGACCCCTCTAACTTTCGAATACCGATCAGCGGTGAGAGGTTGCTCAACATTTTGTCGCCATTTTTACCGGCGATGAAATATTTCTGCTGGTGGTCTTCTGAAATTTTCTTGTCAACGTATTCAACCCAGAGGTATGTCCCAATGTCGTCTGTGCGCTGAGAAATGCGCACTTCTTGCTTGGGTGACACCCAGTCGATGGACTCGATATTGGTCGGTTGATTGGCCATGACCAACACCTCGTTGTCTCCAATTTTGTCTGGTTCTGCGGTCAATCGCATCCAAGCCCCGCCCAAAGACAGTAATAGAATGCTGCTGGGTACAATCAATGTTTTCATTGCTCATCTCCATGTCTGTTGGATTTCCGTCTTGTGATTCTCCATCGACCCAAACCAAGCAGTAAGAATGGCACGACAACGCTGCTTCCAAAGAATATCCACCCTTGACCTTCTTTGCTGTGCTGGATTTTGACATCGAGTTCATTGTTGACGGTACCTGCTGACTCTTTTTGATCCGTCAACCAAAAGAGTGTGTCGGACAGCGTGATGGCATGAGGTTGAATGGTTTGTTGTCCCACGGTGAACCCCTTGCCCAAGTAGTCATCAGTCAACCAAGACGCGTCTGCAAACACGACTGCCTTAGACTCTTTGTCCTTTGTGGATTGTTCAACTGCTACACCCAATGACCAAAGGTCTCCTTTCTCGGTTGTGTCTTGTACCAGGTTTGGGGTACTGTCTTTCCAAGTGTCCTCGAGAGATTTGATGATGGTGGTGACTTTGGCCGTACCTTCAAGTTTGTTTAACGAACCCGCTTCAGAGAAAATGAGTTGCATGACTTTGTTGTACCGAGACAGTGTCGTCACCGAAGCGTGGGTGGAAAACTTGTTGGTGATGAGGTTTCTTTTGTGGATTGGCAATGCTCTTGACGCGGTTGGCATATAAATGCTTCCGTGCATTAGGGGTGTTGGATCGAAAGAAACATTCAGTGCCGTGAGCAATGGGGCTAGGGTCGGACCATTGGGCTCCAACGCGACAAATATTGATTTTCCACTCTTCCAGAATTCAATGAGGGTTTGCACTTCTGCTTCAGAGAACTCAGATTGAGGGGCGAGAATGACCACTGCAGTCGCATCTTCAGGCACTTCATTTGCCAGTCCGTTGGCGATGGACAGCTCTTTGATGGTAAAGTTTGAGGCTTTCAATCCTCGTTTGAGCAGAGATATTTTGCGACTGTTGTCTTCATCATCTTGTACTTTCCAGTACAGTTCTCCATGTCCGGTGGTGAAGTACAGCGTGTTCGGATCTTTGGTCAGTTTCAACAGGGCTTCTCTGAACTCTTCATCCATCTTTTTGAGTTTGCGTTTGGCCGATGACAGTGTTTTCCCAATGTTGATGCGTTCGATACTGCGACTGTCTCCTTCTCCAGCCGTTAGGACAATCGTGCCATTGCTTTGAACGCCGAGTTCTTTAGCGAGCAAGGGCTCAATGTCTTTGTCCACGTAGCGAACTTCCAAATTGTCGGTGGGCAACTGATCAAAGTAGGTGCGTACTTCTTCGGTCACGTCCATGCCCAGTTGAAAGAACAGGTAGGCCGTGACTGGTTCAGATAGATTGTCGACCAGACTGATAGACGACTCTCCCGGTGTGGCTGTTTTGAAGTACCCCAAATCCCAACGTACATTGGTGTCGTGCGCAATATAGTTGAGTGGAAACAATGACAAGAGTAGAAAAGTGGTTCCAGTCCACAACAACGCTTGAGACTTTACTTTGGCGTTGGAGGTGTGGTGTCTACCGAGAGACAGCAGACTGTGGAGCATTACCGTGGGGATGAGACTGGTGACCAACAGAATGGCACCGAGAGATTGAAAGAAGGCTTGCCACTGCAACAGTGAATCCTCTTCTACGGAGAACCACAGTTGTCCTTGAATGCCACCTGTCCACCAGGCCACATATCCAGCCAAAGATAGGCAGATAAACACGGCGGGCAAAGGATTGTCCTGTTTCTTGTGGGCTGTAAAGGCGGCTCCAATCAACGTGAGTACTCCAATACCCAACGTGAAAGAGGAGAAACTGTGTTCCAAACCCAAAATTCGATCGGCTGTTACCAGTAAGAATAGACCAACAATGTACAGTGTGCGATAGCCAAACATGTGTCCTCCGTTAGTGTTGTCTGCGTGTTTGGATCACGCGAACGGACAAGAGTAAGAACGCAAAGGTGATCGAGAGATAAAATGCCAGGGCTTCTGAATTGATTTTGCCACTCATGAATGGTTGAAAATGTTTGTCGAAGAAGGCCAAGTAGGAAAAGACAGTGTCAAAGGGTGGGGCAGTGACTTTACCGAGCAACCAGCCCAATAAAAAGAGAACCAGAATGCCTGCCGAAGTAATGGCTGCCGACAGTTGATTCTTCGAGATGGTTGAGCCAAAGGTGCCAATGGCGATGGTGGCTGAGCCAATGCAGGTTAGGCCCACATAGCCTGCGAAAATCTGTCCCCAAGACACTTTGCCATTGAGTTGTATCAACAGAGGCATGTAGATGGTGGTTAAGGTGATCAACAATAAAAAGGAGAGGGCACCAGCATACTTTCCCAAAATGATGTGACTCTCTTGAATGGGGGCGGTCAGCAATAGGGCATCGGTACCTTGTTGTCGTTCTTCTGCCAGCAGTCGCATCGTCAGTAAGATGCCAGCGATCATGGTTGTGCCGGAGGAGAAATAAAAGAAATCTTCCAGTACATCTGCTGAATAGCGTGGGGAAGAGCCCAAGGCGAAGGCGTTGAACAATAGACCATCGAGCAACAAAATGATGGCAAATATTGTGATTCCCCAAGATGTATTGAGATAGGACCTCAGTTCTTTCTTGGCGATGAGAACAACGGTCGTCATTGTGTGCCTCCAGTTAGGGATAGGAAAATCTGTTCAAGTTCAGACTGTGTGGGTGTGACTTGGTGTATTTCAATGCCCTCTGTGACGAGATTTGTGATCAGTGCAGGGGTTCCTTCGGAAGTTGTGCAGTGGGCAATGGTTTTGGATTCCAACTCTGTGAAGTTTACACTATTTCCTAACATTGTTTGGATTTTATTGATGTGATCTGGTTTCTTTGAAAATAGTATATCAACAGACTGTACTGATGCGTTCATCTTCTGAGATAGACTCTCTCGATCTCCTTCGGCAATCAGTTTTCCTTCATGCAGAATCAGTAAGCGATCACAGGTTTCTGCCACTTCTGTGAGGTTGTGAGAACTCAATAAAACCGTCGCCTCAGTGCTCAGTCCACGGATGACCTGTCTCAGTTCGACCATTTGCTGTGGGTCGAGTCCACTGGTGGGTTCATCCAAAATGACCAATGCTGGTTTGTGTACAATCGCTTGGGCTATGCCGACTCTCTTTCGGTATCCCAGGGATAGTTCGGCAACGATTTGCTCGGCTCGATCGGTCAATTGGCATAGGTTGAGGACGGTATGGATTCTCTCTTTGAGTTCAACAGTTGGAAACTTTCGAAGTTTTGCCAAATATTCCAGTAACTCTCGCACCGTCATATCTTTGTATAAGGGTGGTTCTTCTGGTAGGAAGCCAATATTGGCTCGAAAAGTATCTGGGTTTTCAATCCAATTGATTCCGTCGATGAATACTTCTCCTGTAGAAGGGCTTAATAGTCCAGCCAGTATCTTTAGGGTTGTCGACTTTCCTGCACCGTTTAAGCCAAGAAACCCGATGACCTCATGCTGTTGGATGGAGAAGGAGATGTCGGATATGGCGGCAAAATCACCATAGTATCGACTGAGATTTCGAACTTCAATCATGTTGCGTCCTCTTTTCTATATGGGATTCTAAATCGTGAACTTAATCGCGCAAATGTGCTTGGCAAGGGCAGTCGGTGTCAGGATTGTCAACCAGCCAGTCATAATGGTGAATGAGAGCCTGTATGCTTTCAGTGCAGCGAGTGATATCCAACGTCGGATCTCTCGGGTTGTATAGTCTAAACGGATCTTTCCAATCGCTGCGTTTCCACCAGTCAATTCCGGAACGGGTGCTCTCAATGAGAAATGCTCGAGAATTGTATTTTCCGTAGAAGTGATCCAGTTCGGTACCCTGCGCCCGAAAGTAGATCATCCAGTGTGAAAGTTGCTTGACGTGGTACGGGTGTTTTCCGGATTGTGCCGATTTCATCAACGTTCCAAGGTGATGCATTTCTATCCAGTCATCGGTTTTGTGATAGCGCCCAGCCCAAGGGTAGTAGATATATCCACCAAAAGAGTGAATGCTGACTGAGGCATCAAAGCGCTGTTGTTGAAAGAGTGTGTCGATGGCTTGGGATTCCGGTTGTGATAGAGCTTCAGATGAAGTGGTGTATCTCTCCGGAAAAATGTGTCTCCAAATGGCTTTTGCATCTCTGTATATTTCATAGTCTCTATTGAGGTCTTCACCACCGGCGTTGACTCGTCGATATCGCCGATTTTCATTAAGTAGGTCGCGTTCTACCACCAGTCGCCGGTCAATATTTAGGACGGGTACAATGGTCACCTTGGTATACTTTGGTGGATTTTTTGCGAGTTGAATCAACAGTGTTGTCGCACTTTCAACACTGACCCACTCTAGAGGGTGTATGCCGCCTAGAATAAATACCGAATTATGTTCGGATATTGATGGGTTAACAGTAAAAGACCATATTGTTCGGTTTTCTACAGTTCTTCCTATTCTATTTGGTTCTATAATATTACTGGACTCCTTGATTGACTCAGCAATTTGGAGGTGCATCTCATTGAGATAACGATATCCGGGCTCTGGATGCTCAGAAACAGAGAGACGTTCCGTCCACTGAAGGTAGCTCGTGCGTGTGTCGGTTATCATTTGGGCCCACAACATTGCACTGAGTATATACAACACCATCATTTTTGGTCTCCGAAAGTCAAAACCTGTCCGTTTACATGGTGCTCTACAAGTCTCTATGCTATGGTAGAGACACACAACACTGGGATGAATGTATGGCGTGGACACTGCATTTTCAAGATGGAACATTGCTGGTTGAAGGGGCAACCGTTGAGAACCTACCTGCGGGGTTTCGTTGGGATCAGCGTATGGAAATGCCTAGGGGTCCAGCGCATTTGTATAGTGAAGTGGTCTATCAAGCCATCGAAGAGAATATCTCTTACACAGATGGCGCATCCACTTGGAAGCCATTGGATGCACCTCAAGGAACTGAACGAACCCCCAGGCAATATCAGTCTGAGGCTGTACAAGCCTGGATAAACAATAAGCGTCGGGGCGTGGTTTGTTTGCCTACAGGTTCGGGCAAAACCTTTGTCGCCGAGATGTGCATTGCTCGAACGAAAAGACCGACCTTGGTTGTTGCACCTACATTGGACTTGGTCGGGCAATGGTATGATCGTCTAAAAACTGTGTTTCAGCAAGAGGTGGGAATTTTGGGGGGTGGTCATCATGAAATTCTGCCTTTAACGGTGACTACATATGACTCTGCACATTTATATCTAGCCAAGTATGGAGATCGGTTTTGCCTGTTGATATTCGATGAGGTGCACCATCTGCCTGCTCCAGCCTACTTAGAAGCGACCAAAGGCTCTCTGGCTCCGTTTCGTCTTGGATTGACTGCCACACTTGAACGAGAGGACGGCAGAGAATCTTTGTTGGAACCCTTCGTTGGACCCGTGGTGTATCGAAAAGAGATTACAGAACTATCTGGAAATTTCTTGGCAGACTATGAAACCGAAAGGGTCATGGTTCCGTTATCTGAATCAGAGCGGCAAGCCTACGATGCACATCGAAAGGCGTATACAGATTTTATTGACCAGAAAAGTATCAACATGCGTGGTGGTGGCTGGAATGCCTTTATCAAAACGGCCGCTCGTTCGAAAGAAGGTAGGGCTGCATTCTTGGGGCATCGACAAGCCAAGATGATTGCTCAAGGCGCATTGGGTAAAATTGAGATGGTGGATCGGTTGTTGCAGAGACATCGTGGCCAACGAATGATCATCTTTACCAACGACAATATGACGGCTTACCACATTTCTTCGTTGTTTTTGATTCCTTGTATTACCCATCAAACCAAAATTAAAGAGCGTCGACACCTCATTGAGAAGTTTACCGACGGTTCTTTACCAGTATTGGTTACGTCTCGTGTTCTTAACGAAGGGGTGGATTTGCCGTCGGCCGAAGTAGCCATCGTGATGTCCGGTACGGGAACAGTGCGAGAACACGTACAGCGACTGGGGCGAATTTTGCGACCCTCTGAGGGAAAGCAGGCGATTCTGTATGAACTTGTGGCGCAGGATACGGCTGAAGAGTACACAAGTCGACGACGTCGGAGGCATGATGCTTACAAATGATTTGTTGAATGTAAAGGTCGTAGGACGTGTGTTGGAACCCAAACTTCTTCCCTTAAACAGTCGACTGCAGAAGGATAGGGCACAACAATTGTTGACGCTTTTGAAGAACCATCAGGGGAAAACATTGGGTGAAGTCAATGAAGCCATTCAGGCGATTACGGCTTTGGAAGTCAAACACAAAGTCTGGAAAGGGCTGGCCAAAATTCTCATCGACAATTCCACCTTCGAAGCCCCCACGTTGGATTCTCATCCGGATTTGGTGCCTGCCGAATTGAGGGGGCGCGTCTTTGTACACGCAGCCAACGTTGGATTGGCGACGCAAACGCCAAATTTTGGACGTCAGAGCAAGGAGATGATCCTTCAAACGATTGCGGACTCTTTGGGTGAGTCTATAGAAAACGTTTTGGATTTTTTGTACGCAGATCACAAAGACATGCAAAGGTTGGTGGAACTTCCCAAAATGCAACAACCTCTGGATGTCTTGCATCGCTACAATTTGATTTTGTGTCAGTCGCTGTTGTTGTATGCCAAAAGCATTCATGTTGTTTTGCACAAACCTTCGGCGAAGTGGTTGGCGATGCTTTTTCGCCGCATCAAGTTCTATCGCCTTCTTTTTAGGGTGTGGCAACGGGAAGATAGAGTGGAGTTGTTGATAGACGGCCCACAAAGTTTACTCTCTCAGTCCAATCGGTATGGTTTGCAGTTTGCAATGTTCTTGCCCTTGCTGCCATTGTTTGAGGGGCAGTGGACATTGGAAGCCAAGTTGCTCTGGGGTAAGAAGCGCAAAACAGAGAAGAGTATGCGGTTGACTCATGGAACGGGGTTGAAAAGCCATTATCGATTGAAAGGGCTTTGGAAATCCAACACCGAAGAGTGGTTTGAACAACGGTTTCATGAGAAAGATCGGGGGTGGAAACTCGAAGAAGGAGAAGTTTTGTATCTAGGGGAACAGCAGGTGCTGATTCCGAATTATAAACTGACTCATACAGCTGACCCAAGTCAGATAGCCTACCTCAATATTGTTGGTTTTTGGCGTAAAAAACAGGTGTTGTCGTTGATTGATGCGGCACCAAGCAATGTTGTATTTGCCGTGTCTAAGAAGTATGCTGGAGCCACAGAGGCGCTTCCAAAGAGGGTGCTCAATCGCGTTATACTGTTTGCAGAGGTGATTCCCATGAAGAACTTATTGGATGTCCTCAGTAAAATTAAGAAAAAGTAAATACAATAAACCTATTGAAATTCAATGGTATGTGGAGAAGTTATGCTTTCTATCTGGATGTTGTTGGCTTGCCAGTCTGAAGAGATCAGTACACCAGTTGTCGAAGAGCCAGTTGTCGAAAAGGTTGTGGAAGAAGAACTGCCTGAACCAGAAAAACTGAATCATCAACCCAGTGTGGTGTCTTTGGAGTTCGATAAAGATGGTTACATCTATTCCGACACAATCGGTATTGAGTATGAAACATTTGATCAAGATGGGGATGCAACTCGTGAAGAGGTGACGTGGACAGTCAACGACAAAGAGTTGATCTCTGAGAAAGGCAAAACGTTGCGTCGAAAAGTCAAAAAGGGCGACACGGTCGTTGCGACATTGATTGTGAAAGATGGAACATTGGAATCGCAGCGGTCAATTTCGACAACCATTGAAAATGCACCACCACAATGGCTTCGAGACCCACGTACCATTACCAAAATTGATGGGTACACGGTCCAAGCTGTTGATCCAGATGGAGACAAGATATCGTATCGTTTGAAAGGGGCGCCACAAGGGATGACAATTTCGAATACCGGACGGTTGTCCTATACCGGTTCCACAAAAGAGCCGGGTGGGGCGTACACAATTACTGTGATTGCTGAAGACCCAGACAAAACTTCAGTCCAGTGGTCTTTTCAAATTCAGTTGTCACCTGGTTCGGATGTGGCGAAATAAGCGTCGTCAGGTCTTACAATATGCCGTGGTCTTGAAGGTGGCGTTCCATTCGTTCAACACTCTCTGAAAGCGGGACAACCCCATCCAATGTGAGTTGCGCCTGTTCTTGTGAGGGGAGGACATGCAAGAAGTGCATCGGACGAACTGTGGCCATGTATTGCTCGATAACACCCTCTACATTGCGCCCACGTTCTACCACATCGCGTTCAAGTCTGCGGGCCAGTCGGATGTCATCTGGAGCATCCACAAAAATATGGACGTCACCCTGTTGAGCAATTTGTGGAGCCGCCAGCGTTAAGATTCCTTCTACAATGATGAGTTTCTGTGGTTTTACGCGTTCTGTTTCTGCCAACCGTCGATGGGTTGGGAAGTGGTAGATGGGTAGCTCGACCGCCTGACCAGATTTGAGCTGTTTGAGATGTTCTCCAAGTAGGTCATTGTCCAATGCATTGGGTTCATCAAAGTTGGCATCTGGTGGGAATAGAATGTCTTTATAGTATCTGTCATGATGAATGATGAGACACTCGTGCTTCTTTGCAAATGCAGTTGCAATACTTGTCTTTCCACTTGCAGTTCCACCAGCCATAACGATAATTGTGGTCATAATTCTTTACCTTTTCCAGTATGTTCAGCAATCTGATTGGTATTGGGCGTTACTCGAATCTCTCCAATGATGGTGCAGTTCAATGCTGAGACGAGGTTACCAGCATCCAATGTGCCTTCAAAATGAGATCCACCCGTAAAGATAACGTGTTCTTTTGCTTCAAGAAAGCCTTTTACACAACCAACGATGTGTGCTCGCTGTGCATGTACCTCTCCAATGATTGTCCCTTTTGCGTTAACAAACAACGTGCCTTCACAGAACATTGTTCCACGGTAGGTGTTGGAAACAATGACGTCGCCAGCGTAGTCAATGTCTCGGTTCGTTTCTTCTAGAATCTTTAAAGGTTTCACATGTACTCAGTTTAAGAGAAATCTTGTAAGTAATCTAGGAGACGTTCTTTTGTATTAGGAGAGTCGACAGTTATTTCAATGCTATGTTCTGATACAGTGATTGTGAGTTTTGAATCTGGCTTTTGAGGAGTGGGAGTCGCTGAGTCCTCCAATCGTTTTTCAACAATTCGTTTTAACTCACGTACGGAGTATGTTCCGGTGACCAGTTCTTTGGCGAGTGTCACTTGTTCTTGTACATCCTTGAGTTTGAGCAACAAGAAGCATTGACTTTTGTTGAGATGTCCTTGCTGTAAATATTCTTGAATCAACTTTGGGAGCTTCAGTAAACGCAGTTGATTTCCAATAACGGGGCGACTGATGTGTCGAAGTTTGGCTATTTGATCAACGCTGTAATTACAAACAGATCTCAGCCACTGATAAGCTTTTGCACATTCTATTTCATCCAAATGATCCCAATTGAAGACGGTGGAACCCAAAAAATCCTGCACTGTATTACTATGCTGTGATTGCAATATAAGGCCGGGTAAGCTTTCCAGTCCAAGCATGTTGGCGGCAATAAAATATTTGCTGCCAAATACAATGTGGTACAGTTCCTCGCTTCCAGATTCTACTCGTTCGACGATGAGTGGGG